>JASMMD010000029.1 GCA_030748335.1 Candidatus Thalassarchaeum sp. | reverse complement strand
ACTCGGCCGTCGAATTCGTCGAGGGGGTGGCCGAGGAGATGCCATTCGAGGACGCTTCGTTCGACGCTGTGTGTTCGCTGTTCTCGTTTAGAGACTGGTACGACAAGCGGGAGGGGCTCAGAGAGGCCCTCAGGGTGCTGAGACCAGGAGGTACTTTGGTGATAGTCGACCCGGCTAAGATGAACCGTCTGCATGGCGTTCTAGGTTGGCTCTGGATGAGGCTATGGGTCGGCGCGTACGCCAGACTGCTATTCAGGAGATCCGATCACCCTTGGAAGTGGCTAGCTAAGACCTACCGAAGCTTCGGGACGACGCGTGACTACGTCAGGATGCTTGAGGAGGTTGGCTTCGTCGACGTCCGTGCTAAGGTGGTGTTTCCTGGGATGGCCACAATCTGGCAGGCCTCCTCGCCCTAGAAGAGTAGCGAGCGGCACGTCACGGCCCTCCAGATGAATGGCTTGGTCAGTCTGTTGAAGGTGAGGTTCAGCAACCAGTCCGGGGAGCGGAACAGCAGACTCCCGAGCCTGAACGCACGCTTCGAGTTGCGCATCACCCTCCCCATCTGCAACTCCCACCTAATCTCGTACTCGCTGAGCAGGGTGCCGTCGCGCAGGTGCTCTGCGACGACCTGCCCGGCGATTCTTCCGCCAATCATCGCGATGGTGATTCCGGCCCCGTTAGAGGGCAGTACCATGCCGGCAGCGTCGCCTACGAGCAGGTGGTTGCCTTTGACGAAGGATGCTATCGTGCCCGACATCGGCAACGAGCCTGCCCCGCTGAACTCCACCCTCCCCTCGTACCTCGAGAAGAATTCCTCCGAGTAGTCGTTTAGACTCTTGCCGCGAGCTAGGGCGGTCTGGATTCCGAGGCCAATGTTGGCGCCGCCCTGCTTGGGGAACTTCCAGGCGTACCCCCCCGGGGCCACCGAACCGAAGTGAAGCTCAAGGGACTCCTCGAAGTCACCCGACATCAGCACAAACTTGACGGGAATAACGAGGGACTTCTCCTGCCACTCGGACTTGCGCAGGGGGTCGTTGTGACCACCGGCCCCAATAATCACCTTCGCTGTGTACTCAGAGCCGTTTCTGAGGCGTACCGTCTCACCCTCGACGCTCTCGACCCTGCTGCCGACTAGGTAATGGGCACCGCTCGTCTCAGCCAACTTGACCAGTGCCTCGTCGTGCGCGACCCGATCCAGCACTACGCCCTCGAAGTCGTAGCACAGAGGCTTTCCCGAAGGCGGCACCAGCCTCATCTCATTGGTGCGCATCGAGATTGCTGACTCCGGGGTCCTCAACAGATCGTCGATATCGGGCACATCCGGGCATAGCCTGCGCATCTCGTCGTTGCTCGGGACCAGTTCGCCGCACTGTAGTGGCGAGCCTATCGGATCCCTGCCGTCAATCACCAGCACATCGGCGCCCCCTTCGGCGATGTAACGAGCGGCGGTGCTCCCCGCCGGACCCCCTCCTACCACTATGGCGTCCCAGTCAGTGCGAGTAGGTTGCATAGGCTCAGTTCCGGCGCGACCGGGACATCCTTATTAGCTCAAAAAGCAGATCGCGTGCCGCGCCTGCGGGCAGTGCGCCGAGGGCGTCCTTAGCACGCTGGAGGTGGTTGTCGATGAGTTGCCTAACGTATCCCATGGAGCCGGCTGAATCGAGCAGTTCGATTAGTTCCTCCCAGCGCTCGTCGCTGAAGTTTTGGAGCACGTCGGATAGGTGCTCGCGCTCTGTGCCGTGCAGGATGGTCAGCGCGTGGATGATTGGGAGGGTCATCTTGCCGTCGTGGACGTCGGTGCCTCTCGGCTTGCCCATCGAAGGATCGCCTGTCAGATCCAACAAGTCATCGACCATCTGGAATGCCCTTCCGAACTCTATTCCGAACTCTTCCATTGCATCGACGATGTGTTCGGGCGCTTCTGCTAACACCGCGGCCCCCCAGCAGCCTGAGGAGATTGGGAAGGCGGTCTTGCCATCGACTATGGCGTAGTAGTCCTCGGGAGTCGTAGCGAGGTTACCGATATGTTCGAGTTGCTTCAGCTCGCCTGTGGCTATACGTCCACAGGCCTCGGCGATGCGCTCGACAACCCGGTCGTCATGACGGCCCCCGAGGCCGAAGCCCAGTGCGAACAGGTAGTCCCCCGCTATGATGGCTTGGGGAAGGCCAACCGAGGTGTGCAGGGTGGGCTTACCACGACGCACTTTGGACTGGTCGTATATGTCGTCGTGGATCAGAGTCGCTGTGTGGATAATCTCGGAGGCCATTGCGAGGTTCATGACCTTGGAGGTGTCCTCACCCCCGGCGGCCTCGAAGGCGAGAGTGGCCATGACGGGTCTATACCTCTTGCCTCCAGCGAGAAGTATGTCGCCTGCCAGCCTCATCGCCGGCGCGCCCGGGCCCATCATGTTCTGTTGAACGAACTCCTCGAGCGCTTCCTCGACGGCGTTCCTACGGCTATCTAACTCGGCCTTGAAGGAATGCATCGAGACCATTCAATTCGTTCATCCTTGACAGGGGTCGCCTTATGAACAAGTGTGTTCGCCGACCTGCTGGGCACGTTGCGTGCCCCCTCCCCAGAGGTGGACGAAGATGGACGAACTCACACTCGCTACCATCGACTCACCAGACTGCCGAGTTTCGGAGCACATCGCCATACTGATGGCCTCCGGAGACGCCCCGGAAATCGTCATAGAGAGTCGTGCACTGGACAGTTTCTCCGAGGCCCTGTCGCTGCTGGAGGAAGGTACGTTGGACATGGTGGCATTGCCTGCCATGATGCTCCACGGGAAACAGGTCGAGATGCTGGAAGCCGGCTGCGAGGTGGTTGGGGCGAGGGCCCCGAGACGCCCTAATCTGATTCTGGTCTCTGAGAATAAGATTGGTTACCAACCGAAATCGGCCTTCGTACTGGCGGAGCACAAGAGCGTGCGCAGGCAGTTGCGGCGGGCTCGCAGGGGCCTCAGGGTACTAGGACCAGTGGCCTACGCCGCCATTTCGGAGCTTGATGGTCCGCCTAGCAACCCCCTAGCCTTGACCGAGTGGATGGAGGACCTGAGGCAGAGCGGTGAGATAGACGGCTACATCACCTCAAGGGCGATCTACGACGAATTGGAGATTGGCGGTCGCAGACACGCGCTGCTGCCCGACCCCAAGGACCGAGGTGGCGCCCACTTCCTACCCCTGCCATACGCCGATTTGGTTATCCTGATGGCCAGAAGGAGGTTTCCCCACAGCATAACGGAGCAGATTGCGGAACCGGAGGGGAACACCTCGTGGTGGGTCCATGACCAGTTAATCTCCGGTCTGAGCGAGGAGATGCTGGAGCGTACTGCGGTGCTGGTCAGGCACCGCCACGTACGTTCCCTGATGAAACAGGCCGAGGAGCACAAGGACATCGCCTTGGAGCAGTCCTGCCACGATACCGAGGGAGAAGTGCTGGATGACGACGTACACGTTGAAATCCGACTGGAAGTGGTCTCCAAGGACGGACACAGGTCGCTTGGCCTCGACCGTCTCATCGGCCATGCCGAATACCAGTACGCCACCATCTCGATGCTGCGAGACTGGGAGGTGCTAGTTCGCGAGGCTTCCAGACCAGTGCCGAAGGACTTCTACACCGACATCGAGGCTCCGGCCTACATCGATCTCGAGGAGTAGCGGCCGGACGAGTTTCATCCCAAACCGACTTCCCAGCACCTGTGGTGCTGCGTAAGCGATATGACCGTTGGTGGCGGGAGAGGGCAGGAGGGTTCTGCGTTGGATGTGGATAGAGTGCTACTCGATGCCCTGTTCAGGGGGCGCCTCGTGGAACTCCGGGAGAGGGCCGAAGAGGCCGGTCTGAGCAAGAGTGGTTCGGTCGAGGTTCTGCGGGCCAGACTAATCCAAAATCAAGTGCTAGGTGACGTCGACCTCTCTTGGGATGGCATCCAATCGATGTCGCACAAGGATATCGGTGGCATGCTGAAGCTGTTCGGAATCAAGTCATCTGGATCTCACAAGGAGAGACGTCAGAGGCTGTGGCTGCACCTTACCTTCGACTCACGCCGACTCACCGTCGAGCGCCTAGCGGAGATGGAGCGTGACGAACTCCACGAGCTGTGCCAGCGGCTCGAGCTTCCGCTGACCGGTAATCGGACGGTGCTGATGGGGCACGTTGCTGGAGTCCTGACTAGTCAGGCCAATGGATGGGGCAGGATCAAGCGGAGCCTGTGGAGATCGGGGCTGCCCGAAGTCTTCGAGGTGGAGGTCGTCGACGAGGACGAGTCGGAGGTAATCGAAGCGGAGCAGGACGATGCGGTGCTCGACCTTGAGCCTGAGTTCGAAGTGCCTTCTCCCAATGCGGTGCTCGAGGACGCTGGCGACGCGCTGGTTCACGAGCTCGACAAGGCCGAACCCTCGGTGCAGGGCGACCTGCTGACGATCCAAGCCCGGGTCGAGGATCTCGAGAGGATGATCGGGACCATTCTCAGGGGGCACGGAGGGAGGTGGGGTAGCGACGAGGAGGCGTTGCTCATCCGACTAGCGGAGCGCCGGGGTTGGCCCCTAGAGCGGGATGAGGTTCGAAGCAGGGTGATTGCTGTGGCCACCAACATAGCCGAGATAAAGGGCGCTGAGATTGGCGATGGTCCCAAGCAGAGGGTCGATTCGATGGAAGCGCTCGACAGAGTCAGAGAGAGGATGCGGTTCGCCGAGACGCTGATCTCGGAGTCAAACGAGGAGTAATCACTCCGGCACCAGCTGGAAGAAGCCGAATCGAGGCTCCATGACCTCGCCCTGGTCGCGAGCTTGGTCTATCGCCTCCTCCGCGGACTCCCGCGAGTGGCCAGAGTGAACGAGTGCGGTTACTAGGTCGTTGTACTCGACGCCCTCGCCGGCATCCCGCGAGCGTACGGTCTCGATGATCATGTCAATCGCATCGCCCGGCTCAGGAGTGGGCTGGTCGCCCGCCTCCTCGGGCTGGATCACCTCGTCCAGTGTAGGGGTGGAAGGCTGGGGTGGCTCGTCCAAGCTGGTTCTACCGGTCGCCATGGAGAGTGCCTGCAGGATGCCTACCCGGTAGCCCTCCGGATCGAAGTCGCCGTAGTGCCCGCGAGCCAGCACGATACCGTCGACTAGATCGTGGGGGACTCCCGCGGCCTCGAGTGCTGCGGGGTTCAGGTCCGACTCGAGTGAGGTGGAGTGGGCGTCGATGCGTCGCAAGGTGGCCTCGGCTGTCTCGACCAGCCAGTTCGTGTAGCACTCCCTGTCTATCTCTGTGAACTCCTCGGCGCGCAGAGAGGTGAACATACCACCATCCTCGGTCTCGAACCACCTCGCCTTGCCTACGAGGGCCAAAAGGAAGCGGTCGCCGTTCTCAAACCGTGCCATCAGCTCCTCGAAATCGGGATGCAACTCCGGCTGGAAGGAAGCCACGTTGAACAGATGGCTGCCAGTGGGGTCTCTGATGTAACCAGTGTAGTTCGGGCCACTGTCTCCCTCCCGGCGCTCCATGCGGTCGATGACCCCACAGACCAGCGCTCGATTGATCTTCGCGCCAATCTTCGTGATGACGAAGGACGGGTCGTACTCCCCGGATCCCTCCTCAGTCAGGGAGGCCTCCTTGTACTCCTGTGCGAACAGCCTTATGGCGCTCTGGCGGGCGATTCGACGTGCCGGTTCCTGAATCACAGGACCACCCCCCAGCGCTGCATCACATCATTGGCTGCGTCAGCAGCGGTCGTCTGGACCTGTTCGGCCTCGTCGGCGAGCAGCATCGCGCCCTGGTCGTCCACTATCGAGCGTCCCTTGATGTTGAAGCGTTGCGCTAAAACACGTTGACGGAGAGAGGCCACAAAACCATCGCGACCGTCTCTGGCGATTTCTTCCTTGACGGATTCCTGATTCACCCCAAGGAACGCCTCGGAGGCATCCTTGGACATCAGCAGCGATGCATTGGAAACCCCGTCGTCAATAACGAATCTGAGTCTGAGATCCTCCTCTCCGCGCTGCGGGCCGTGCTCCATGCAGGAGCCATCCCTGAGGACGCGTCTGCATTCGGGGCAGCGCTCGACTATGCCAGAGTCCGGACGCACCGCGACAACAGTGCCGCTAGTGCGTATCCCTCGGCGCGAGCCTCCGTTAACCATGGAGGTGAGATCGACATCGACCCAGTGCTTCTCGGGGTCTATCGACTCCCAAGGAGCGTCGGACAGGTTTGAGACCTGCGCGGCGTCATCGATGACTAGGTCGGGCGATCCTTGCCAGAACTGCACCCTCGCTCCGGTCAGGTGCAGGAAGTCGCCGGGCTCGGGGTCAACCTCGCACCACGCGGTCAGGCGGCAACGGCCGCTGGGGTCGATGACGTCCCCACTGCGGACCACCCGCTCAGTGCCATCCTCGGAAGAAAATGAGCGCTGAACCCACGACTCCACCTGCACTGTGACCTCGATGTCGCGCATGCCATTGCGTAAGTCAGAAATGGCTACCTTGTTAGCTTGGGAGAGGTCCTCCATACTGGCGAACGCGGTGTCGTGATAGACCTCTATCCTTGTGCGGTCGCCGATGTTGATCTCAGGAGTCTCTCTGAACTTCCTGACCGATGCACCGTCAATCTTGAGTAGCGTTCCGGGCTCGTGCTCCAAGGGGACCCAAGACAGGAAGCCTATGCTGCCGCTCGAATCGCCGAGCCTGCCTCGGACCACGTCTAGCTCCCCGCTCCCGTCGCGCTTGACGATGACGTCGGGTTTGGCCGAGATTAATCGGGCGACGATGTTGACGTAGCCCTCGTTCGCAGAGGCGGTTGCTATATCGACGGGGTCGTTACTGACCTGTGCCGCCGGGGTGCCACCCTCTCTCAGCACCGTGACGCGCGTCGTGCGGTTGATGTTCAGCGAGCGCTTGTCGTTCCACTCATTCACCGAGGCACCCTCTAGTCGGACCACCGATCCGGGAGCCAGATTCTCGGCCTGCTCGCCCCAGTCCTTGAAGTCCCAGCGCTCGCGGTTGTCGCTGCCCTCCCAAGGATTGTCCTCAATCCAACCGAAGGCCACCTGACGCTCCTCGCCGCGGACCATCTGGATGCGGGGGGTGTAGGTAATTACCGCGACCTCGATGGTGACGTTGCGGTCGTCGGCATCGAGCTCGGAGAAGCGGTCGACTTTCTTCTCCGCCCTCGATGGGGCCGATATCTGGGTCTGCTCCATGCCAGCAGCGGCTTGGAACTTCCTGACTACTGAGCGCAAGGCGTCCTCGGGAGGAATGAGGAATTCCTCTTCGTAGCGCCGGAACTCCTGAACGATCTCTCCCTCGTCCGCGTCCGGGCACTCCTGTTTGACTATCTTCACCTGCGTTGCGTACCTTCCATCTTCCGTCATTAGCTCACCTACATCAGCGAATGAGGTCTGAGCCTACATAAACCACTGATGCGGTAGCCTCCGGGGAGGTCTCTAGCAGCGATGTTGGGGCAACGTTCGTTCGTGCGTGTTGGGGTAGACTCAGCACATCATCACCTCCGGGACCTCGCGTTTGACTCGGCGGTCTTTGAAGATGTGCATCACATGGCTTCTGTTGGCGGTGGCTGCTTTTATTCACAGAGTCCCTCTGTCGAATGACGATGGGGTCGGGCGAGATGTGCAGGTTCGGGGTGCTGACTGCCTCCGACAGAGCAAGCTCCGGCGACTACGAGGACCTCAGCGGGCCGGCCATAGAGTTGTTCCTCGGCGAGGCGGTCACGTCACCCTGGGAGGTAGTGCGCTGTCTGGTGCCCGACGAGCAGTCCCTGATTGAAGCGTCGCTAGAGGAGCTAGTTGACAGCGATGGCTGCTCGGTCGTGGTGACCACTGGAGGTACCGGACCGGCGCCTCGTGATGTGACACCGGAGGCCACCGAGGCGGTGTGCGAGCGCATGCTGCCCGGGTTCGGTGAACAGATGAGGGCGGTCTCGCTGCGTCATGTCCCGACTGCGGTGCTGTCGAGGCAAACCGCAGGCATACGCGGCTCCTGCCTGATCCTCAACCTGCCCGGCTCCCCGCGCTCGATTCGTGAGATTCTCGACGAGGTTTTCGCCGCCGTCCCATACTGCGTCGACCTCATCGGAGGCCCCTACATTACCACGGATTCTTCGATCGTAGACGCGTTCCGGCCGCCACACGCCCGACGCGAATGATTCATGCCGGACTCACCGCTCGCCGGGCCATGGCGAAGCCGAAGTCGGGCGCGATAGACAACGGAAGAGGCGCTGGCGAGATGAGGGAGGTCGAGGTCGCTCTCGACTTCACGCCCAACGCCCTCGCCTCGCTGGTCTACCGACAGGGCGACACCGTAGTACTGGCCTGCGCCACCAAGGCTGACAGGCTACCTCGTTGGTTTCCACGGGACTCGGAGCGCGGCTGGGTCCATGCCGAATATGCGCTGCTCCCGGGCTCGACCAACAGCAGGTTCCGACGTGAGCGCAACGGGGCGAAGGGTAGAACTCAGGAGATTGAGAGACTCGTTGCCCGCTCGTTGCGCGGTGCGGTGGACCTCGACGAACTCGGGCCTATCGCCCTGACTGTCGACTGCGACGTGCTGAACGCCGACGGAGGGACCAGATGCGCCTCCGTCACGGCCGCCTCACTGGCTCTGAGGCTCGCCGTTCGACGACTCATATCCTCCGGGGAGTGCCTACCCAAGGACAGGCGGCTCACCAGAGAGGATGTCAAGAAGGGAGTAGAGGTGGCCGAACTGAGCGAGGACGAGAAATCGGCTCACGAACTCGCAGTAATGCCCAACGACGTCGCTGCACTGAGCGTGGGGATGGTCGCCGGAGAGGTCAAAACAGACTTGGATTACATCCTTGACAGCAATGCCGACGTTGACATGAACGTAGTGATGACCAGTGACGGGGGCTTCGTAGAGGTGCAGGGGACCGGTGAGGAGGCGACCTACACCCGCGAGGAGCTCGATGCCATGATCGATGCTGCCACGACTGGAATCTCCGAGCTTCACGCATTCCAGGACAGCGTACTCGCAGAAGCGAGTTGATGGTGGGACTGGCCGGACTTGAACCAGCGGCCTCCGCATCTTCAGTGCGGCGCTCTCCCAGCTGAGCTACAGTCCCGTAGCACCCTCGCCACTGTGGTTGTGACTTCAAGCCTTCCGAGCCGGTTCCGACTAGAATACGTCGTCCTTGTCCTCGTCCTCGTCGAAGGACATCATCTTGCCTGAGGCCTTCTTCTTGGCGGGCTTGGCTGCTGGCTTCTTCTTGCTCTTCGGAGCCTCCTCGGCTTCTTCGCTGTCGCCCTTGCGCGACTCGGCGACCTCCTTCTCCAGCATCTCCAGCTCCTCGGGAGACATCCCGGCCTCAATGGCCAGCTTGATTCTCCTCTCGTCGCGAGCTTGGATTTCCAGCAACCTCTGTCTGGCCTTGTCGTAGTGCTGTAGCATGTACATGGCGTCGTGCTCGAGCAGAGGTGAGTCCGAGATGATGGTGATGTCTAGCCAGTCGCCCTCCTCAGCTAGGAACTCGGCGAACGGCTCGAACTTGAGGTCGGATTTCTTGATCTGAGTATAGTGGAGTGCGTTGCCCATCCTGTGCTCGATGCCGGCGAAGTGGCAGTAGAACTTCTTGCCGCCGTACTTCTTACGGACCTGTTCGAACAGTTCGGAGTAGTCCTCACTGGTTCTCATCCTCCCGTGCCCGCGCGCGTGGATGTGAGCGATGTTTAGCACCGGTACTGTCCCTTCGACATGGTTGCAGACCTCGATGACCTCTTCCACGGTACCCCAGAGATCCTGCCGCCCCGAGGTCTCGATACCGACTAGGGACGGTTTCGCATCGTGTACCCATGGGAAGGCGGCGTAGTCCTCCTCCTCTGATTCGTCTCCCCATATATTGTTGACCCTATCGACCACGCCATCGAAGATGTTGGCGACCTGCTCGTTGGCCTCGGTCCCCGGTTCGTACTCGCCATATGGACCGACGTGATACACTAGGTGTCTAGCGTTGACTATCTTGCCAGCCTGCATGCTGGCCTCCATCTTGGTCAGGGTACGGTTGCGCTCTCTCCGGGATCCGAGCAACTCCGCGTAGTAGGGCCCATGGAGGTTCATCTCTAGGTCCGACTTCCACGACAGAATCCCAGCCTGCCAGTACTGGTCGAAGTTCTTCGGCTGCACAGTCCGTACGGTCTGGATCTCCATAGCATCCAGCCCGAGAGTGGTGATGTCGTCCATTCCCTCGACTATCGTGCGCCCCTTGCAGGACAGTGGAACACCAGCTGGACCTAGTCTCAATGACACGCTCTCGACCCCCGAGGGTCGGGGCGAACGGGTCCCCCTTCAAAAGGGGTCTCTGCCAACGGTGTCAAACTGGGTTCGAATCCGCCATTCCGGCCGCGCGGACCGCTCTGTCTACACCCTCGCTGCCCGGGCCCGCTGCGGGTAGTTCGCAGATGAAGGCGGCCAACCAGCCGTACGGGCCTAGAGAAGGGTCTGCTGACGCTCTGACAGAACCGAGGGCGTGCTCCACCAGAGCCTTGCTGCCACCCACGGTGCACACGTGGGGGACCAGCCCACGCTGGCGGATCTGTTGCAGGAGCTCCGCCTCTCCAACTCCCTCCAGACGTGAGATGGGACCGAGTGCCTCTGGGTCGATGAAGAGGACGTGAACTTGCCTGATGCGCTCAATGACCGCTCCCCAGCACTCAGCTAACCTAGAGGGGTCATCAGGAAGATCGGCGACCATCACGGTGCGCGAGCCCTCGCGCTCGCCGAAGGTCATGCCCGCGCCCCAAGCGTAGCGAGCGGACTCGCCCTCGAGGACTGTTGAGGTCGAGGTCACCAACCAATGTGACCCCTCTAGGGCTGCGCCCCAGTCAATCGAGCCGTGGTCCATACTGGAGAAGTCCTCGCCCTCGGAGCATGTCACCAACTTGGTCGAGGCCCCTAAGGCTGCAGCGGCGGTGAGCACACTGGACTGGGGATCGTCGCGCTCCGGCCTGCCGAAGGCGACAATCCTGACGTCGCTGGTTGGCATGCTCCCTGCTGGCGCTCGGCGGTGATGAGCCTTGCTAATCGGTCTTCCAGCGCAGCAGGGCGATAGCCCCGCCGAAGCCGAGCAACTGCTGGCCCGAATCGTGGTCGACGGAGGCTTGGATGAGGCTGCCCCCTGAGGACTCCACAGTCGAGGCTATTCCAGTCCAGCGCCCACGCAACTCGCTGTCCTCGCTGCGCAACATGGAGGCCTCAATCACCAGAGTCTCGACCGCCCCCTGCTCGGCCGCGTCCGCTATCTCGGCCGGACCGTACGAGACCGCTCCACCCGTGGAAATTCGCTTCAGGCCCTCCTCAATCGCGCGGACCTGCTGGACGAGAGCGTATTCACCCAGTAACGAGTCAGCGAGGCCTTCTGCAAGAACCTCGTTCGCCGCGGCCCGACCTCCTATGGAGGTCGCAGCGTTGAGAATCTGGTTCTGGGCACCCTGGTCCTTGAGGTGGGACTCGAACTGCTCACGGGCCATTCCAGGTCCACAAAGCACCAGTGGCATCTGGTCTTTGAAGACGAGTCGTGTCTCCTTGGCGACGCGCTCGAAAAAGCCTCGGCGTACACTCGTCGAGTTGTCCGCCTTCTTGCCTCCCCCGCGCATGGAGAACTGCGAGACGTCTCTGATACCATGGGCTGCGACCTCGAAGATGGAAATCTCGTCAGACTCAACCACCACCAGCCCACACTTGGC
This sequence comes from Candidatus Thalassarchaeum sp., assembly GCA_030748335.1. Lineage (GTDB taxonomy): Archaea > Thermoplasmatota > Poseidoniia > Poseidoniales > Thalassarchaeaceae > Thalassarchaeum. The sequence goes on along the minus strand of JASMMD010000029.1, from coordinate 2,284 downwards.
TCGACGGCCGGCCGATAGGGACTCCCTCAGAAGCGATACGTCGGCCCGCGAGAGTCCGCCCTCACGGGTCAGCTCAATCTCCGAGCCGGGGCTGATTAGGTGAGTGTGGTGACTGCCGATGTCGATCTTGGCCTCGGTGATTATGCCATGTATGCGGAGGTTGTCGGTGAACGGCTGGAATGCGGTCTCCTGGACCTCGAGGACTATCCACATCGGCTTGCGCTCGGCGCTCTTCGCCCTGCTGTCCGACTGTGTTCCAGTCGTTGAGTCTCTTCGATGCGATAGCATGCCGACTCGTGAGCCAGGGCTGCACAACTGAGCGGTCGCCCACAGGTCGTCCTCGTCCTCAAGCCGCAACCGGACCCCTTCTTCCAAGCGCTTGATTCTGCGCACGGTATCACAACCTCATCTGAAAGCGCCTGTTAGCCTGCCTTCGTCGTCCATGTCCATGTCGAGGGCGGCCGGTCTTGTAGGTAGCCCGGGCATGGTCATCATCGAGCCGCATACTGCGACGACGAAGCCAGCGCCGGCGTTGACGCGAATCTCTCGGATGGGGAGAGTGAATCCGGTGGGAGAGCCGAGGACCTTCGGCTCGTGGCTGAACGAGTACTGGGTCTTGGCCATGCAGACTGGCAGAGACCCCATGCCCCATTCATCGAAGGTCTTGAGGGATGCCTGAGCCTTGTCACTGAAGTCGACCGTCTCTGCCCCGTATATGTTGGTAGCCACCCTCAGAATGGTCTCCTCGATTGGCATGCCGTGCTCTACGATTGGAGTATATGGTCGGCCTGCCTCATCGTGCTTCGCGCAGGCCGCAACAACAGCGTCGGCCAGTTCGGCCGCCCCCTCGCCTCCCTTAGCGAAGGCCTCGTTGAGGACGACCTGTTTGGCGCCGGCCTTGATGGCCTCGTCCCTGATGGCCTCGATCTCTGCCTCGGTGTCGTGCTCGAAGCGGTTTATCGAGACGATGACCGGGATGCTCGTCTCGGCTAGGTTCCGGACGTGGCGACGCAGGTTGCTGGCCGCGCCAGCCCTAGTCGCCTCGACGTTCTCGGTCTCCAGCTCCTCGGGAGTGGGTCTCCTGCCGCCGCCGGAGGCAAAGCCTCCGCCGTGCATCTTCATCGCCCGCACTGTGGCATTGAGAATCAGGCAGTCAGGCGCCCTATCGGCTGCTGGCGCCTTGATGTGAAGTGCCTTCTCAGCACCCATCTCGGCACCGAAGCCTGCCTCCGTGACCACATAGTCCGCGCACGAGAGGGCGATCTCGTCGGCGATTATCGAAGAGTTCCCGTGTGCGATGTTGGCAAACGGACCGCAGTGGATGAAGACGGGGTTGCCCTCAAGGGTCTGAACGAGGTTTGGCATCAGGGCCTCCCTGAGTAGGAGACACATCGATCCGGCCGCACCGAGTTCTTCGGCTGTGACGGGTTTGCCCGAGTTCGACTTGGCGATGACGATGCGCCCGAGACGCTCACGTAGGTCAGCGTAGTCCTTCGACAGGGCAAGGATGGCCATCACCTCGCTTGCAGCGGTGATATCGAAGCGGTCGGTGCGGACGACTCCGTTGAACTTCCCGCCTAGGCCGATGGTGACCTGTCTGAGGCTGCGGTCGTTCATGTCGATGGTACGGGGCCAGTAAATGCGGTTGAGGTCTATGTCGAGCTCGTTGCCGCGGTGAAGGTGGTTGTCGATGATAGCAGAACACAGGTTGTGCGCTGAGGTGACCGCGTGTAGGTCACCGGTGAAGTGCAGGTTGATCTGCTCCATCGGCAGGACCTGTGAGTAGCCGCCGCCGGCAGCGCCGCCCTTGATTCCGAATACTGGTCCCATAGAGGGCTCCCTAATCACGCAGCACGCGTTGTGCCCGCGCGCGTTGAGGCCTTGGTTCAGGCCGATGGTGGTCACCGTCTTGCCCTCGCCGAAGGCGGTCGGGCTCACGCTGGTGACTAGAATCAGGTAGCCTGACTTGCCGTTGCGCTTGGCCTTGATGGTCTCCCAGTTGACCTTGGCTATGTGCGGGCCGTGCAGAATCAGGTCACTGCGAGCCAGCCCGAGTTGTTCAGCCACTCCCTCAATGGGGCGAATCGTGGCATTTCGGGCGATATCGAGGTCGCTGTCCATCACTCGCGGCGAGGACCCACCTCTCTTGAAACCTTCATTTCGGAGAATTCGGAGCGGCCCATAGGGATTCCATGCCGGACTACTGGGGCATCGCAGGCTACCCCATCTCACATTCACTCACACCGGGGCTGTTCGCCGCGGTCGGCGAGCATCTTGGTTTGAG
>JASMMD010000028.1 GCA_030748335.1 Candidatus Thalassarchaeum sp. | reverse complement strand
GAATGGATAGGTGACATATGTGCCGTTGGAGGCGTTGTTGTCAGCGCTGTGGTCGAGGAAGAGTTCGACTGTCAGGGTGCTGTTGAGTGGGTGGATGACCAAGTCGATGGAGTCGTTCTTGCCGTCGACCTCGAGGTCTGTTGACATCGGGTTAAGCCAGTCCGCATCGAGATCGAAGGTCCAGTTGCCGCCGGGTAGTACCATGTTGAAAATCCCGTCCGGAGCCACCTGCCCATGCCACCTGACCTCGGTTTCCAGATTGTCCGCTGTGACGGTGACCGGTTCCCAGCCGCCGTAGGTGGAGCGGTACGGGTTCGCTTCCCTGTTGATGCTTACCAGTCCTTGAACTGAGTACCCGGGCATGGCAATCATGCTGAGGTGTTCCACTAGCTCGGAGCCCACTAGCAGCCCGTCTGAAGTCACGGTGAATCGTGTCCCGTTGACCAGATTGAGTGTGACCCCGGGGAGTTGCACGGTGGCGTCAACCACCGCCCCCTCGGGAAGGACCACGCTGAAGCCACCAGAGCCGTTGGTGCTAGCGACGGTGCTGAAGTCGCCCCAGTGGAATTCGACCTGGATGTAATCGAGAATCTTGCCCTCGTCAGGTTCGGGGAACTCGGCGGAGATGTTCTCCTCGTAGTACACCGATCCCACTACCAGTCGGCTGACCCGGAACTCGTAGTCTGCATCCATGTCATTCTCGTCGACCTCTATCTGCTCCCAGAGCTGGAGCTCTTCGGTTAGGGTGTGGTTGAGAATCCAGGTTCCGTACACCAATTCGACCATGTATTGACCTGAGTCGTTGTCGAATATCGCCGAGACTGGTTCCCCAGTGCCGTTCTTCAGCCTCAGCGTCACATTCAGGTCAGGTACGTTCTGACCATCCTCCAACAGCCTGAATGTCAGGTCAGAGGTGTCAGGCACAGGGGCCGGGAAGGTGACTGAGGAGTCCTCACTCTCCTCGAAGAAGTAATCGGCGGAGACCTCGGCGAAGCCGTCGCCGTCGAGGTCGACCTGGGCGGTGTAGTTGCCTGGGATAATCGGACCGAACTCAAAGTCCCCGTTCTCATCGGGATAGATAATGCAGGGTGCTGTTCCTGACTCCGTGCAGTCAGCAACTGCGTCGGCAGGCTCGGATGTGTTGTCGAGCAGCGTGACCACGCCCTCGAGAGGCTCCCCGGATGTATCGACAAGGGTGCCGCTGATGGAGCCGCCAGCAATATCGATAGTCCTGACCTCCGGGCTGCCGATGATTGGTATCGTGAAGCCGTCGTCGAGTCCTATACGCGTGCCGTCCTCGAAGATTACTGTGACGTCGTAGTCGCCGGGAACTGCGTCCACGATGTGGAATGTCCCAGGATGCACCATTGGACCACTGAATATGCCCTCACCAGAGACTGAGGAGAAGGTGCCGTTGATGGTGCCGTACGTGTCGAGATCTTCGGATGCATCGACGGTGAACTCACCTGAGCCAACCAGGGTGGCGTGGCTCAGACGGCTGACGTAGGTGCTGGAGCCGTTCGAGGTGAAGCGCCCGGTCGCGTTGACCGTTCCGTCTAGCAGGTAATCGCCGTCCTCCAGCAAGCACAGAGACTCGTTCTCGGGCATCGTCGAGTTGACGTCGCATGCCGGAACCTCCACGTCATCGTTGACCGTCCCAGCTAAACTGCCACGACCCGTGAACTGTCCGTCGCCAGTCAGGCTATGGTTGTGGAAGACAGTCTGAGTGTGATTGCCCGTGAAGTCACTGACGGTGACTATGCCCTGCGAGACTACCGTGCCCTCGCCTGTGAAGGTGACTTCTCCGATACCTCCGAACGAGAGGTCATGACCCTCCACCACGCCGCTGGAGGTCTCCACGGTGTATGGTGCGAGTTGCACCCTATCCCACGTCGGAGACAGTTCGATACTGACGTTGGTCAGCGGGGTTCCATCGAAGAACTCGGCGCCCGACCACACCAGCTTCCCCGTGGCGTGGGATGGGGAGACGGAGACGTTCGCATAGACAGTCTCCAAGCCGTTGCTGTGACCGGCCGAGCCGGATACGTTGACGATTGACTCGGAAAGCCAGGTAGAGCCCGAGACGTTGGCTAGGATGCCGGTAATCGGGTTAACGTTCCTAGTGGTATGGGTGAGCTGGAATATGTCGTTCAGGGTCTGGCTCACGTCCGACATCATGATCGTCGATCTGGCGGCTTCGAGGTCGGGCTCACCGATGAAGGCCGAGACTCTGATCTTGCCCGCAGGGGCGGTGAATGAGAAGCGCCCGTTCTCGTCTGCGTCGGCGTATCCTATCGGAATCCAGTAGGTGCGGTCGTCGCCATCGACGACGTGCCCGTTCTCGTCTGCGACCTCCTCGCCGCTGAAAGCGTCACGCTCGAACATCACGCGAGCGTTAGGAATGGCGCCGAAGCCTTCCAACTCGACTGTGCCCTCGATAGTGGCTCCGCTGTAGTACTTCATCACCTTGACCTGGGTGTTGGCTGAGCCGATGGTGGGATTGGAGCAGTCCTCGTCAGCATTAGAGCCATTGTCGAGCAACTCGCAACGCTCGTCGTCGTACCAGTTTGACACGGCGAAGTGGTTCATCATGGCCCCGGGTAGCGGATACGCGTTCTCAAGGTAGGAGCCGGGAGTTCCAGTGGTGTAGAAGTGAGGAGCCGGTTGGGCAGCGTCGCCCGGTAGGCCCAAGGAGGATGTGGAGTAACCTACGTAGAACCTCGCCACCATCGTATCGAAGAAGGCTGGCTGCTGTTGGTAGTCGATGTCGACCATCCTGATGATCTCGTTGGATTCGGATGCGCCCGAACTCTGCCTGATTATGTCGTTCAGGTACTCCTGTTCGTACTCGGCTGCGGTCCGTGGAATGATTGGCCCGTCGCCCCTCTGGGTCTCGTATACTGCGGTGATGTAGTCATCCATGTCAAGGCCCGACAGGCCGGTGGGGGCGTGGAAGATGCCTGTGGTCTGGCCGCGGTGGTACTGGTAGTCCGCGTAGTAAGCACCACCGAGCGGGTACAGCCTGTTGTCGATGGCGAAGTACCTGATGTCGTTGTTCCGTGTCACCATCTCGCCGAGCTCGCCCTCGTAGTTCTGGACGTCGTACTCCAAGCCGGTGATTCCGTGGTAGATATCCACCAATTCGTCCATGTCGAAGGCCATGGTTAGGAAAGCCCTGCTGAGCGCCAATCTCGCGTTTGTGCGATGCAGACTGGTCGATACATCGTTGAAGTCCTCGATTAGATCACTGGTGTACCTGTAGTCGTCGATTATGTAGTGAGTAGCCTTAATCTCGAAGTCTGCATTGTTCAGCCTAGTGGAGTCGAACAGTTCCATGGCCTCGGTCTCGTTGGTAGTGAAATTGCCCATCTGAGTGCCACCTAACATGACTGCCCAGACTTGCTCGCCCTCTGGAGTGCCATCGGGTCCGAGGAGGTATCCTCTGTGGAGCTCTGTCTTGTCGTCGGTGGCTAGGACTGCCATAGAGCGGCCGAGGACGAAGCCCTCGTCGCCAACACCTAGTGACAGGATGTTGTCGTACTCACTGAGTTGGCTCTGTGACATGTGCTCGGCGAGTACCGATGAGAAATCATCAGTGAAGCCGTCGCCGTCGTTGTAGCGCCGGTCGCCCTGAGCGAGAGTAGTGATGAACAGTGAGAGCGTGTCCTCCTGACTGTTGGACAGGAGCATTCCTCCACTGTTTGGTATGCCAGACTGGAAGTTGTCGGCCACAGTAGGGTGCTGACCCTGGGCCAGCGCCTGGAAGCCATAGTCCCACCACGACACGAATGCGGGCCTCTCGCTGAAGCTCATCTCTGAATCCTGCTCGGAGAGCCAATCGTAGGCTAGGTTCCAAGCCCCGCTGTTGAATCCGGGACCGAAGGTGCCCATGTACCACATCTCAGAATCCGGGTTATAGGATTCGCTCTTGAGCACGGACAGTCCAAGCAGCTCGGCCCTCAGGAAGTCAGGTGCGATGTCGTGTAAGGTCTGGTCAACATCTCTCGCGGATGGCTCGCCCCGGGGTATTCCTGAGTCTATGCCATAGGTGGCATGCTGGGATGCGACGAGCATCACGACCAGTAGCAAAGCCGGCACTGCTGAGTTCTTCTTGGTGGCGGGCCATAGCGAACTCCATCGCGAGCGCGGAGTACCGATGCCGGAGCGTCGCCATTCCTTGGCGAAAGAGGAGAAATTGGCTCCCTTCCACATCATGGCGATTCCCAGACCACCAACCACCGCCATGGCTGGGGTGGCGTTGAAGATGAATCTGCCAGCGGACCACGCCATGTACGTAGCTACGATGACCCAGATACCGAGGAGCAAGTGGCTCTGGCGCTCCCTCCTAGCACCTCGCCAAATCAGAACTAGAGCGCATCCCACAGCAATCAATGCGACAATCGGTCCATAGGAGGCAAAGAGGACTCCTCTGCTCGGAGCCTGCGCCTCACCTATGGTTCCGAAAATTTTGTTCTTCGAGAAATAGAAGCCTCCGGTGAACAGGATGTCCCAGCCGCTGTAGATCTCCAGTTCCTGCAGCACGTACAGTATGGCCAGTATGCCGCCGATGAGCACGGTGCCGGTGCCTAGGACCAGTAGCCACGGCTTGTCGCGATACGCAGACGCTACCCAACCTAGGGCGATGGTGAAGCCGATGATGTAGAACATCGGCTGGAACCCGCTGGGATCGAACACGAGGTTCAATCCGGGCCAGTTGTAGAACGGTAGCGGTATCAAGAAGGCCGTGAGCAGCATCTGTAGAGCAGCAGAAGTAAGTGGCAGGCTGTCTCTCTTGCGGAACATGTTCATTGTAATCTGACCTGCAAACGCGAGGAACAGTATGCCCGGGCCGTACACGAATCCCTTCCATCCCAGCGCTACGGTGGCGAACGAGATACCAGATAGGGTTGCGTAGGCCATCGTCCGGGGATTCGTGCGCCAGGACTCCCTGATTCCGGCAATCAGGTAAAGTGGGTTGGAACTCGGGGTCGAGAACATCCTCTCAGTCCCTAGACCCTCTATGGCCCTGACCCAGTAATAGAATGCCATCGACAGAAACAGTAGTGCAAAGGCGTCGTGGTCAGCCAAACCGAAAGTAGAGTGTGAAATATGTCCCGGCATCAGGGCGATTAGCCACGCGGTCAGAATCCCAGCGGAGTTGCTGTGAATCCTCCTCGCCATCTCGGAGAGTGGGAGTACGAGGAGGGCTCCGAAGATAGCTGGGAACGCAGCTACGCTCCACCAGACTGCCTCCTCAGCGGGCATCTCAAGAAGCCACGACAGGCCAAGGCCCCCAAGCGCGAGAGACCACGAGAACAGCGGTGGACGCGGGTTGATTGCACCCATCGGATAAGCTCGGTCGTGGTCGAAGATGAAGTGGCTGCGCTCAGCGATAATGTAATCCACTACGCGCTTCATGTACCAAGGATCGGAGCCCCCTGTCATATCCCAGAGTCCCGTTGCGGTGGCGTTCATCGCTGGCAGTACGTTCCAGCCGGTGCGTACTGCGAGGGCCACGAAAACGGCTAGGGCCAGAATAATCCCATACGAGTTCTGCCCCCACCAGACGCGTGCTGCGCTAGGCTCGTGACGAGGAGAGACGTCGCCGAACCTCCCACGGGTTGCCAACATGATTCCAATGACGTTGAGCCAGAATCCCATGAAAAACCAAGAGAATGTACTCATCGCGTCGTCACCGCTTAGGATGTCAGGGAACTCATTTCCAATCTCCTGTAGGTGCCCGAACGTGTAGAGTGTCCAGTTGATTGCCACCAGAGTTCCGATGACCCTCCACCTCTCGGCGTGGCAGAACGCTACGAACAGAATCACCGCTGTCGTGAACAGTGCCCAAACAGAGCCGAGGTACTGGTGTTCAAAGTAGGTCTGGAAATCAGGAATCTGTCCGAGCCAGACGAGTGGGACGGACTGAATCACGAGCACTGTCCCAAGGGTCGCCATCATGGATCTGCTCAGATGGCTCGATAGGTCTGCGAACCATGGTCCGCTACCCGGGGAATCCATTCGAGAGGCCCTCATAATCAGAGTCAATGCCACTCCTGCGACAATCGAAACCAACCAGAATGCGAAGAACACCGAAGCGGCCGCAGCCCTCTCGGCATCCACCAGATCAGGTGCGCTTCCTGCCCATGTCGAGGAATCCATCACCGTGTTGGCGGCGTGAGATACGGCTAGGTGGAAGCCGATGACTAGCGCCAGTAGCATGGTCGACTCCTCCCTCCTGTCGGAGCTGACGAGCAAGAAGGTCGAGATGCCGACGAAGGCGAATGTGAAAGCGCCTATGTTCCCAATACTCTCGAACAAGTTGTATGCAATGGAGATGACGGCTGCCGTCGCGACGAATGCCATCGTGATTGCAGCGCGATGGATGGGCTTGCTTCCGATGGACACCCCAGCACCGGTTCTGCCCAGAGCGGCCGCTAGAGCGGCCACGGCAGGCAGAATCAGGACTTGCGCGTATCCATCATTTTCCATTGCTCCGTTCGCAGCGTAGTCAGTCCCGAAGAAGAGAGCCAGTAGTGCTACCAGCACCGCCGGGACCGTGGCGAGACCCGAAATTGGGAACCCGCTTTCCGCTGCATCATTTGTGTCATTCATCATCAATCACCGTATTCAGCCTGAAGGCTCAGCGTCGCGCCGATTTGACAGGTCGTTATAACCATTCGTAGAATGGTTGCAATTGTTGATAGGGGTGAAACCGCTCAAACCCGCTGCAGAGCGCGATACGCAATGTCCGAGCGGTAGTGTGAACCCTCGAGACCTATGCAGCCGATGACCTCGTATGCCGCGGTGACCGCCTCGCCGATTCCAGGCGCTATGCCGGTTGCCGACAGAACCCTTCCTCCCGAAGACACGAGATTGCCCGCATCATCGAAACTCGTCCCCGCATAGTGCACGAAGGCTCTAATCTCACCCTCCTCTATCTCAATCTCGCTTCCGGATATTACTCGCCCGGTTGCAGAGGAGGCAGGGTAGCCCTCCGAGGCCAGCACCACCGTGGCTGCGGAATGCGGGTGGAACTCGACCTCGATGTCGCTGACCCTGCCCTCTGCACAGGCCAGTAGAAGCTCTGCCAGATCACTGGAGATTAACGGAATCGTTACTTGGGTCTCGGGATCCCCGAAGCGCACGTTGAACTCGATGACCCCCGGTTTACCCCCGGAGTCAATCATCAGGCCGACGTAGAGGCATCCCCTATACGGCACATCCTGATTCCTGAGGTGGTGGTGCATCGGCTCGACGATCTCGTCGATTACCCTCTGGAGGACTGCCGGTGTCACCACAGGGGCTGGTGCGTACGCCCCCATCCCTCCGGTGTTGGGTCCGGTGTCACCCTCTCCGACCCGCTTGTGATCTTGGCTGGCAGGAAGACAAACGTAGCCGGATTCGTCCATTACGACTAGGACCGATGCTTCCTCTCCTGACAGATGCTCCTCGAGCAAGACGAAGCCGTCTTGACCGAATCCTGTAACTAGGGCGTCATGGGCCTCGTTCCTGTCGGAAGTCACTGTGACGCCCTTGCCGGCAGCCAGCACATCACGCTTGACCACCCAAGGTGGCTCAAAGGAATCGAGGGCAGTCTCGATGGCCGAGGCGTCCTCGATCACGAGGCAGCCCCCCGTTGGCACCCCCAGCGACTGCATGACTCTCTTGGCATGGAGCTTCGAGCCCTCCAATCTCGCGCCGTCGGAATGTGGTCCGAAACAAGCCACCCCTGCCGCTCTTAGCGAGTCGGCCAGACCATTCACCAATGGTGCCTCCGGGCCTACCACCACCAAGTCGGCCTCGAGTTCGTCAGCAAGAGTGATCAACCCCTCGACGTCGCTGACCGCCACAGGGTGGTTAGTACCAACCAAGGACGTTCCAGCATTTCCCGGAGCAGCGTGGATTGAATCCACCGATGCGCTATCATCGAGGCCTATGCATATCGCGTGCTCCCTGCCCCCTCCTCCGATAACAAGCACCGTCAACCCGGGCATGGGCCTGCGTGGGCAGACGAGGCGTTAATTGATTCCGGGGGCGCCGTGTCCTAGAACGGCACGGACTTCAGTCCGAGCCTGTAGCCAAGCCGATTGAACGACCGATGGATGATTGGTGTAAGAATCAGCAGAGCTACAATCTCCTCTCGGAGTTGCTCATGAGTGAATATCTGTCCGTCGAACAGGACGAAGGCCACGATGAAAATGGCTATCGCGAACGGGACGGTATCGAGTAGAGGGGCTTCCGAGCTCTCGTCGCCCTCTCGCTTGAGCCCCCGGCGGCGCTTGACGAACGACCCTGCTGTGTCTCCCAACATGCACGCGATGCCCAACATAAATCCCATTGCGAAGGCAGCGCCCCACTCTCCTCCGACCCAGAACCAGTCATCCGGACTCGCCAGCATGGCTGGGTCGACGAAGGGGCGCGCATCGGGCAGTACCCTGTTGGACCACATGTGGTGCGCCAACATGGTCAGCAGACCGCTGAAGATTCCCCCTCCCAGCAGGCCATTCCACGTCTTACCGTCACCCAGAATTCGGAACCCGTCCCTCCAATTCCTACCTCCGTCGATGATTGAGCTGCTGAAGCCTAACTTATCTGGGATCCACTTGCCGAACAGCATAGCGCCCGTATTGGCCAAGTAGAACGGCCCGTACATCATCAGCACGGAGAGTATGTTCAGCGCGAAGGCCGAGAGGTCGGGCGCGGGAAAGAGCGGCGACACGTCCACGGGTACGCCAAACGTAGACAGCGAATGAACCCTATCCGAAGAGAGCTGGGCAAAACTATTCATGACCGAGGCCGGTATTGGGTAGCCATGAGACGAATCGCGATGCTGCAGATGCTGCTGATTACCACCACAGTCCTAGCATCCGCGGTGCCATCTGCCTTGGCCGACTCGGCAGAGACTGTGATTAGCGACAACGTGACTTGGACGGGGGAGCAGTCAATCGATGGGAGGACCGTGAGGGTGGTGAGCGGTGGCCATCTGACCATAGACGGTGCCGAGGTCCGAATGCACACAGGATCAAGGATTGTCGTGGAGGCGGGCGGGAACCTGTCTCTACAGCAGGCGAACCTAGTAGCCGAGGAAACTCCTACAGCGATTGCCAGCATGGGTTACTGGGATGATGCCAACATGTCGAAGTTCAAGGTCCCCGGCGAGGGAATCTCCGGGTCATTCAGCGTGAAAATGCAAGCGCTCGAGGGGCACAGTTACTACGGCGGAGCCGCGCATGTTGATGGTGAGTCGGTTACCATCAACGGCTCGACCCACACGTTCTCGTTCGCTGATGGCACCGGTGACGTTTGGATAGGTCTCACCGGCTACTCTTCAAGCGCCGTTACCGTGGCATCAATCACCATTGAGCCGGCAACCGGCAGCAGCTCGACCATTCTCGGAAATGATCTCGAATCGGTCAACATGATGGCCGCGGGAACACAGGGATTCGGAATCGAGGTGCTTGGTGGGATGGTCGCAGTGAACTCGGTCGTCTCGGGCGGTCAGATCTTCGTCAACGGCTCCATGAGCGCTGATGACTCCGGGTTCGACAGAGTGGGGCCTGTAATCATCGGAGACTCCGGGAGGGTCGAGCTGCTGGGCGAATCCTCATTCCTCGGCAGCCTCGATGACCACGACGTTCGCGGCGGTCCTGAGTCAGAGATCTACTGGGGCGAGGGCGTAATTGGCTCGGGAGGCCTAATCGACCGTTGGGAGCGCAGGGTCTCGGGCCAGACCATACAGGTCGATGCCGACTACGTGGTACTGAGGGTGACTGGGATCGGCCCGCAGGAGTTGTCCCAGGAGATCTTCAGCCTAGGAGGCTTCGCGTCAGTCGACTCGGGCAGGGAGCGGGTGGTCGAGATAGGATACTCCGACGGGACCGTATGGACCGAGTCGGCGGTCATCGAGGTGGTGACGTACGTGACGGGTTGGAATCCGGAGTCTTCCGGCATAGGCAACTACGGCGGCGGCACGGTGGCATTGGGCTGGGCACAGAACACCATTCTCGACTCGGGCACCCCGTTCGTGGAGTGGGAGTCGCTCGACATATCCGAAGGGGCTGCGACCAAGTCCACCGGTCAATCCATGCCGATTCAGGCCAGGCTGGCGAACAGGGGAACTGCTGCTGCCCTGCTGTACTTCACCTGCGACGTGTTTGAGACCGGGATGGAGGCGAACATCGGAGGATATCAGGAAGTTCGAATAGACGCTGGTGAGTCAGTGGAGGCATCGTTCGGCTGGCGCAGTAGCGATGTCGGCGAGGCTACGCTCTCATGTCGCATCCTGACACCTACTCAGTTGGTTGATGACGGCGCCTTCGGGGGCGGTAGCATGACTACGGGGCTGGCGACTTGGACGGAGCCGGTCGAGGACGACTCGTTGCCCATCATCTCCCTGCTCGCTGCGATAGTGGTCGGAGCGGTAATCGTGGGTATGGCCATGCTCAGGAGAGGGGAGTCGGACGCTATAGTTGAGACAGACGAAGATGGCTCCGACTACTCTAGGGAAGAGTACTAGTTTTCGCAACTCGGTACCGAGGTCCATGCCTCATTCGTGGGATTCTCTGATTGCTCCCCGGGTTCGGACTCGCCACCCTCCTCCGTGTACTCGTAGTACGAGGTGTGAGACACGGTCGAGCCGTCAGACCAAGGGGACGTTTGGGAGACCTCGATCGTGAAGTGATAGCAGCCGTAGTCGCTGACCGCCCAATCCTCGATTGGGATGTACTTGGTGTTCAGCTCGAACGAGTCCACAGATCCCGGCAACGGTAACTCGGATCCATCCTCTCCTACCAAGGCACTACCTCCTCCGTACTCACCATTGCCGGAGTCCCATTCGGCGAGCCCATTGACAACAGTGACGAGTGGGTAGGAGATGACAATGCTCGTATCGTATTGCAGTGTCGCTTCTATGGTATAGTCTGCATAAGGCAATGCTCCGGGAGGATTATCCCCAAGAGCATCCAACCCGGACCACGACCTGAGGGCGACTCCAATCACGCAAGATTCCTTTGAATCGTCACAGTCGTTACCTGTTCCCATGGCACCAGAGGCGTCGCCCTTCACATCCTCGACTGTTCTCTGCAGATGGCGAGACTGGAGTTGCATGGAGTCCGAAGAGCTGCCAACATCGACAGTCACTACGTACTCGGAGTCATCGGCTGCATTACCTTGGTACCAATCTCCGACTGAGATATCAATCTCCCCATACTTGCCGAACCCATCCTCCCTATCGATGGAGAATTGCATGGATTGGGAGTATACTTCGGATCCATCGTACGTGATTGACACATCTGCGGAATCCACCGAGGACCCCAGTATGGCACCGGATTCCCTGATAGTCAGGGTGATGGTTGAGGAGTCGTCAGACAGTTCCGAATCGGTGACGGTGATCTCTCCGGATGAGAGGCTCATCACAAGATAAGGAGATGCTGCGAGCAAGAGGTAGGCTACGGCTATCGCAGCGGTCTGCTTCCTGCCCAAGGCATTCCATACCAAATAGAATGAGCCTGCGAAGAGTAGTAAGGGGATTGCCCCGAGAAAAGCGAAATCACTCTGGAGACTGGGACTTGAGAAGAGCCATGATAGGACCAGAGCGATTACTGCCAATCCCGCGCCTTGCTTGGCCGAACCGGACCTCCCTCCGGTTACCTCGGATTCAGTGACATCGGCTGTGATGACCGTGTCGCTTCCGTCCGAGGACTGCTGCTCCATGGCCTTCTGCAGTAGACCGCCGTCACTCATCCTAGACCCTCGTAGTCGATACGTACGTCACGCGTGTGGGTTATCAACCCGTTGACGGCAAGTCGCCCCTAGGGTGACGGCGGTTCAGAAAAGCCTCGCGTCGAGGGCTCTGGGCTCGTCCGAGTCATCGTCCTCGTCGTCACGGTACCTTCCAGCTAGGGCCGCAGCGGCCAGCGTCGTGATCATCATGGTTCCCATGAGCTCGAAGCCGGGCAAGTACACTCCTCTGATGTATATCGTCATGGTCTGCACCTGGTAGTTCGGAATCCCTTCAGTCCTCACAGAGTATTCAGAGGTCGCCTTGAACTGCAATGAGAAGTACTTGTCAGTCCAGCCTTGGTTCTTCGGAGTCCTCATCTGGACCCTAATCTTCTCAGCAGGGGCCATCGATTCTATCTCCACCGAGACCAGCGGGATGCTGAGTTGGAAGCCCTCGTCATTCAGCTCGTCGTAGTTCTCAACCCCGACGTTGAACCTGTCCATGGCATTGCCGTCATTGTAGACATCGAAGGTCAGCATGTAGTCCACCTTGGGTCGGAGCTGCAGGAATGCGACCTCAGAGGCCACTCGGAGTCGGCTGAACTGCCTGATTACTGCCAGCACCTTGTACGTGGTCGGAGTCCCCACCCAAGTGATTCCGTCTGCCTGGACGACCTCGGCTGTGATTGAGATTATCTGCGATCCCTCAGGCATCCTGAGCTCGGCACGGGCGACCACCTGGAACGAGACGTCGGACTGGGCTCCGACGGTCATCGAAGCGGGGCCGGCAGCTGCCAGCGAACCCGACTGAATCTGCACGTTCACCTTCTCTTGGTGTATGGTCGGGTTTTCGAGAGTGCAGTCAATAATAGTCACTCTAGTGGCCCCGGGATAGACGTCTATGGGCTGCGGCTGCTGGCAGCTCAGAGTGATGTCCGGAACAGGCCCTTGGGCCTGAACCGCAGCGGCTCCTGCCCAAGTGCTGAGGAAATACACGGCTAGAATCATCAGGGCGGGTCGTATCGAACGAGCCTTCGTCATTGTCATCTAGGCCCCCTCGAACCGTATTTGAGGCTTCGCACCAACTGGACCGTGAAATGGTCATTGCGACGTTGTGCCATCAGAGTGGTGGACCCGACCGGATTTGAACCGATGGCCACTCGGTTATGAGCCGAGCGCTCTAACCAACTGAGCTACGGGTCCCTGCACCTCTCGCAGCGCTTTGCGAAATGAACCTTGTCTTCGCGTCACCACAGGCGAATCGGCAGCGATGGCTCTCAACCTTGAAGCGCGAGGCCCGCCCGTGGGGACCCATGGCGAAGCTATGGGTGATGTTCTTCACATCGCTTCTGCTTGTCTCGGCGATGAACTTCTACGCCGTGATAAGGGAACCGGATATGATAGAGATAGACGAGATACGGAACTACCCTCGTGAGACCGTGAAGATTGAGGGCGTGTTGACAAGTTACGTGCGCGACCCGTACGGCGAGGGGGCTGACAGGATAGACCTGCAAGTTCAGGAGATTGATGGACACTCTGTGGCGAAGATCCGCTGGAACGTGGACTGGACCAATGAGGTGCCCCCAATCGGGACCGTGGTCACAGTCGAGGGAGAGGTCTCGGAGTGGAACGGTAGGATATGGTTGCAGTCGAACGGCTACGGCGCCAT
Source organism: Candidatus Thalassarchaeum sp. (assembly GCA_030748335.1). GTDB lineage: Archaea > Thermoplasmatota > Poseidoniia > Poseidoniales > Thalassarchaeaceae > Thalassarchaeum. The sequence goes on along the minus strand of JASMMD010000028.1, from coordinate 2,526 downwards.
CGTCGCGAAGGAACAGACAATAGAATTCACCGAGACCAAACTGGTCGAGGTCGGTCGGAACCCCCCGTCCTTCGCCAATCAATCCCTCACCATCGACGGCTGGCTCAGCGAGTCGCTCGCCCCGGATGTGACCTACCACTCGCTGTATCTGATGGACAATCAGGTCTACGGAGGCGCCGATCACCTGCTGTACATGCAGGTCGAAGGCAGGGTGATGGAATGGGTGGAGGCAGGCAGCCACGTGGTTGTCAACGGCTGGCTGCAGTTCGACGAGCGCTCCTACCGATGGAGACTGCTGGTGCAAGCCACCGAGGTCGAGGTCTTGTCACAGGGGGAGACGCTGTACTTGGATTGGGAGGCCGAGCCCTACACCTTGACCTATGAGGTGGGCAAGCTGGTCGTCATAGATGGCACCATAGGGAGCGATGGCGAGGAGTGGTGGATCGAGGGAGATGCCCCGACCGACCGGCTCTGCATGCTCCCTTCCTCCGAAGACTTGGCTGACGGCATAGTGGGTCAGTCGGGGGACTGGGGAGGTAGGCTGGCATGGTCCACTGACGAGGCAGAGGTATGTCTCGACCGTGGCTACGTCGAGGCCTTACAACACCCCGCGGGCCAGTTCGGCGACGATCTCATGACGATGAAGGAGGTGGTCGAGGACCCGTTCGCCCACGTGGGCAACAGCTACCAGTTCGAGGGCTGGATTACCGATCCAATCTCGCCGGACTACGACAAAGGATATGTCGGTGACGGGCCAGGCTACTATGACAGGGACACCAAACTCAGGATAGAGTTCGTCGGCGAGCACGCGGAGTGGATTGAGGCCGATCAGGCGATTCGGTTCAATGCCACGGTGCTGTGGTCGGAGTCTGAGGGCAGGATCGTCCTGGAGGCGCGGTCATGGCTGCTCGGGGAGGCGCCGGCGCCGGCGGTGCTCAACTGGGGCGATGGCTACAACTCGTGGAGGTGGGACATCGGCAAGCTGGTGCAAATCACTGGCGAGGCGGTGATGGATGAGGACGGTAACCAGTGGATCTCACGCTCTGGCTCAGATGAGAGGGTCTGTCTGCTGGGCGATGGTACCGAAGCCAGCCAGCAGGAGCAAATCGGCGAGCCCATTGGATGGACCGGTCGTCTGACTATGACCGAGGACTCGATAGGTAACTCGGCGCAATTCTGCATCGACATACGCTGAGGTGATTCAATGGACCCCTGGGTGCTGGACTTCGGTTGGCTGATTGGCTCCTACCTGTTCGGCATCATGCTGGGCTGCCTGACCGGTCTGATTCCCGGGTTCCACGTCAACAACGTGGCCTTAATCGCATTGAGTCTCTCTCCTGTTGCAGTCGCCATAGGGATTCCTCTGGATGCGGTGGCAGGAATCATCGTGGCCTGCGGCACCGTGCACACATTCCTGAACTACATCCCGAGCGCCCTCGTAGGAGCTCCCGACGACAACATGGCGCTCGCCCTGCTGCCTGGTCACCGCATGCTAATCTCAGGACAGGCCGCACAGGGGGTCGCATACTCGGCTCGCGGCTCGCAGATGGGCATGCTGATGTCCATTCCACTGCTAATCGTTGCGAGGTTGCTGTTCGGAGAGGACCCTGGCCTAGGCCTGTATGAGTCCAGCCGCGATGTCCTCCCCTGGCTGCTCCTAATTATCTCGATATTCCTAATCATGACCGAAACGACCAGGTTGGCGTGGCCGGAGTGGAGCCAGCGTCTGACCAGCAGGCTCGTCTTACCTCTGCCGCGCAAGATCGAGTTCAACATACCCCTTGGGAAGTTCAACATCCACCGCAGATGGGAGAACCTAGACCTGAGACTGGGCAGCAGCTCGAGGACCGCAGGGATGCTCGCTGCAACTTTCTTCTTCCTGCTCACAGGATTCTACGGCTGGGCCGTGTTTGAGCTGCCCGGTCGCTCGCCGATTGGGATGCCATCAGCCACCCTGCTATTCCCGGGCCTAGCCGGGCTGTTCGGGATAGCCAACCTAATCGACATCTACGTCACGACCTCGGAGATCCCTCCTCAGGAGGCCAACTGGGAGATGCCTCCGATGAAGCCGCTCGCAATCCCGACTTTCCTGTCCGCAATCGTCTCCTCAGTGATGGCCATCCTACCCGGGATGACTGCCGCTCAGGCGACTGTGGTGGTCATGAGTATGCGCAACCTCTGGGGTAGGCTGACAGACCCCGACTACATCCCTGCCGACTTCGAGCACGGCATCCAGCCGGGCTTCACGCCGAAGGCATCGCCGCTGGACGTGGATGACCTCGACGAACTCTCGGACGAGGAGAGGGAGATCTTTGAGGAAGTTCTGACCGAGGCCGGAGTCAGCCCCGACCTAGACCTAGGGGCCCAGAGCCAGCAGCAGGACCTCGAAGTCATCGCGGTGCTATCCTCGGTGAACACCGCTGTCACGGTGATGGTCCTAGGCTTCCTGTACATGGTCGGCAGGCCGCGCTCGGGGGCCGCGCTGGCACTCAACATGATGTATCCCATCGACATGTGGAACGCCGT
>JASMMD010000027.1 GCA_030748335.1 Candidatus Thalassarchaeum sp. | reverse complement strand
GTCAGATGCAAACTGCTATGCGGGGCTGACGGTGCCCACTCCTGGGTCCGTAGGCATTTCAGAATGGGACGCCCGAGAGAGCTGATGGTAGGCTTCCAAGTGGAAGTCACCGGCTACAAAGGCGAGGAGGGCAGGTTGGACATGTATACCGGTTCAGCGATCTCGCCCGGCTTCTTCGCGTGGGCCATACCCTCAGGAGACACCACGAGGATAGGCATGTGGAGCAAGCCCGAGTTGATGAGTGGTGATTCTTGTGAGCAACTGCTCGACAGGTTGCGTGCCGAGCCTTTCTGGGGAGATCGTTTTTCGGCATGCGAAGAAGTGGGTAGATTCTGCGGGCCTATCCCTTGTGGCCTAGTCCGGAAGCCAATGAGAGGGAGAGTTGCCCTGTTCGGAGACGCAGCGGGGCTGTGCAAACCCACTACTGGTGGAGGGATAGGTCCCGGATTCAAGCAAGTGGAACTGCTAGTGCCCAAACTGTTGGAGTGCCTAGAGAACGACGATTTTTCCGAGTCCAACGTCACCGAGGTCATCGGCATGATGGAGTCGATGAGGAAAGACCAGAACAGAGCGAGGGCCCTGAGAGATGCGTTCTTGACTGAGGTGTGCGATGACGAGTTGGACGAGGTGTTTGAGGTCTGGTCCCGACCGGAGGTGACTGAGTTGATCGACCAGATAGGTGATATTGAGCATCCAATACCACTCGGGATGCGTATGCTGAAGGACGTACCCGAGTTCAGGGCCATCGCGAAGAGAGCTGCTAAGGCCGTATTGTGGGGTTGACTAATGTACAAGTCGATACAGAGGGTGAGATACCCCCCATTCGAGCATTCCCATATGGATCCGAGGGCTGTACCAATAATCGAAGTGGTCGTCGAGTCCGCGAACCCCCCTCCACCCGCGTTCAGAATCGGTAGCGATGACGACTGGATGGTTGAATGGAGGGGCTGCAAGGCAGACGACCTAGATTTGCCCAAGATATCCTGTGAAGTGTCTCGTGAACCGTTTCCATTCTTACTGAGGACGAGGGATGGTTGGTACATCGAGCCTGACCCTCTGCACAAAATGGCTCGTCGTCTGATTAGACCCACGGTCATTCTACTGATACTCACCCTCCTAATACACTCCATGGAACCAGGACTGGTCAGCCTCGGGCTGTTGTCGGAGTCTTTCGCAGGTTCGTATCGTGTCGGCCCCCTCGACTATCCCAAGTTGCTTCTAGTGGCGTTTCCAGTGTTCATGATACCGATAGTCTTCCGAATGATTGCAAACCTGCGCGACATCAAGCGGCAGAATGATTTCATTGCCTCACCAGTGGAACCTCCAGAGATCTCCTTGGAAGTGGAAGGAGATGGCGTGAGAGTCAGTAGGGTTCGCATGCCGGTCGACACGATTGCGGCGAGGGGGAGGTTGCAGGTAGGTGTCGCCGTCCCGGAGAGAAGTAAGGTGCTCGAGTCTTTACAACGAGAAGAGGGGGGGCAGCCCTCCCCTGGGATGTCTACGAGGCTGCCCGAGAGCAGGATAACCAGCGGGGAGGAGTTGGGCACGGGGGTCGGTGAGGCCACCCCCATGCCCGTCGCACACCCTAGGGTCCTGCTTCTGGAGCCGATGAGGGTGCACGACCCGGGCGAGTGGGTCGAGATCAGGGGAGGGGGAACGGAAATGATCTTCAACGGCCCTGCGAATCGATGGCCCGGCTCGATATACTCGGCCTTGATTGCCGTGCATTGGGAGGTCGTCATCGATGCGATTAGGGACGATGGTACCCGCATAAAGTGGGTCAGCCACGTATTCGTCCCTGAGCGGCAGGGGCTGGAGTTCATTACCGAACTACCTGTTAGGAGCGGTAGGATAGAGTCGACCTAGAATTCGGGCTGCAAAGGGACCGGAGTCGGAAGTTCCTCGTGCAACACCTCGGTATCCAGCAGCTCGTAGTCCGAGTCTCTCCTGCGTGGTCGGAAGCCGGCCCTGAGTATCATCCTCTGGAGTTTCTCCACAGAAGCCTCGGTTTCGGTTGTGCCGGATGCAGAAACCACATTCTCCTCCATCATAGTAGAGCCAGCGTCGTCGGCACCAGCCAGCAACGCTATCTGCGCCACTTCGAAACCCATTGTAGGCCATGACGCCTGAATGTGGAGGACGTTGTCGAAGAACAATCGGGAAATTGCGACGTGTCTAAGGTATTCGGCCGGGCCTGCCCCGAGAGTAAGTCTGTTTTGACCCCGGTTGCGCGAGCCGAATGAATTGTTTCCTCCCAGAATGACGGGCCATGGCACGAATGATGTGAATCCTACCCTCCCATTGGAAACAGCATCGTCCTGCATACTCCTCACGCTGTCCATGTGGAGTACTCGATGCAGGTTACTCTCTCCAAATCCGAACACGTTGGTTGCGGATGTGGTGAGTCCGAGTTCCTGGGCCTCACGCATGACATTCAGCCAGTTCTCCGCTGTGCCCTTCTTCGGTGAGACATCTAGGCGTACCTCATCGACTAGCATCTCTGCCCCGCCCCCAGGGAGTCCGTGCATCCCTGCCTCCTTCAGATGAATGAGTACATCCTTGGTTGGCAACCCACAGACCTGCGAAATGCCTTCGATCTCGATCGGAGAGAAGCAATCCAAATCGATAGATGGATGCCTAGTACTCAGTTCACTCAGCAAATCAATGTACCACTCCAACTTGAGTTCGGGATGCACTCCCCCTTGCATCAGCACCCTTGAACCCCCTATGGTTTCCAACTCTGACAGCCTCTCGCTGATTTCGTCGATTGACTGAGTGTAGCTTTCAGGGTGCTCGGGTGGCCTGTAGAAGGAGCAAAACTGGCAGTTTATTGTGCACACGTTGGTGTAGTTCACGTTCCTATCGACGAGGTAGGTCACCTCATTGCCCGGGACCTGAGACCTCCTGCGAAGCATAGCCGCATGCATCAACTCGTTGATGTCGGCCGAGTCGTACAAAGACACGGCGTCTTCGACGCTTAGCCTAGGGGGATTCTCGGAGCACTGAGAACGTAGAATGCTCCTCCAGTTAGACAAAGGATCACCCCTCGCTACCGACAAGTGCCTCTATTTCTTCAATTGTCTTTGGGCAACCCGAAGTCAGGACCACTGGCCCGTCTGCGGTCACAAGCACATCGTCCTCAATTCTGACGCCTATCCCCGCATAACGGTCCGGAATCTCGATATCGTCCCTCCAACTTCCGAAATACAGCCCTGGCTCAACTGTAACAACCATTCCCGGTTGTAATATTGGCCCCTCGTCTTTATCGCCTTGCCTGCCACCACCGACATCGTGCACATCTAAACCCAGCATGTGACCCGTTCCGTGCATGAAGAAATTCCTGTAAGGCCCATTGAATTCCATATCATCTCCAATGGCCTCCTCAACGGTACAATCTAAAATCCCCAATTCAATCAAACCTTGAGCCAATACAACTGAAGTGGCTCTGTGCATTGAAAGCCAAACAGAACCTGCTTGACATGCATCAATCCCGGCCATCTGTGCTTTCAGCACGAGTTCGTAAATCTCTCTTTGTTGGTCGCTAAATTTCCCGCTGACCGGCCATGTCCGGGTAATGTCTGAAGCGTAGCCCGATACCTCACACCCGGCGTCCACTAGGACTAGGTCCCCGTCTGCTATTCGATTGTTGTTGGACTTGTAGTGTAGTATAGTCGCGTTCTCCCCTCCTCCGACTATCGACTGATAGGCCCAGCAGCTCCTTCGAGCTGTGAAGACTGCCTCTATCACTGACTGGATCTCCCACTCGGCGATTCCAGGCGAGGTGGCTCGCATCGCAGCGATGTGGGCTTCTGAGGCTATGTCTGAGGACTGTTGAATCATCGCGACTTCCGCATCGGACTTGATGACTCTCATATCATCGAGTGCTGTGGTGGGGTCGGCAAGCTCAACGGCCTGGGTCCGACTCACCAATTCGTCCAACTCGGGGTTCAGGTCAGGGAGATAGTACACCGATTCGCAATCATCGAGAAATTCGGAGACGCAATCGGACAGTTTTCCTATAGAACAGGTGCGGTCAACCGGCCAGCCCAATGCCGCGCCCTCGACCCCGACCCTCCGGCCCTCCCACAACTCGGCCTTGGTGTCGCGCGGCTGTACGAACAGCGTGGTGACCCATTCGGAAGCTTCGTGATGAGCCATCAGGACGGCCTCGGGCTCACTCCACCCACATAGGTACAGCATGTAGGAATTGGCACGATATGGGTAGACCGTATCGTTAGAACGATACGTTACCGGATTCGTCGGAATAAGCACCAACGAGCTCTCTGGCAACTGGCCGAGAAAAGCGGACTGTCGAGATAGGTACTCGGATTCCGATAGTGCTGGCCCTACCATGCGCTCACCGTGTGCTTCGTTCCGAGGGGCGTTTTTAGCATGTGGGTAGGGGGGTCAGCCCTCGTCTTCGGACTTCCACTTGGGAATGGAAGCTGCGTCGTCACCGGAACGGTACCTCAAAAACACCGCCGAGAAGAGGAACAGGGTCGAGACCACTAGCACCAGCAGAGGATAGGGTAGTGGGTCGCTGGCTTCAGGGTGCACCAGCAACACTGAGATGGTACCATAATCATCGTCATCATCGATGACGTCGAGGGTCAGAATTGCCTCATCACCTGCGTTGGAAGGCCACGAGAGGGTTCTGACGCATCCCTCAAACACAGGCTGGTTATCGATCTTCCAAACACACCTCAATCCTAATTGGTCGTTCTCCGAGTCATCTGAGAGCGAGGCATCCAGAGTCCATTCGGACCCAGGGCTCAGCTTCATCCTAGATCCGTCTTCGATTGGAGTCCCGTCTAAGGAGGCTATAGCCGTCGGGATGACGTTCTCGATGCTGAGTTCCCTAACCGTCGTGCTAGATACTCCACCCGCATCGGTGACAGTCAGGGTCAGTGTGAAATCGCCCGAGCTTTCTCCGGAGATGGTAAAGGTCCCTTTGTCCTCACCCATTGTTATCTGTAGAGGAGTTTGTCCTGTGTGCGACGGCTTCCTCAGTACCCACATGAAGTGCATACCCTCTCGGCCCCAAACTGGGTCATCGGATGCGCTGGCGTCGAAACTAATGTCGCCCGTCTTCTCTAAGGAGTGTTCGAGGCCTTCGATGGAAATCACTGGCGCTATGTTGTTCACCCTTATCACGATGCAATCCTGTGCGTATGTCACCCCAGACGGATCGTAGTTCTCAAAGTATAGGGAATGCCATCCATCGTCTAATGCCGAGAAGTCGATAGACTCGAAGAAATCACCTTCCGGGCTTAGCACGGAGAGGTGCGTAGCGACATCCGAGTCGGCCTCCTCTGAACAAGCGTCCACGGAGCTCGATGCCGGTTCTGCGAAAATCCTGAGTTCAGGTGGGTTCCACCTCATAGGATACATGCTCCAGCCAGACACGGGAATCGAAGCGTGGACCCACTCGCCCTGCTCGGGCGAATCCACAATAATAGCTGACTTGGCCGTCTCGCCAAGGAATACCACACGGCTGGCATCCCATGTATGGCCGATCTCCGACTGCACTGTGATCCAGACATAGCAAGTACACGGAGAAATGATTTCTGCCTCCGAGTTATCGAGTGTGAACGTCCATGCCCATGAGGGCCTTGACCCGGAGGGATTGATCTCCTCTAGCGACGACGATATCTCGCCCCCCAACAGACTGGAGTTGGGGCCTATATCCCAGCGCACCATACTGGGCTTGACCTCGTCTTCGATGAATCCCGATATCACCATGGTTCCATTGGAGAACAGTCCGTTCTCGAAGTCGAACCCTATCAGAGGTGAGTCTTCAGGCTGGTCAGCAAAAGTTGTCACGGAAACGATGGTTACAGGGGCTACGAATAGCATCGCAACTAGGAAAATGTGTACCCTCACGAGTAGCGCCCGTACCATCAAGTAATGAATCCCATGCCTAGATGATTGTAAATCATCTATCTGAGATCTGTAGTTGCCATGCCAGTTCGTCCAACCACAGACCGAGAGTGGTTCTATCTACAAACTCGTGACTTGCCTCGGCCGTTAGTACGCATTCGCAAGCGGCAGCCGCCAGTGCCGCTGCATCGGTTATGGACAGGCCGTTGCCAAGCGCAGCGGCGAGTGCAGTGGCGGCTGCATCGTGCAGTCCGATTTGCTGGACTGGAGCAGGGGCCGCACAGGGAATGTGCATCGGTTCCAGGCCCGCTTGGTAAAGAGTCACCCCATGGATGCCACCTAGGACCAGCATGGAGCCCCAACCGTACTCCACAATCAACAACCTGGCGGCATCTGCCAGATTGGAGGTCATTTGCCTGCGACTGAGCAGTTCTAGGCCGCGCTTCTCAAACAGCACCACGTCTGCCCCCCTGCTCCTATCTAGTCCCGTCAGCTTGGGATCCATGATTACCGGGAGTTCGGCCTCCTTGGCGGCCTCGATCAAGGCTTTGGAGCCATCCGCGTTGAGTACTCCTTTGTCATAATCGGAGAGTACGATAGCACAACTGTCCTTCAGTGACGACATTGCTTGTTCGGTGAGGCCCTCGCATACCGAGTCGGGGAGTGGGTCGCGTGGACCTCTGTCCGCCTGCAGCAGTATCTGGCTCTTGTCCAGCAGGCTCTCCCGGCTACCGTAGAATCGGATCTTAGTCAAGGTACTGCGCTCAGGCACGACCTCGATGCCACTGATTTCGATTCCTTTCTCGGATAGTTTCTCAGTGATGACCCTGCCCTCCCTGTCGTCACCGACGCAGCAATGGAGTTCGACCTGTAGGCCTAGGGAATTCAGCCCCATCGCAATATGGGCTGCCGCTCCGGGAGTCTCCTCCGAGCTGAGTATCTTGAGTACCGGGACCGGGGCGGTGGAGTCGAGGTTGTTGGCGTAGCCGTGGTGGAACCTATCCAGCATCACATCGCCAATCAGAGTCACCTTCGACGATCCCATGTCATCGAGCAGGGCCCTCAGCCTCCCGAGTGCGGCGGCACGTTCATCGGTCTCATCCATCATCCATGCGTGCGGATGCTCGCGAATGATGTTTGCTAACCGGCGAACTCAAGTCATGGACCTTGTCGTCGGGACGTGGAAAGACACGAAGGAGGATGGTTGTATGACGGGCAGGCCTGCCAAAGGCTCTGGAACAAATCCGCCATTGGAAGGCCTCTGGGAGAGAAGATACTGCTGACTCCGGCCGAGGTGGTCTTCTGCCACGAGCACAGGCATCTGAACTGGCCCCACGACGACTGGTTGCGCGAAGCGGCCGAGGAGTCACCGCAGTTGCTGGAAGAGGCTGTGGTAGTTGAGTCTCTCATGGTCCCTGGAAATAGGCTGGTAACACACCAGAACTTCGAATCTCTGGAACTGTCTAGCGCAGAGTCTACTTGGGGGCTCAGATGGACTTCCGAATCACACCCCCGAACGGACAAACCTGTCGCCGAGGTCAGATGGTACCATGCCAGCGAACAACTCGATGTCGAGGACCTATTCATTTGGTCGGAGCTGGTTTCAGACAAGGGTAGGATTCCTGAGATCCTGGTCGTAGATGACGAGCATGCAGTGGTAACCTATAGAGTAGGCAGAGTAGAACCGGAAGGAAGTATGGGAAGTCCGTCAGTCGATGGCTTGCAGTGCATCGCGAATCTCGAGGTAACGCACCTTGACAGTGGAGGGAGGTTTATCGTGGGGTTTGAGAAATGGTCCGAAGACAGAATCGGGGTGCCACATCCAGAGGGTAGGGTGCTGGATCCATGCACGAGCCAGATGCTAGATTCTCTCGATGACCCCGAGAACAGCACGATGGGGGCCGAGATCCTCCTCGACCTGCTGGAGAGGGGGCTGCACCCGCGTCCCGGTTTCAAGTACGGAACCAGATGGAGGTGCTACGACCGACCCCTAGGCGAGGGTCACGCGCCGTGGTTGGTGGTACACCCTGCTGAAGCACCGAGTGACTGGGGGGGTGCCTGTCTCGCATCGAGGCTCGCATCCGGAGTGGGAAAGACCTGGTTACACCCGCTGCAGAGGGATGGAGGATGGAGATACCTCTCGATTACCAGACCTCCGGCTGACTCGCGGTGGAGCAATCCCAGTAGGAGATAACTGTCATTCACTAGGAGCTTGTGCTCTTCCTCTACCACCTGTTAGTACTGATACAGCCAGCAGCAGGCATACCACGAACATTCCGTTCGAAGGTTCCGCCAGCCAAGCGAACAAACCGTCACCGGTGAACGGTGACTCGGCCTCCAGCAGCAGAGGTATTCGCTGCTCCTCGCCATGAATATCCAACAGCACCAAATTGCCCCTAGCTATCATGCCCGGCTCGAGTAGTCCGGCAGGATCGATGTCTAGAGTGATTGGGTCGCCGGGCGAGAGGGTGACAGGGGTGCTGGCTGTGGCAATTCGCGATGCGGCGCCCTCCACCGCAATCGAGTAAGTGCGTTCTCCCCCTCCCTCGTATAGGGGGCGAATATACACGGTCGAAGACGAGTCCCATGACACAACAGCATACAACTCCTTCACGGATAGTCTGTGCCCCACCATCAACCAGTCCAGTTCGATATCCGTCTTGGCCTCGCCCTCGCATCCTACGACCCCGAGAAGCCTGCCAGAATCACTGGATACCGCCGCACTGCTCAGAATCTCTACCTCATGGGTACCGATAGAGATCTCGATGTTCTCTGAAACCACTTGGTCCCCGCTATGGCTTGAGGATAGAGACAACTCTAGGTTGCATGGTTGTGATGCTGTTACCGTGGCGTAAACAGACTCCCCTGAGATGAACTGGATAGGAGACCTAGGGGTCAGGATGTCCACAGAAGATGCTTCCCCGGGCTCGATGACAAGCGTGGCGGAGGACGGGGTCATTGAGGTCACACTAGCTATCCATCCTACCAGTCTGCCCCTGTTGTCCCTAATCATCATCCCTTCGTTACCGAATTCGTCTCCAGTCGAGAAGGCGTCCCCTGCCTTGCCGGTGTCCCTCCCTCTCTGCAGACCGTCATCGCCGTCAGCTTCGACTATCTTGACCCATGCATTGTCAGGGTCGGTGTTGACCAGGTTGTCTGGCGCGTTACCGTTGTTGTCATCGGAGTGCTCGACGATTATGCCGTGACCGGGCAGTGCTGAGTCGAAACCGGAATCGCCTCGAAATGTTACCCAAATCGTCTCACTGGGCGCTATAGGAATAGATAGGCTGCTACCTCCATCGGAGATTGGTGCCATCTCGTAGCTGCCTCCGATTGAGGGATTCACTGCTATGCTGCGATGAGCACCGATGAGGTTCAGAGTGGCTGCGCCCGGCATAGCAGGGACATCCCCGTTGCCGTTCCAATTGCCGCTTGCCATAATGTCCCAGTCACCAAGGCCATTCCAGCTCGAGGAGGGTAGGTCGCTGTGTACGTCATACAGGTCATGCGCTCCCATTTGGTGCAGCATCTCGTGGATTACTGTGCCTATCCCCGAGTCGAGTGACGCTACAGTATAATGCCCGACCTGCCAGTCACCCACCTCCAATGGCTCGTCGAGCCATGACATGTGGCTCCAGATCGCATCGGAACCACCCCCGGACTCCTGCGCGCCGCCGGAATGCAGAATTAGCAGTCTGTCCACAGTCCCATCATCGTCGAAGTCCCACTTGGACAGGTCCTCACCGGAAAGTAACGCCGCGGCCGACTGTTCAACTAAGGCAGTTACGCCAACGTCCCTCTCTTCATTCGAATCTGCCCCCCAGTGAGACTCAGGGTGGGGCGATACCCATACCTCAGAAGACTCGGTAATAGAGAGTGTGGATGCAGAGTTGCTCATCTGGTCGACGTAACTGGCCGCTGAGTCGTCGCCACCAAGCATCGAGTCGGCCTTAGACTGGGAAAATGGCTGATCCGGGAACTGCACCCTGAGCACTAACCATTGCTCCTCGGCCTGCAGACCGACCAACTGAATGTCATCGCTTTGGGCGGGAACCCCATCATCCACCCAGCCATCAATGACTTCAGGATTGAGATTTGCCCATAGCCCTACTAGGAGCAGCGTAGCAGCGAGCACCACGCGGGCTGCGTTCATGGACTTACGTCCAAGAGTCCCTCTTTCAATCCAATGCAGAGCCGGTCATCTGGGAAGTCGAATAGCATATGGATGCCTCCCTCCACGACTCGTCCGAAGATCTGGGGTCATCCAGCCACCCAAGACCGCTGGTCTCGCAGCCTAGAGAGTCGAGGGTATACCTCAGCTTCACGGGCAAGGGAGAAGAGTCGCAACCACTGATAATCAGTCTGGTAATTCCATGATGCAGGACCAACTCGGCGATTGCGGCCTGCTCCGAGGGATCGAGGCATAGCGCGGAGCAAGTCGGGTACGCCATACCATCCGGGACGATGTCATGGGGAAATCTTGGACATGCTCCTTCGCAGCCGCAGTCCAGCAGCGCAATTCTAGAAGCTGGGCCATCGACGGTGGCGATGTCCTTGACATCGAACGACCTCCTGCCTAGCGTGGCGTTCGGCAACGTGGCGGACAGTCGGTCAGCCGATAGCATGGCGGCAACACCGATTAGCAGCCTCAGACCCTCGTACTCGGCTGGCAGTGTCAGAACGAGCAGTCCCCCGAAAACCACGAGGAGCCTCGCTCTGAACCTAATCTCACCGCGCTCGACCAGCCCCAGCAATCGGGCCATCGATAACGTGACAGTGGCTAGCATCGTGCAGACCAACACCCACGACAGTCCGAGTGACAGCCTGAACAGGGCGCCGGCGTCGTACCTACTGCCCACTTCACCGAGGGTGTCGGCTGCCTGCGCGGCCTCCACGAGTAGGGGGAGTAGGTAAGCCCAGCAGAGAATTACAATCACTGGGACAAATACGGTACTGAGGGTCATGATGAGGGTCAACCACGACCTTTCGCTGGGCAATAGTCCGGGCCTAGCGAACATCTGTATCCTTAGGGACAATAACGGCATGACGGTGAGTATCGAGAGCAGGATCGCAATCGACCACCTGATATTCAACCAATCGAAGGGAGAGTATAGAGAGAGGTTCATCGAGGCGGCACCCAAAGGAAGCGAGTCAAGCCATAGCCGCATTAGCGAGTCTGTTCCGTAGGACCATCCCAGCATCGCGATGAACATCAGCACAATCGAGGTTCTGACAATTCCGTGCAGTTCCGATAGGTGCTCCGAAACGGGCCTAGTCCGGTCGGAGTGTAACTCGATTGCCATGCTCAGAGGATGTCCTTAACCTTCGGCTCCGACCTAGCTGCCAGAATGGTCCGATACACGCCATAGGCTGCCCAGGCGCTGAGGAAGAAGGCGCATCCGATTGCGAATCCGGTGAGGTCGGTGGTCCTAGTGCCCTCCTCAACGATATTCGAAGGTGGGAAAGACAACGTGGTGTCTGAGGCCACCCACCTGACTCCTATAATGAATGAAGCCACGCTGAGCAGACCCCTCCTGAATGCCTGAGGGTATGCCAACTCCGCTGAGAGGAACTCGGGACCGTCATCGTAGCGGCGCTCGAGTATCTCCTTCTGGACCACTGCCCCGACTATCAGGACGGTGAGGCTGGTCCAGTAGAGTAAATTGCCCTGTTGATACATCCTCTGGGAGAGTGCGGCTTGCCTTTCCGCCTCAAGTTCCGAGGCCGACTCCTCCTCCACAAACAGCGTGTCGTAGTCACCCACAGAAATGGTCCTAGTCTCCAGAGTGGTTTGGTTTTCACCTGAGGAAATCGTCCCTGGAGGATTGATGGAGAAGGATAGCAGGTTCCAATAGTCCGTCTCATCCTGAGCTCCCCCTCCGTCGACGGAGTTGCCAGCCAGCCAGAAATGGATTAACCCGACGTCCTCGGAGGGAGAGGTCCAGTTGAGGTGCCATATCCCATCAGCATCCAGCTCAGAGTGCGAGACGTCGTCCACGGCGCCCTCGGCCTGGCGGATCCCTTGGTCCTCAGACCAAGTGAAGGTCCCAACCCCTCCGGAGGACATCAGGAACCCTGCCTTTTCATTACCGTCGCCGCCAGACAGCGTTACCGAGTCAGCGGCCCTGATGGTGAATTGGTACGTCTCGTCGACGGCGTACATAACTGGAACACCAGTAACCATCACGACCGCCCTGTCAGATGGAGATCCGAGATTATGGCAGGAGCAGCCGTGCTTGACGGTGAGCTCCTCGTCACTGTTCAACGTACTAGGTCCACCACTCATCCCGAACGTGGGCACGGCCAACAAACCAATCAGCAATAGGCACAAAGCCGTTCTTGTAGACGTGCCTCGCATGGTCGCACCCAAGGAACCCTCGTCTGTCGGAGTCTCATAACCGTTGCTCGGTCGCATCCCCTAGGGATGCGCTCGCCTAGAGATCCTTGAGAGCGGAATTCAATTCGTTCATCATCTTCTTCCCGTCTCCGAACAGCATCATCGTCTTGTCCATGTAGAACAGGTCGTTGTCGACGCCCGCATAGCCCACTGAGAGGCTGCGCTTGATGATGACTACGACCCTAGCCTTGTCGACGTCGAGTATAGGCATCCCCGCCAACGGACCCTCGCCGGTGCGGGCGGCGGGATTGGTGGTGTCATTAGCCCCAATTACCAGAGCCACATCGCAGTCGGGGAACTCCGAGTTAATGTCCTCCATCTCAATGAGCTGTTCGTAGGGGACGTTCGCTTCGGCCAGAAGGACATTCATGTGCCCAGGCATCCTACCTGCAACGGGATGGATTGCGTAGGCGATCTCACACCCCTCAGACTCCATCATATCTGCAAACTCCTTGACAGCGTGCTGGCTCTGGCTGACTGCCATCCCGTAGCCCGGAATCACAATGACTTTCTGAGCGCCATCCAGTACCATTGCGACCTCCTCGGGGTCACTGCCCACCTTGGTTCGGGTCAGTTGGTCCTTTTCTCCAGAGCCTCCGAATGCCTTGAACAGGACATCTGGTAGAGTCCTGTTCATCGCCTTGCACATGATGAACGTGAGAATAAGGCCTGCAGCCCCTACCATCGAACCGGCGATGATGAGCACATTGTTGCCGATAACAAAGCCGGTGAAGGCGGCAGCGATGCCCGAGAGCGAGTTGAGGAGGCTGACGACGACAGGCATATCGGCACCACCGATTGGCATTACGAACAATATCCCCAGCAGACTGGAAAGTCCCACGATACCCCAGATGTAATCCGTGTTGGTGGGATCGTTGATGGTCATCCATATGAGGTACAGGGAGCCTGCTAGAAGTAAGATTTTCACTGCATTTAGCCACGGTGGGCCCCAGGTCGGAAATCTTACCCACTTCTTGCTGAGTGGCACAACAAATCCCCCCTTGAGTTTCATCATCGCCACTAGAGAACCTGTCAGTGTGATCCATCCAACCAGTCCAGACAGACCGATGGCCACCCAAATCGCGTAGAGTTCGACTCCAGCCTCCGGGACGTCGCCTTCCTGTAATCTGCCTAAGACCTCGGAGAGTGCGACTAGTGCGGATGCGCCTCCTCCGAAACCGTTGAACAGCGCGACCAATTCAGGCATTCCGGTCATCTCGACCCTTGTCGCCATCAGCGCACCAATCAAGATGCCAATGGCAAGACCCCCCACAATCAATTCCCAGCCCACTATTCCCTCGGAGTACATCCGAGCCAGTGTCACCAGCACTGCAAGGAACATTCCCATTGCTCCCATTCTGTTGCCTTGTGGAGCGGTTCGAGGACTGGAGAGTTGCTTGATTCCGAGAATGAATAGAGCGGCTGCCACTAGGTAGCCGATGTCCCACACTGCATCGTTGACCACTCACTCACCTCCCTTGCGCCTTTTACCGGCAATCATTTCCAGCATCTTGTTGGTCACCATAAATCCACCAACCACATTGATTGTCGCCATGATTAGCGCGGCTGAGGCGAGCCAAGCCGCGGTTCCAGGGTCACCGTCATTGAATGCGGTATTCGACAGTATCAGCGCGCCGACGATGGTTATGCCCGAAATCGCGTTGGCGCCAGACATAAGGGGCGTGTGCAAGGTCGGAGGGACCTTGCTAATCAGCTCGAATCCGAGGAAGATAGCGAGCACGAATACGGTGATGCTACCGACTAGGGCTGCGACGGTCAGACTCAACCAACCACCTCCTCTAGACGAGATTGATTCTCGTGAATCCCCGCTTCAGAGCATATCAGCACACCACCCATACCGGGGACATGGAAGTCAGAGCCTTCCGGCGCTCCGACCAGAACATCGTCATCCATGCTGAGTACGAGTTCGCCCTCCTCGACGATGGATGTGACGAAGTGGGTCAGGTTGTTCGAGTAGAGCATGCTGGCGGTTGATGCAATGGTGCCTGCCAGATTCTCGATGCCGACTATTGTCACGCCATGCTCGATGACGGTCTGGCCGGCAACGGTGAGTTCGCAGTTGCCTCCTACATCGGCGTTCATATCGACTATGACCGCTCCGTCCTTGAACGAGGCCACTGCTTCCGCGGGGACGGTAATCGGGGCGGGCCTGCCGAAGATCCTAGCCGTGGTGACGATGACGTCAGCATCCTTGGCGACATCGCAGACAGTGTCGTTGACCTTCTGGATGAACTCAGGGGTAAGTGGCTTGGCGTAACCCGATTCATCCTCGAAGTCGTCCATACCCTCGACCTCGATGAAACGGCCTCCGACCGACTCTATCTGCTCAGCCGTAGACTTCCTGACGTCAGAGGCGTGCACTATCGCACCGAGGCGCTTGGCGGTGGCGATTGCCTGAAGGCCGGCAACGCCGCTGCCCATGATGACGAACTTGGCGGGCTTGACCGTCCCGGCGCTGGTGGTCATCATCGGTATGGCCTTCGAGATGTGTGCTGCCCCCATCAACACGGCCTTGTAGCCTGCTAGGTTGTCTTGGCTGGAGTTGACGTCCATCGACTGGGCCCTCGAAAGCCTGCGAGGAATCATGTCCATGCTCAGCAGGGTGACTCCGTGCTCCATGCACTGTCTGACCCTATCAGGATGACGGAACGGATCGGCCACGCAAGCAACCGTCTGTCCGTTGCTCATGGATGTCGGATCGGGCATGTTTATGGATACCAGCAAATCAGTTTCCAAGGCCTCGATTCTGGTACCCACCACGGCTCCCTTAGAGGTGTACTCGTCATCGGAGTAGTTCGATCTGGAACCGGCTCCGGATTCGACTATTACATTGATTCCCAGCTTGCTGAGCTTGGGTACCGAATTGGGCACTATGGCTACCCTATTCTCGCCTTCTGGCTCCACGAGTACACCGAGTCTCAACTTGTCACATCCGAGATTTGAGCCGTAGGCTCAGGCTTTCACGGGGCTTTCGACCTGAGGGCGCTTATTGAAACCGTCGCCGCTGTATTCAGCGTCCACTGTGGCGGTTGCGGTTGGTCGGGAGGCTAATGCTAGCATCACTAATGCTAAGTCCGGGGCCGCGGGCGCTCCCAGCGAGGAGTGGCATGTCGAGAGGGGCTAGGAAAGTCGCGGTGATTGGGGCTGGGAACGTCGGTGCTACGTGTGCGTTCGTTCTTGCCCAGCGGAACGTCGGCCAGATAGTGATGCTCGACATCTACGAGGGCTTCGCGAAGGGAAAGGCCCTCGACATGAGTCAAGGAGGGCAGGTACTCAACTACGACGGCAAGATCTCCGGGACCAAGGACTACAGCGACATTGCAGGAGCCGATGTCGTCGTGGTGACCTCGGGATTCCCACGCAAGCCCGGGATGTCACGAGAAGATCTGGTAGGTAAGAACGCGGACATCATCTCCGAGGTCGGGGCTGGCATTCGAGACCATGCTCCCGACTCCGTGATTGTCATGGTCACGAATCCACTCGACCTGATGACTTACCACATGCAGAGAGTCACCGGATTCCCCCCTGAAAGAGTAGTCGGACAGGCTGGGATACTGGATTCGGCGAGGATGACCCACTTCATCGCTGAGGAGATGGGGGTGTCCAACGAAGATGTTCAGGCCATGGTGCTGGGGGGTCACGGGGACACCATGGTCCCACTGCCTCGGTACACAACCGTCTCTGGCATCCCCATCACCCAGTTGATGGATGAAGAGACCATTGACGCAATCTGTAAGCGTACCGCCGTCGGTGGCGGCGAGATCGTCAAGCTGCTTGAGAAGGGTAGTGCCTTCTACGCGCCCGGCTCGGCTGCCGCTATCATGGCGGAGTCTATAC
>JASMMD010000026.1 GCA_030748335.1 Candidatus Thalassarchaeum sp. | reverse complement strand
TGGCGTCTAGCAAGGCGCCCTTGCATTTTCTACAATGGAAGTACATGCTTTTGTTTGACAGTCGAAGGTGAAGCTGGCCGCAGCCCCGGGGACACTGGAGCTTCTCTATGTCCGCAAGCTGGGCCCTGTGCGCCCGGCAAAAGAGCAACCCAGCCATGGCCTCCCTAGTGCAGGGTTTCCCTTCTCCAATCATCTGTTTTCCAATACAGACGGTGAAAGAAGGATCCTGAGAACGGTGTTTTTTACAGAAATCTGACTTGTACATCGTTGGGCGACCACAAACAGATCCATCCTCTTTCGAGCCTTTGCACTTGGTCATTCAATCACCCGGTTTCGTACCGTCAGCCAGCCTGATGCATTTAGCCGGTATCCCGGCCCAGACCTCTCCAGGGGGTATTTTAGTCCATTTCGGCACAACTGCCCTAGATGCTACGACCGCCCCAGCCCCAATCTCGCAACCGGGCTGGACTATGCTGCCTGTACCGAGCAAGGCGCCGTCACCGACTCTCACAGGCGATAGGACAAGCTCACCCTTCTCGGTGAGGTGTGCGTTGATGGTGGCATGACCACCCATCACCACTTCTTCTCCTAGAGTTACCATTCCAGCATCATTGATGTTATCCGTGTTGAGTTGGGCCCCTTTTCCTATCTTGGCCCCCATCAGCCGGTAGTAGGTGTTGCCAAGGAACGAGGGCACCATGACCCACAGAAAGAGCAGCGCGGAGCGATGGAAGATCATCGACCACGCCCATTGGATGGTGGTGAAGGACTGTAGCGGAACGCGCCCCTCATCTAGACGAGGTCGTAGCAGGCCGCCCAGCAGGCCGCACAGCATGACCATGCAGATGCCCCAGAACAGGTAGCCCAGGCCGAATCCGATGCCGGTTCCGACTGCCTCCAACAGCAGACCCTCGCCGACCACGCGGTCCCTGATCCACATCACGATGAGGTAGCCCGGGGCCGCTGCCACCCCCCAGATTACTGCGATGAACAGCATCACGACCACTGACAGGACATTCTGAATCAGGTGGAAGCCCCGCATCTGACTCTCCTCGCGCCCCAGTCACCCCGCTGGGACCCTAAAGCATCGTCTACGGCATCCTCAAATCGTCTCCGGCGACGGCAGTTCCATGGCACAGACCTCTGGGATGCTGGGTGATGGCTCGAAAGCCGTCAAGGTGCACCACCTAGTCAAGGCCCCTGAGAACACTCCCGAGTCAGTGAGAAGGCGGGAGTCGTGGGACGCAAGCGAGCCGGCTACGGTATACAAGACGCCGGAGATTCTGCCCGATGGCACCCACTGCACCGCCGCCACGGTAATCTTCCGTACCCGCGGATGCGCTTGGTGGTGGAAGTCCGGCTGCACGTTCTGCGGCTACTTCAACGACGTCCGCGACGACGTCACCGCCGACGATATGTTCGCCCAGTGGGACGAGGCCAAGCGCAGACTCGACGACTTTGAGGGCTGCAGCATGATCAAGGTGTACACCTCGGGAACTTTCTTTGAGGATCGCGAGAACCCTCCTGAGTGGCAGGAGGCGATACTCAAGGAGACTCATGAGAGAGGGCTGCATCTGGTGATTGAGGCCCAAGCTCAGATGTGCACGCCCGAGAAGATCACTTGGGTGGCAGAGCACCATCCCGGATGCACAGTGGCCATAGGCCTAGAGGCATACGACGACGCAGTCCTTCGATTTCACGTCAACAAGGGTTTCTCGACCAAGCAGTGGCATCGCTCCATCGATATGCTCAGGGAGAATGGCCTGAGGGTCAAGACGTACCTCCTGTTCAAGCCCCCGTTCATGTCGGAGGGCGACGCTCTGGAGCTCACTAGCAAGTGGGTAAGCGAGGTCGCTCCGCTGTCCGACGACGTCTCGGTCAACCCGATGAACATCCAGAGAGGAACCATCGTCGACAGGCTGTACCGCAACCGCGAATACCGCCCGCCTTGGCTATGGTCACTGGTGGAGATGCTTGAGCGGACACACGATGACATCGCCGAGTCCGGCGCCCGCATCATCGTCCACCCGACCGCGGGTGGCAGACCAAGGGGAGCTCACAACTGCGGCTCTTGCGATGCCGATGTGGTCGCCGCCATAGAGCGCTACTCGGTCTCAGCGGACATCCGCGAGTTCGCCGATCTCGACTGCCAGTGCAGGGGTGTCTGGAGGGCCGAGGTCCACAGCGACCTCTGGCTGCCGGCTCAGATGGGGACTGGCAGGGATAGACGCGGCTCAGTAGTCGACCTCTGTCGAGCACCCTAGACGAGGGACATAGTCCCTCGCCCAATGCTTAAGGGGCAATCTTCGGTGGTAGATGCGTCCCGATTGGACGGGACAGAGGGACTGAGATGTCTGAGGGCGGCTCCGGTACGGTCGGCGAGTTCATCCAAGGCGAGGACGAACCCTCCTCCTCTTGGGTCATCCTCGCATTCGGACTGGTGACTTCACTGGCTCTCCTCGTGCTCCACGGAATCCTGTATCCGGGCAGAGACCTCCCTGTCATCTCCGAAATCCTACCTGTCTTTGAGGGGGTATTCGACTCCGGAATCTGGTTCTTCATCCTAGGCGTTATGATTGGGGTATTCGCAATCATCGCCACTATGATGACGGAAGCGACGAGCGAGTGAGGCGTTTTGATGGCAGTGAACTGGGAAATTCTGGATATCGTCAGCGGCGATCAGGCCATTACCTCCATGTTCCTGTTCTGGGGGATGATGCTACTGATTTACTTCCTGATGCAGAACGGTCTGTCGATATTCAACGACGTGACCAAGTCGATGTCACGGTTCATGCTCGAGAAGGCCCTCGGTCCGGGGATCGATCTGGTCGAGGACCGGGAAGGTTCGGCTTCCAAGGCCTGGTTCATCCAAGGCATGATGTGGCTGATAGCGGCGTCGACGCTGGCTTTCGAGGGCCTGTGGCTGAAGCAGGACCCTACTGCTCTGCATAGCCTTTCGGCATGGGGCTACGACCCCACAGCCAGCTCGCTTCTCTATGCGTCCAACTTCGCGGCGCTGTATGGCGGTATCGGGATGCTACTGGTCGGCTCCAGCCTGCACATCATCCCTCGTCTCAGCGGAGCCGACCTAGCCAGCGAGAGGAATGCAACCTTGGTCTCATTTCTGTGGACCCTGTCTGTGGTCTTCCTAGTGATCGCTGCCCACGACTCAGTGATTCTGGGCTTGAACATCTTCCTGATAGGAACGGCCATGCACACGCTAGGGTTCGTCGCCATCGCCATCAACCTGCTACTCACCGTCTCCGAGAGGAAGGGCGCCCTGCCAATCCCGGGCTGGCTCATCATGATGGGTGTGCTGGCGGACCCAATCTCAGTAGTGGCCACCGTCCTCACCGGTAGCATCGAGACCGGGACCGGCCAGTGGATGCTGGCTCAGATGGTCGGAGGCACGTTCTTCTTCGCCACGGCGGCCGGCGTCGCCCTGTACGTTTCATCGAGCGCCTCTGGCAACCCGCTGTGGTCGAGATCGCTGGGAGCAGCCACGCTGGTGGGTGCGCTGGCAACCGTCAACCCACTCGGCGCCAGCAACGGGAGGATGGCGGCTGACATGCTCGGAGTTGCCTTCGAGCAACTCCAACCATCTTCCCAGGATGGCATAGCAATGGCGTTCCTGATGGCTTTGGCGATAATCCCGGTCATGGCTCTGGCAGCCAATCTCATGATGACTCTGAGGGGCGGTGACGCCTTCATCGAGAACCCGGACTCTGCGGGCGTCTCCGAGCTGAACCTAGGCGCGTCCATGCTGCTGCCGCTGGCAGCGGCATCCCTGTTTGTACAGTCCGATGCCCTATCTGCGGCGCCCGAGCTTTCCGGCATGTCGGAGACCATGCTGCTGATGGCCATCTGGCTCGTCTTGGTACCGTTCTCGCTAGGAGCCACACTGCACCTGTTCCCGACGGTCACCGGCAGAAGTCTGCTGTCGCGCAACCGCGCCCGCTGGGCCTACTGGATGATGGGCGGCGGCGCTCTGCTCGGCCTCACGGTGAGTTTGATGTCCGACTTGATTGACATGTCACTTATCGAGGCCGCCGTGGAAGACCCGAGCGCCCTCTCCGCCGACGTACAGGCGGTCGGGGCGATTCTGTTCTATGGCACCGCGGTGGGGGCCATCATGCACAGCCTCAACTCAGTAAGCGGGCTGTTCCGAGGCGCCATGGCTGATGCCGATAGAGCCACCTCCAGCTCGATAACCATGGAAGACTACTCTCTGGTGACACCCACCTCGGTGAGGAAGATTCTGGCTGGGGGGGCCGACCTTGACACGACGGTGGTGCCTGTGGGGGAGAGCGACGATGCCGGCGGCCCCACTGAGTTGTGAAACCGGGCCGACCGTCACCTTGAGAGCGAGAACCTCGCTTCACCTTCGGGGGATGTCATGCGCATAGGTCTGGTCGGCAAGCCGAATGTCGGGAAATCGACCACCTTCTCGGCGATGACGCAGACTCCTGTAGATATCGCCAACTACCCGTTCACGACCATCGAACCGAACGTTGGCGTTGCATGGCTGCCACTGCCGTCCTCGTGTGCCTGCTACGAACTGCGCGAGAGGAGGCAGGCGGCAGGCAGGCTCGAGCCGAGCACCGAGGACGACCCTAGGCGAGGCAGCATCTGCACCCCGAACTCGGGTTCGTGCACTAATCATCGCCGACTGGTACCTGTCACGCTGGTGGATGTGGCCGGGCTGGTCCCGGGTGCGCACGAGGGCAAGGGCAGGGGCAATCAGTTCCTCTCCGACCTAGCGAGGTGTGACGCCCTAATCCAGGTCGTGGACGTCTCGGGCTCGACAGACATCGACGGCAACCCGGTCGGCAGCGGTGGCTCCGACCCAATCGAGGAGCACAGATTCCTCGTGAACGAGCTGGAGGAGTGGATAGCGGGCATCCTCAGTACCGGCTGGAAGCGTGGCGCAAGGAAGGCCCAGGCCGAGGGCGACAGGGCCCTGATGGACTACGCTGTCGAGCAACTCACCGGGATCGGCGCCACAGAGCACCACGTGGTCGCCGGATTCAACGCAGTCCGCTCGGGACATCCCGATGCGGACGTGCCCTGGGAATGGGGCGAGTCCGAGATGAAGTCGATGTCAGCCGCAATTCGCAACGTACTCTTCCCGATTTCGGTCGCTGCGAACAAGGCGGACTTGGCAATGTCAGGCTCTTGGACACCTCTGGCGGAGATGATTGGGAGCGCGGGTGGCGTGTTGGTTGCTACCAGTGCCGAGGCCGAGCTTGCCCTGAGCAGGGCCTCACAAGCAGGCCTCATCGAACGCAGCCCGGGAGAATCCGAATTCGAGATAACCCAAGAGGGAGAGGAGAGACTCTCACAGACCCAGAGGAAGGCCCTAGCCGCAATCAGCGAGTCACTGGTTTGGGATGGTGGCGGGCTCGTCGGACTGCTCTCTGAAGTGGTATTCGGCACGCTGTCTCGCAGGGTGGCGTACCCGGTCCAAGACGAGACCCACTGGGTCGATGGCGATGGAAACACGCTCCCAGACGCCCTCTTGGTAGAGCAGGGAACGACCGCAAAGGGACTGGCCTACGCAGTCCATTCGGACCTCGGTGACGGCTTCATCAGGGCGGTTGACGCTAGGAGTTCTAGGGTCATCGGCGCCGAACACGAAGTTCAGGATGGCGATGTGATAAGCATCTACGCCAAGACCTGATCAGGTCTCGACCTCAACCACTGGCTGCAGCACCAGCTCGTAGGTCATCGCGGTCCAGGTGAAATCGTACTCTTCGTCGGAGTCGACTATCGAACCCAGAGGAGAAGGTGGGGAGCTGATGTCCGCCGTTATGGTTGCGGCCCAGGTCCCCCTGCCCATGCCACCATCATCCCAGACCTGTTTAATCTCGGATTCACTCATCCCTACGGCGGTGTAGTTGGCCCCCGTGTAGTTGTCAGTGACGTCCCATCTCAGCGTGAATCCAGAATCCCCTCCTGAGCACGGTCCTTCGTCAGTCTGGTCCTCGAACTCACCTTCGACACCGCTGACGTCGCTACTGCCCTCGGCACTGTCCGTGAAACCCGGGCCGGGGTCGTCGTTGTCATTGCAATCGACATCCAGCTCGACATAACCTATGTTTAACTCGGATATGACATCGAAGAAAGTATCGTGAGTGTCCCCATCGCCCATAACCTGCGATTCCTGCATGGTTATCGGAGTCTCCACGAAACCGACCTCCCAGTCGCCCGAGGGACCTGACGATCCTCCTGTTAGCATGTCGTCATCGAGCAACGAGGGTACGAGTTGGAAGTACAGCGGGAAAGCCAGCATGAAGGCCACGCTGATGCCGAGTATCCTCATCTTCCTCGGCGTATTGACTAGGTCCTCGAAGTCCATTCCTCTCAACACCTCGCTCAGTGCGCTCCCTATCAAACACTCCGCCTATGGGTTCGCCAGACCTCGATTCACTGAATCTCAGATGTCATGGCCGACGTGCTCGGTGCTATCTGCCCAGCATTCCGCCTCCGCATCCTGCTCTGGACCATCCTCAAGCAGACAGGGATGGTGGTTGGTGAAAACGTCGTCGTATGTGAGCCAAGGTCTGACTATCCAGGCATGCACCATCCAGAACTCCTGTAGGTTCACGTTGGTGCCTGCCCTTTCCTCGCAGACCTGCTCTTCGAGGTCCTCTCCTACCACGAGGAACTTGTCAGTCTGGAAGCAGAGCGAATCATGCCGATGCCACCAGTCGTTGGACCCCGTGAAGCCCTCCGGGGGCGAGTCGGCAGGTGCCAGCACGTACCATGCGAAGCCGACCAACTCGGAACCTGGCTCCTCGCCTGAGTACATCAGAAACTCGGGCTTGTCGAACTCGAACACTTCATCCAGCCTAGTGCCGGGGAAATCCGGGGCCTGCGGGTCGAAGTTCGAATCCTCCATCGAGAAACCGTTCAGGATAACGTGGTGGGTTCCCATGCCCTCGACGTAGCCCACTGCCATGGTGTGCCCATCGGCTTCGGCATCAGCAAGAGTGGGCCACTGCGAGGACCACTCTATGGCGGCCTTGAGCTCGTAGGTGAGAGACTCGCATTCCGCGGACTCCAGCAATCCCTTGTTTTGACCCTCGTAAACAGGGTCGACGTGGTGACCTCCGATACCAGTGGAGTTGCACCACCATGGATTGGTACCCGCGATGTAGCCGCTGAGGGGGCAATCGGGCTCCCCATCCCCATCAAGGTCACCGCAGTAACCATCCTCCTCGGGATCGAGAAGGTCAGTTTCGTCATCGATGTACCCGTCATCATCCGACAAGTCGTCGACACCATCACCTGATATGCATCCAGAGAGAGATACACAGAGCAGCATGACTGCAATCAGCAGTGACTTAAGGCTCATGATGGAGACAAGTGCCACCTGCGAATAAATCCATCATTCAGCCGAATCGCTTCCCTGCCAGTCATCGACATCGACGCCCTCACCTCGGAAAATCACCCTCGAGCGCCTGAACTCGGGCAAGAAGTAACCAATCATCGAACGCTCCCCAAAGCTCCACCTCCATGGACAACGCGGCAACGAACCACTCCACTCTCTGAGCAAGGAACTCCAAACCTCTCCCTCCATCTCGCGCGGAACCTCAAACGAAACTGTCGATAACCTCCCAGCTGAACCGGGAACATAGGACCAGGAACGGATCGAGAGGCCGAAGGACTCGCCATCCTCGACAACTAGACCGAGCACCCTTGCCTGTCTGGAGATCGGGACCACTATTGCCCACCTGTGGACCATCCGCGATTCCTGAATCCGACGCATCTCCCATCCACGCGACTCGCCGATCTCGCGCATGGCGCGGATGGCATCGGTGGGAGTGACGCTGACTGGAATCTCGAGCAGCCGGCTCGACGCCATCGCCTCGGCCTCTAGGCTCTCGCCCATAGCGCCTTCGCGTCAAGCCGTTTTTTTTCCTGCAGGACTAGCCGAAGAGCGAGCCGAGGCCCTCGAAGCCCCCGCCCTCTTCCTCAGGCTCTTCCTCAGCAACCGCTTCCTCAGCCGGAGCCGCCTCTCCGCCACCGCCGCCAGCGGCGGCAGGCGCGGCCGAAGCAACCGGAGCAGCCACGGCGGTAGCCATGGCCTCACCGATGTCGACGGAGCCTAGTGATGCGACTAGGGCCTTCACACGACCCCCGTCGGCATCCACACCAGCAGCGGTCAAGACCGCGCTGACAGCGTCTTCGTCAATTTCCTTTTCAGCAGAGTGCAGTAGCATTGCAGCATATACATATTCCATTTTTTTCACCTTTTTCATTTGAGGAATCACCCGGGTCGTTGAACTCGGCTTACTCCTCTTCCCCCTCTTCCTCATCGGCTGGTGCCTCAGCACCAGAATCCGAATCAGCCGCATCGGAGGCGGCGGCGTCAGCGCTCTCGAGCGCTGAGGAATCTAATTGGCCGGAGATGGCCATTGCATGCGCGTTTGCGCGCGTGATGAAGAGTGAAACAGTCTCATCGTTGACGACGCCCGCCTCTACGGCGACCGCCATCGCCTCGCCGCTGGCCTTGGACAGCAGCGTGGGCATGGTGGCCGTAGAGAACCATCGGGTGTTGCATGCCAGATTGAAGGCACCCGAGGTGGCTGAGATGAGATCGCTCTTGAAACCATCAAGATTGAGGTCCAGAGACGAGGCCGGGAACACTATGCCACCCTCGATGGCACCAGTCAGGATTAGTCCGATCTCGATGGGGGTTATGTCTAGCTTGGCCAGCATTATGCCTAGATCGCCGGAGATGGTATCCCCCTCGTTGACGACAGTAACCGTTCTCTGGATTGCGACCTTGCCCTTGTCTATCTTGGCTGGTATGCCAACCGCGTTGAACTCGCCGACGATTGGGCCGGGCCCGAACTCGGTCGGTCCCGCCTCAACCACGATGTCTGAAGGGGCTCTCTCGCCCTCCTTAGCCGCGCGACCCTGACGGGTCTTGTCCAGCTCGGCGAACAACTCGAAGGCGTTCAGACTGTCAGAGTGTACGATACACGGCTGGACAGCCCCCTCAAGCAACTCCTCTAGATGCTCGCCGGACAGACCTGCCTGTTCCCAAGCCAGCCTAATGAGAGTCTTCTTGGCCATGGTCATGGTCATCTGTTCGCGCAGCGAGCTGCGCATGCCCAGCATATTGCCGGCGGGGACTCCACCGATATCGACGATCCCTACTATCCCGTCACCCGAGAGGATCTCCGTGAGCTCGGACACCCGACCCTTCTTCCAGGGTGCAACCTTGGCCATCATTCCGTCACCTCTACCTTAATCGAGGGACCCATAGAGGTCTTGATGTAACACGAGCGGATGTTTCCAGCACCCCTCTCCAGCTTGCCAGTGACCCTATTCCAGATGGCCATCGCGTTAGCGGTGAGGTCGTCCACCCCCTGTTCGCGCGAGCCCAATGCTGTGTGGAAGGTGATACGGTCTCGCGATCTGACCATGGCAGTGTCCTTCAGTCCGGTGGCAATCATACCAGGGTCTAGGTTGGGGGGGACTGGGCGGGGCATCTTTCCACGCGGACCCAGCACGACCCCGAGGAACCGCCCGACCGTTCCCATATGAGGTATCTCGGACAGGAAGAAGTCGCTCTTGTTGGCCATCTTGCGGGCCTGTTGGCGATTGCCTCCCAGATCCTCGATTGTCGATGGGTCGATGACATCGATGCCAGCGGCCTTGGCCTTGGTGGCCATCTCGCCACCAGCAAACATCGTGATACGCACCGGCTTACCTCTGCCAGTGGGCAGGCGAACCTCCTCCTGAATCCTATTCGCCGGATTCTTCAGATCGACGTCTTTGAGGGTGAAGGCAATCTCTACCGATTCGACGAACTTGCGCTCGGGAGACTCTTCGAGAGCCTGTTGAATCGCGTTCTGAATATTATCCTGCATTTTTTCTCACCTCCGCGGTCAGCGAGGTCACCCTCTCCCGCAATTCGTGAATCTCAACTGAAATGTTCGCTAAACTCACCCTCACTCATCGCTTGTAGGGCGTCTTTCGGTGTCATGCCCTCGACATTAACTCTCATGGAGACGCAGGTGCCCATGACCTCGCGGCAACGGGCGTAAAGGTTGGAGCCCGTCAACCGGTCCTTCTGATCCTCTGCCAGTTGCTTTACCTGATCCATGGTCAGATTCTCCGTTGATTCCTCCCAAGAGCCGTTACACGTCTTCTGCCCGAGCATCTGAATCACCTTGTGCGGCGTTTCGTTTCGTGCAGACATGCGTGATAACCTCCTGTGAGTGCGCCCCGCCGACCTGCTTTCCCTATTTGAGAGTGATGCAGCGCCCGTAGGGCGCCCTTCATCCCTACTCAACGCGCTGGGTGACCCTGACTTGGTCAGCGCGCACCGTGAGGGCAACCGGAACCGCGGCCTCGAAGAGCTCGACTGTAACCTCCTCCTTCGATTCGGTGACGCGAGTCACGCGGGCCGCTTGACCTCGGAAGGCACCACCGTGAATCTCCACGATGCTCCCCTCTTCGATGCCGGCCGTCGCGGCCTTGGGCTCGAGGTATGGTAGCACATCGCCCAGGGGAGACTCGCCATCGAGCACTTTGCGACAGTTCTTCATCGGGGTGGTCGAGACGCCGACCCGACCGATGAGCTTCTCGACATGGTGCAAGGCCGAGGCCTCGACGAAGATGTAGCCACGCATGAAGTGGGGGCTCAGGACTCCGAAGATCTCGTCTTGGATGTCCTTCAGCGTGCCGGTGCCAGAGAGCCGGGCTTGGATCTCCTTGGCGACGTTCTGCTCCTGCCCGATTGATGTCTTGAGTATGTAGAGGTAAGAGGCGACGTCGCCGTACATGTCGCGCAATTGCGGCGTTGAGTACTCCCTTTCCTGTATGGTGCCCGGGTCGACCCACTCGTAGCCCTTGTACAGGCCCCTGACATCGACCTCCTCGACGGAGCTGACGAAGAGCAGCGGAGTCACCTCTTCCAGACGGTTTTCGTAGGCTAGGCCACGAGCTCCACCGGAACGAACGTACTGCAGGTTCTCAGCCTCTATTCCTGTGACCTCGGTGATTCTGGCCACCACAGCATCAAGGTCCTCTGGATCCCCGATTCCGTAGATGCCGTCCCAAGCGCCGGGTAAGTCTGCGACCCCGTCGGCGCGTTGCATCAACAGAACACTCTCAGCGTTTCGGATGTAGACTGTGAATGCATCTGACATGTAATCACCTCACTCGGTAAGCCAATCGAAGAATGAAGGGAAGGCACTGTCCATGAGCCACAGCATCAAGAAACCGATTGCGCCGAGCACGAACATCCCGATGCCGCAGACGACTACGGTTTGGCGAAACTCCTGCTTGGATGGCTTCCTCGCCATCTTGAGGATGCGTGCGTAGGATCCGGTCTGGAGGCTGCGAACGCGCCCCTCTATCTCGTCCTGCCAACCCTGAACGGTGTCCTCGATGGGGCCGACGTTTGAACTCTCGATAGCCATCACTAACCCTCGAAGCGACCCGGCGACCGACAGACCCCATTTAAGCACGCCGGGCGAGCCCTAAGGGGCTCGAAAACGAATCTAAGCATCATTCAGTTCACGAACTCTACGGTTCGGTCCCTGAGGTTGCGCATCTGGGTGTGTCTTGAGGCCCCGTCTATCTGCTCACTCTTCACGCCGGTCAGCACGAGCAGGACCCTGATATCATCCCCCATACTGTCGTCGGTGGTGGCGCCCCAAATAATCCGGGCGTAGGGATTCACCTTTTCGCGAATCAGCTTGGCGCACTGCTCGGCGTCGCCCAGTGACAGTGTCGGTCCACCTACTACGTTGACCAGAGCTCCTCTCGCATCGGAGATGTCTATGTCTAGGAGCGGGGATTCGAGGGCCTCCTCGGTGGCCTTCTCGGCCCTGCCCTCGCCACGTGCCTCGCCGAGCCCGATGACGGCAACTCCACCACCGTTCTCCATCACCGAGCGCAGATCTTGAAAGTCGAGGTTGACAACACCCTCCTTCGAGAGCATTTCGGAGACTCCGGCAATGCTCCTCATCAGAAGCTCGTCTGCGACGCGGAATGCAGCGTCGAGCGGGAGGTCTCGAACCCCCTCGACCTCGAGAAGACGCTCGTTGGGCAGCACGACCACAGTGTCGCACACCTCCCGCAGTCTCTCCAAGCCCCATTCTGCATTCTGCTTTCGCAGCGCCCCTTCCGAAATGAAGGGATAGCTCACCACAGCGATGGTCAGAGCCCCGGCCGATTTGGCCAACCGAGCGACTACGTGCGCACTCCCTGTCCCAGTGCCACCTCCCAGTCCCGCTGTGATGAATGCCAGATCGCAGTCCTCGATCTCCGTCTTGAGAGCCCGCTCGGACTCGTAAGCCGCCTGCTCGCCCTTCTCCGGGTCGCCGCCAGCCCCCCTGCCTCTAGCAGAGCGCCCTATCAGCACCTTGTCCTGCACGTTGACCCTGAGCAGGTGCTGGGCGTCGGTGTTGACCGCCAGCCCCCTGACGTAAGTCCCGTCGAACAGGCCCTCAAGCTCCAGTCTAGCCACGGTGTTCGAACCGCATCCTCCACAGCCGAACACTCGTATCTTTGGCTGTAGTGATTTGAGCAAGCTCTTCAGTTCCGCATCGTTCTTCTTGTCACCTTGGTCGCTTGGCTTGACAATGTTGGAATCAAAAGCCGCAGCTCTCTCGACGATGTCCACGAGACCGAGGCGAGTCGTAGAGAGGATAACCGTTACCCCCCGCCTTCGGCGGGTAAGGCGTGTTTCACTGGGGACTGTAACACGGCCACTATCCGAGCAGTTGGCTGCGTGCGTTGACGAAGCGGGAGAGGAATGTGTAGACCCCTCCCCAAGCGGAGATGGCCAGAGCGGCAGTCATGCCGTTGAGGTGGCTGTTGCCCAGCACGAGCCAGCTGGGGTAGCCTGCGTCAGACAAATCAATCCCCAGCCCTCCTGAGTGTGCCTGCCAAGCGGCGGCGAACAGGCAGACCACCGTCAGCACCATGCGGTCTGCGCGGCCGAAGCCGCCGTAGATCCTGTCCAAGCCCACAGACTGGGCCTGCGTCCCCATGTAGGATCCGAACAGGGTCAGCACCGCTGCGACGGCCCCCGAGCTCGGGTCGCTGACGAACGCCGAGTTCATCCCGATGGCAATCAGGAGCCCGACATCGACGACCCTGTCGATGGTGTGATCGAGGAAGTCGCCGTACGGGCCTGCGATACCCTGATGCCGGGCCAGAGCACCATCGAGCGCATCCAGAACTCCTGCCAGCATAATCATGAGGACGGCGGCCCCAATCATCACCGCGCCGTCATCATCGAGGCCCGCACCACAGATTAGCCAGAAGGAGAAGATAGCGATGACGAGGCTGCCCCAAGTCAGTACCCCCGGGTCGAGATTCCCCATTCTGAGAACCAGCGGTTCTATTGCCCTAGTCCAAGTCCCCCGCAACCTCTCGAACATCCTCATTCCTCCATACTGGCAATCCAGTCAATCAACGAGCCGGGGCTGGTTGGCTTGAAGCCATCTGCTATCCAGTCGCTGAGCGAGGCGACGACCGAACCTATGCTGCACTCCGAGGTGTCGAACTCGCACCAGGGTGAATCGCCCTCGCGCTCGTTCCAAGCACCACCTAGGAGCTCCCATTCGTAGTTGGATTGGACCTTGCCTTCGGGATACCCTCTGTCAGTCAGTCTGACCTCGAGAATGTCGGGCGAGCAGCGGAGCACCGCGACCGCATCGCAGGGCAGGTGGTGAGAGAGGTGACCATCCACCACCGAAGGACCAACAGGAGGCGATTCCCATGGGGCCACTAGCACGTCGTGTAAGGCGTCGGTGTCGATGACGCGCGCGCCGTCTGAGGGATCGACATCTCCCAGAAGACCGTGCTGTTCGGCTAGGGATTCCACCGTGACTAGCTCGAAACCAGCATCCGAGAGCGCCTGTGCTACGGTGCTCTTGCCAGTCCCGGGCGTCCCGGTCAGAGCCAAGCGAAAGCCATCACTCATGTTCCGGCGGCCGGTAGGGAAGCCATGAACGCTGCGTGTGGCCGGCGCAATATTGACCATCCTCCCACGCAGCCGCAGGTTTGAGACATATGCCAGACGGTCATATCAGCTGGGTCCGAGCGATGGATCCCAGAGATACCAAACTCAACATCTTGCTCCTAGCCCTGCCTGCGACCTGCTACTTCGCCTATGTTGCTCATGACGAGTCGATGGCATTCTTCTCCTCGCTGGTGGCGATTATGCCTCTGGCCTTCCTGATGGGCAGGGCGACAGAGGAGATTGCACTGCGCACGTCCGAGTCGCTCGGGGGACTCCTCAACGCTACTTTCGGGAACGCCGCGGAGATGATTATCGCCGTCCTCGCGATTTATGCCGCATCTAAGGCAGCAGCGGGAAGTGAGACGGAGGAACTTATGGTGAATCTGGTGCAAGCGAGCCTGATTGGCAGCATACTGGGCAACCTGCTGCTGGTGATGGGCCTCGCTTTCGTCTGGGGAGGCATCCACTATACCGAGCAGAGGTTTTCCGAGACCCAAGTGAGCTCCAACGGCTCGCTGATGCTGCTGGCTATGATTGTCCTGATTATCCCGGCGGTATTCAACTCCACTGTGGGTGGAAGCGAGGGAGATGAGGGAGTGACCAATCTAAGTCACATCGCGGCGATAGTGCTGCTAGGTCTTTACGGCCTGTTCCTATACTTCCAGTTCAGGACCCACGTCGACTTGTTCGCAACCGAGACGCACGACCACGAGGAGCCCGGGATGAGCCAGCGTGATGCCGTGATACTACTGGTCGTCGCAACTGTCCTGGTGTCGTGGATGGCAGAGGTCCTCGTGCACTCGGTGGAGTACGCTGCAGACGACATGGGCCTGCCACACCTGTTCATCGGTGTCATTCTGCTACCTCTCTTCGGTAACGCAGCCGAGCACTTCACCGCCGTATCCGTGGCTGCCAAGGACAAGATGGATCTCTCGTTTGCTATTTCGATGGGTTCATCAACGCAGATAGCGGTCTTCGTAGCACCTCTAATGATTATCATCGCATGGATTCTCGGAGTCCCACTCACTTTCGAGTTCGGTATGCTCGAGACGGTCTCGGCGTTCCTCGCAGTCCTCATCGTCAACGTCATCGCATCTGATGGGAAGTCGAACTGGCTGGAAGGAGCGCTGCTGCTGGGCACCTATGTTGTACTAGGCGCAGCCTTCCTATTCCATCCCTGAAAATAGAGTAGCGTACGAGTCGCCCCTGAGTCAATCGTCAGGAATATGCGTTCTTCATCATGAGTATGAAGACGAGTCCTATCACAGCGAATGCCAGCCAGTTGGGTATTCCCATAAATCGGAGGTTTCCCATGACCCTGTCAGGAGGTGCCAGCCTTGAACGATTGGGGCGAGTCAATGGGTATTCAGTCTATCTGAACTATCTTGTCTCCCTCAATTCTGATCCTCTTAGAAACGGACATTCTGTTAGTTTCTTCCTCGCCCACTTGTATCTTCTCTATGAAGTCCGAGCAGTCCAAGCCAGACTCTAGGAAGATCTCCATCAGAGCACGGAGCATGCTGCCACGGGCACTGACCCAACCTCCCTTGCCCACATCGTCGTTGAAGCATATGATGCAGTCATCGAGAGTCCTAGCTGAATATTCGATGTAGTACTTGTTTTGTGTTCTGTCGAAATCCCCTACTGCAATAATCCCAGGCATCAATCATCAGTTATACTCGAGAGTATTTGAACTAATGAATAAATGGAGTCGCAGTGGGTCGAGTCAGACCCTAGCCTACGATTCAATTGCGCAAGACAGTGATATCTCACTGTTTTTCTTTGAGTATCACGACCTCTCCGGGTAGAATGTCACGGCCACCCATTCGTCTGTCTCACTGTCGGAGACGATTACGAACTTGCCCCAGCCGAAGAGATGGATCTTCCACGCGCCCTCTTTGGCAGTCTCAACGATGCTATCTGACAGTGTTAGTCGGACAAGCCTCTCGGGGAACTTTGACAGAGCCTGCTTCCTTGACCAACCCATTCGGTTCCTGAGGCGGTCGAAGACATGGTTTGTGAGCTTGAACTCTAATGAGGGGTTATCCTCCACGAAGGCAGAAACAGCACGTTCGTCTTTTGTAATGCCTCTCATTTTGGCTCCTCACTCGTAATTGAATCGGTCTCCTCCTAATTGTATGCATATTTAATCTGAACGAAAGACATCAATTGGCCGATTAGAGGCTACCCTGTGATTCATCACTCGAGTGGTTTCCAAGACCCTGTTGCTACGTCGAAGGCCATCATGCTGCC
>JASMMD010000025.1 GCA_030748335.1 Candidatus Thalassarchaeum sp. | reverse complement strand
AACGAGTACGAGCCAGCAGTCGGGCTGTCGAGGGCGGAGATGCAATTCAGGAGGGTGGTCTTCCCCGAACCCGAGGGACCCAGCAGGATGATGCGCTCGCCCTCACTTACATCGAGATCAATTCCATCTAGGGCCCTTACCGTGCCCGAGGCCATGTGGTAGTGCCTCTCCAATCCCCTCATACTGACCAATGGGCGCGACATACGAACTACTCTGTAGTTCGCCCAGCAGGGCATACTAATCAACTTCTTGACGAACTAGGTCACTATTCGGAGGCGCCCGCGAAGAATGCCATCGAGTCCCGGAAGAGTTCCTCCCTGCGCCTGATTCTATTGTCCCTGATCTTGAGCCAGGTGAACGCGACAGCTAGGATTAGCAGCACCGGGACGACTGCTTCGGCGTGATACCTCTCCATGAACTCGATTATCCCCCTAGCGGTGTAGGCCCATGTAAGCGATGCCGCGGTCCCTCCTATCAGACAGGCTGCCAGTACCCTCTCAAAGGGCATCCTAGCGACAAGCCCCAGCATCGCCCCCACCAGCACTCCACTGGCCATGAAAGGTATCCAGACGAAGACGATGAGTCCCCAGTATCCGAAGCGGTCGATGCGGCTCTGATTCTTGTGGGCGACATACTCGACCGAGGACAGGATGTCGCCCATGAACGGGTTCTGCAGCAGCGCTCCTGCGATGCCTCCTCTCTTCGCCACCATCGCCTCCCCTGTGAACTCGTTGACGCCTTGCTCCACCCTGCCGGCGATAGCTCGGTCGGCGAGGGTGGACTTCTCGTTGCGAGCGCTCACCATCAGGGCACGCCCGTTCATGTGGGGCATGAGGTCCGCTGACAAATGGTCCTCCAAATCGTCCTGAAGGTCCTTGTAGGTGGGCTTGAACAGGAAGTAGGCGAAACGCTGTACTGGGCGATATATCGCACGGATGAAGACCGCGTCCTCGTCTGCCATAACCGCCGAGCCGAAGTCGACGAGGTCGTGCTTGCGGAACCAACGCGCCAGACTCTCGTGCACGGCGGTGTCGAGACGGCCGAAGGCACTCATCTCAGAGAAGAAGTGTCCATAGTCCTCAGCGAGTGGGACCGAGGACGAGTCGGTGTAGAAGAACTCGGGGCCGAGGGAAGTCATGTCTGCCGAAGTGCTAGAGTCAGTGCATACGACCTTGAGTTGCAGAGGGCGCATCTCGCCGAATACTGCGAACTCCTCAAGGAGTTCCTTGATGACCTCGGCCCTCACATCTATCGGCGAGGCTATCGTCCTCCCCGTAGTCTTGTAAGGAACGATGACATCAATTGAAATCGGCCTGTCCTGCAGCCTCATCTGCTCGAAGTCGACCTCGCACCGAAGCTCCTCTGCCACACCGGTGATGATACGCTCGATCAACCTCCTCATCTGAGCAGTACTCAGTAGGTCGTCGGCGTCCCTGTGATACAACCTGTGCATAAGCGGGTACTGAACGCAGAGGAAGAAGACGGACATGCCGAGGGAGATGAATGCCAGCCACCAAGCCGGGACGCCGGCGTTGCCACCGAGGAGCATCGCGGTCTCCCTACCTCCCACCCACTCGGCCCCCATCAGGACCCAGCCCCATTCACCCATCTGTTCCATAGTGTAGCAGGACCTCGGGTCGTCGTCGATTACATCTGCCTGCTTGGACTCGACCCTGTTGAACAGGCTCCCGGTCTCGACCGTCTTGACTTCGACATCGACTTGCTTGGTGCTGAGGCTCGTCAGCGAGTCCGATATCGATTCATACTCGCTCTGGTTGTCGACTCCGTCAAGCGAATCGACTGAATCCGAGTGGTAAAGAGTGACAGACAGGAGATACTGGCCCTCTGGAATCGAGTCATCGAGATGAATCTCCGAGCGAATATCTGCACTGCCTCCCGTAAATGCCGACAAGAGGGGTTCGCCTCCTCCTGCAGGAATGAGTTGTGAGGCTAAGAGAGTGGCATCAGGGGGTGCGTTGTTGGACTTGACCACCACCATGTCGTGGTCACCCCAGATGTTGATCCAGACCTCGCCCTCCCTGTCCAGACACTCGCCACTGGGGTCGAGAGGGGTCTTCGAGAGAGTCTGGTCTAGAGTAATCGAGTCCGAGGCTAGTTGTCCTGCTGAGAGTACCATCATCCCACCAAAGAACACTATCCCGGAGATTATTCCTATGGCCAGAGTCAGGTCGTCGAAGGTTCCTCGGAAGAACTTCTTCTGTCCAGTCCGGCGCTGGCGTATCCGGTCCAGCTCCCTGTCCAGAGGATTCTCTTCCACATCCTCTAGAGCGGCTTCCGCCGCTTTCGCTGCCGTCACAGTACAGTCACGCTAGAGGGGCCTCATAGCCCTGTCCCCGTTAGGGGACAGGGACTACGGAGTTCCGGTATACTCAGTCGCGACGGGTCGCGAACGCCGCACCGAGTAGCACTGTCAGTGCCATCAGCGCGCCGAAGCCCGGTAGCATCTCAGCAGTTGCGAACGATTCGGATGTGTACTGGTCTGCCCAAGTGTCGTACAGCTCAACCCGGACGTCTGGCCAGAGATTGTCAATGACCAAGGTGTCCATGTCTGAAATCAAGCCATCACCGTCGTAGTCTAGGTACTCGTAGGTGAATTCGTACTCAGTGAGCGTGGGATCGACCGTAGCTGAGCCCTCGGTAAGTCCGTTCGAGGCGGCGATTGAGCAATCCGAGGGAGGGATGTCGTCCTCCTCATCTTCAGGCTCACGGCAATCGAAAAGGAACCTGACCTCGAAGTCCGAGATAGGAGCGTTCAGGGTCTGGCCCATGACCATCATGGTGACTCGGAAGGGCTCGACGTCGCCCTCCTCATCGTCGGACTCGTCACCATCCTCATACTCGTCAGAGCCGTCACCGCAGTCGTCCCAGCCATCGTTAACCCAGTCCATCGGGATCTCGTCTCCGTTGTCGCATGTGAACATCTCATCTCCTTCATCGTCATCATCTGACCCTGACCACTCGTCTCCTCCTGAAGAGTACTCGAAGTCCTCGCTTTGTCCGAAGTCGTCAGTGCAGTGCCAGCCGTCATCCTCGTGGTCTTCACAGTAGTACCACCAAGTGTCCCAGTATTCTTGATCCTCAGAATACTTGCAATACCAAACGTCCTCATCTCCATCTACGTCTCCTTCCCATTCGCAGTAGCCGTCATAATAGTCCATCCAATCGATATCATCGCCGCCATCGTCATCGCCGGTGGATTCCAACAATTGCGTAAATTCGTCGAGGCTGAGCAGGTCGTCCCCATCGGTATCGCCGCTGTAGAACCAGTTAGCCGTACCCTCCTCCTCCTCGCTGGACATAGGTTCCTCCCCGTTCTGCTCCCTGTCATTGTTGAGGAAATCGATGAGTTCCTGCAGGCTCAGATAGCCGTCGTCGTCCGTGTCCATGTAGTCCATCATCTGCTCTGGGTCGCGATCATCGTCGTCGCCATCGTCAGACTCGTCAGAGCCATCACCGCAGTCGTCCCAGCCGTCGTCGACCAAGTCCCTCGAAATCTCGTTTCCGTTGTCGCAGTAGAACATGTCATCGCCGCCATCGTCCTCGGGCATACCCTCGACGTGGAAATTGATTGGGATCGAGGTCCTTGGTAGGGTGTCGTCGACCTCGATAATCACGGCGTCTCCCCACATCACTGTGTAGCTGATTGAGGTGGTAGCAGAGCCGTTGTCAGTTGATATTTCGTAGGACATGAGGTCCTCGCTATCGTCGATTAGGGTGACGATTGAGATGTCGTGCCCGCTGTCGTTGGTGTACTCGAGGGTCATTGTCTGAACCCCTGACTCATCGTCGTAGGAGATTACAGGCTCCGCATCGGCGGGCATGTCACTGGACATCTCGCTAAGATCACCCGTAGGCAGAGCGAGTCCTATCTCTCCGAGGCCGTCTGAATCAGATGCCTGGACCATTGAGGAAATAATCTCCATGACATCAGGGTCTGCATCTCTGGTCTGATACGAACCCATTCCGGCGCCCTCGCCGGCAAACATCCCACCCAGGGTGTAGTGAACATTGACGAGTTCACCAACCTGGATATGAGTGTACTCGAAGGTCATCAAGGGTGCCATCGACATGCCGTTCTTGACATAGACCGAATCGGTATCCAAATCGGCCATCACCATCTCTTCGATGACTGTGTCCATTTGCATGCCCATATCGACATTAAATTCGCTCGCCGTGATTGACATGGAGTATCCTGCTTGGGGAATGATTTCGAGCATCTCGTCTATCTCCATCTGCTCGGTCATGGCGGTCATGAAGACCTCCATCGAGGCTAGGTAGATACAGTCGCCCAACAGCTCCGCAGTGGCGTTATCGTCGTAGTTCTCGGCGTTCTCGTCCATGCATCCGAGGATGTCGTCGACGATTTCCTCGATTTCTGGGCTGGACGTGCATCCGGCCAACGGGGTGGCCATCAGTAGTATGCTTGCAAGTAGAGCGTATGCTCGTGTCATTGTAGATTCGCCCCTGTGTGGCGCTTATCAACAATGGGGCGGCGTAGGTCACTCCCAATTTCCGGTAATGTCGTTCCACATCAACAGGGCTAGGGCATTGAGTCCGGTTTGCATTCCTGCCTCAAGGCCCCCACGCCCGCCGGCTAAGGTGTACAGGACATCGACCCTGTCAGTAGGTGCGTGCTTGGGAGACTGCTCACAGGTGTCGTCCTCCTCTTGGAGGAACTCGTGCATGCCGCGGAACCAGGTGGCCGGCCATCCGCGCGAGATGAAATTGTAATGATCTGAATTGCCTTTGGTGTCGTCTAGCACGGTCACCCACTCGGTCGGGTACTGCAGTTGCTCGTGCAGCACCATCCCGAGCCTGTCCTGGAGCAGCGCGGCCTGCTCGCGCATCTCGTCGGTGACGTTCACCCCCCTGTCCTCGTAGTACGACCAGTCATCGACTGGCGAGGTGAACAGATAAAGGTGGAAGTAGTCCTCGTCACAGCCGCTGAGTTGGCTTGCCAACTGGGTCTCGACTGGCCAGTTGAGCCCATACATATCCAGATTTATGTATGTGGCAATCTTGACTCCCTCGGGCAGCGTTGTGACGAAGGTCTCGCTGCCGTATCCGGCCCCCTCTGGGGACCCGCTGCCCTGCCATTCCTCGTAGTCCCAAGCCGCGAACTTCCATGTGTGCTCCGGCTTGAGCGCTATGCCAAATTCGTCCCAAGCGACCTGCTGCCACTCCATCATTAGCCGAGCCAGCTCGAGCACTGAAGCGACTCCGGTAGCATCGTCGTACGC
Source organism: Candidatus Thalassarchaeum sp. (assembly GCA_030748335.1). Taxonomy (GTDB): domain Archaea; phylum Thermoplasmatota; class Poseidoniia; order Poseidoniales; family Thalassarchaeaceae; genus Thalassarchaeum. The sequence goes on along the minus strand of JASMMD010000025.1, from coordinate 11,585 downwards.
TCCCTCCGAGGTGCACCCGGGGTACTCTATGCCGATGATGACTTGCTGGCTGTAGCAGATCGCATCGTAATGGCCGCCAACGACAATCCACGAGTCCGGGTTCTCACCCTCCATGGTCGCGATGTAGTTGCGGCAGTCCTCGCACAGCTCCGTGGTGAAGTTCTGGATCTCGACCTCATAGCCGAGGTCCTCGAGTCTGAATTGGATGAAGTCGCCGGCGTTGGCGTGAGCGACACTGTCGATCTTGCGATAGCCGAAGTCCGCAAGCGTCTCGATGTCGTCGACGACCCATGTCGCTTGGGCAAGGCTGGGCGGAGGGGCTTCTGACAACTCGTTCTGAAGTTCCTCCTCGGCGGCGTCAATCAAGCCCCTGACTCCCAGGAAGACTATCGCACCGCCCAGCCCAGCGAGCACGACGATGCCCGTGATGATGATGGTAGCGAGCTTGAGTTGCGACATGTCCTGCTTCCGCTGGCCCCTCTGCTCTTCCACGGTCGACCGAGAGGGTGGCATCGGGAAAGTTTTCTGCCGCTGGTGCGGAGATGGTGCAGGGGACAGGATTCGAACCTGCGAAGCACTACGCACAGCGACCTGAACGCTGCCCCTTTGACCGCTCGGGAACCCCTGCTTGGATTACCGACGAATGGCATCCCGTATTTCAGAATGGCGAACCCGAAATCGATGGGCGTCGCTGGTCAGGTAATGGTGCAGGGGACAGGATTTGAACCTGCGAAGCACTACGCACTGGGACCTAAACCCAGCCCCTTTGACCACTCGGGTACCCCTGCTCGTACCGGCACGGGAGTATTTCCGTCAATAAGGCAACGCCCCTCGTATCCGCCCCCCCATAGGGTCATAACGGGCATGTTGGGCCCGAAGTCCGGCGAATATGGCACGAATAGGCATTCTCGGACTGGGCAACTGGGGCACCGCTCTGGGATACGTCTGGTGCGATGATGGGCACAACGTCCTCGGGTGGACGATAGAGCAGGATGTCTACGAGTACATGATGACCGACAACGAGAATCAGAAGTATCTGCCAGGATACAAGATTCCCAAGATGCAGGTGACGATGGAAATCTCCGACATCACCTCGGAGAGCGAGATTATCGTGCTTGCTCTGCCAAGTGGAGTCATACTCTCTGTGGTCGACGACCTGATTCCCCATCTCAGACCCTCTCACGTGCTTGTCGATCTGGCCAAGGGGCTGGCTCCCTCAGAGGAAGGTGGCTCTGGGATGATCTCGGATGCCATCGAGAGGCGTCTGGAGGAGGCTGGCAAGTCGAACCCCGTCATCGTGATGACGGGCCCCACAATCGCTCCAGAGGTAGCTCGCGGGGTGATGACGACCGCTTTGGTGGCCTGTCACGACCGCAGCGTGGCAGACCGAATCGCGGAGCGCCTGTCCACCAGCAACCTCCTGCTCAAGGCAGCTGACGACCCCATGGGAGCTGAGCTCTGGGGCGCGTACAAGAACACGGTCGCGCTCGCGTGCGGACTGGTCGACGGCCTTCATGCAAAGGGAGGTGACAACCTCAAGGCCGCTCTGGTACTTGCGGGCTTCAGCGAGGGAATCATACTGCTTGATGCAATGGGGGCAGAGCCCAGCACGGCATTCGGCCCTGCTGGGATTGGTGACCTATACGTCACCTCAACGAGTCCTCGCAGCAGGAATCGGACTCTCGGCGAGAAGCTGGGCTCCGGGCTCTCACTGGAAGAGTCGCAGGGAGAGATGCACATGGTCGCAGAAGGGGTTCGTGCGTGCCGGATGTTCAACAACAGGGCTCGAAGGCTCGGAATGGAGGCTCCATTCCTGGCAGCACTGGGTGGCCTCCTAGATGGCAGCATAGAGGTCGAGGAGGCCGTTCGCCAGATGGTCGACTCGTACCAGGGCTGATCTCGGCAAGGATTGATTGCCCAGTTGTACTCTCGGAGATTGAATCAGATGGCGTTTGAGGACCTAACCGAGTTCGAGTTGCGGCTGCTGAAGTGGATTTCGGCATCCGACTTTGTGGAGGTGGCGTGGTCGACCAAGCGTGCCGCTGACGCGTTCAAGGTCGATGAGAAGGAAGTCTACGAGGCTCTGGCTTCGCTGACTTCAAAGGTGCGTGACAACATACACATCTACTATGATGAGGGTGCAATCAGAATCACTGCGGACGATTCTCCAGAGGCATAGCAGGCACTAGCCGTCCGTCCAAGGCAGGAAGACCTGTTTCCACTTCGGCCTCATCGGTTCATCCTCTATGAATCTCCTACGGACCCTCAGTGATACTTGATCGATTACGATTACCACCACGTACATCACGATGATTAGGGCCAGAACCCTGTCATAGAGCTTGAACGGTTCCAAGTAGTACTGCATGTACCAGCCAATCCCACCCGCGCCGACCAATCCGACCACCGAGCCGTGCCTGACATTGTACTCAAACATGAACAGCATCTGGCTTAGCAGCGAATTTGCAGCCTCGGGAATCGCGAAGAAGCGGGCCACCTGCCATCGCGGTAGACCCATCGTGCGCGCCACCTCCAAAGGCTCGCGGCTCACTCCCTCCAAGGCCTCGTACTGGAGTTTCCCAAGGTAGCCCACGGAGTACATTGTCATAGCTAGGACTCCAGCTAGGGGGCCGATTCCGACCAATATCACGAATATCAAGGCCCAGATTAGGGATGGCAGCACCCTCAGGGCTGCAAGCAGCTGTCTGATCGACTGGGCCAGCAGGGGAGGGGCCAGATTGGTCGCGGACGCCGCTGCTAGAGGTAGAGACAGCACCATGCCGAGAATCGTTGCCAAGAATGCTATCTCGAGGGTCTGGGTCATCCCCACCACGGCTGGGCTACACATCCAATCCGTCTGCAACTCGCAAGGAGGATAGGCCCATGACGCCCTGTCGGTCACGACTGAGAAGTCAGGAGGCCACGCTTCTTGCGTTATGACCCTCAGATTGGAGGATGCGTCCCCCAATCGCGACAATGTGATTCGTAGATGCGAAGCGACTAGGACAGAGAGGCCCAGTAGTACCAGTGCCACCCTAATCATCGGTCGCTTGAGAAAAATCTGCACCACCCTGGACGTATCGCTCATTGCTCAGGCCTCCTCAATACCGGAAGAGCGGGAGTTGCATCCTGCTCTTCATCACCCAACTCTACCAATTTCTTCCCTCTGAGTTGCAGCACGCGGTCGCAGAATGTCCTCGCTCGCACCGGGTTGTGATCGACTATGAGAATCGCCGTTCCGTCATCGGCTAGGTCTCTGAGCAGATTGATGATGCCCTTGGCCGTCTCTGCGTCCAATTCTCCGAGGCACTCGTCTGCGAGGATCAGTTTCGGGCTCTGCACCATGGCTCTGGCTATGGCTACGCGCCTCTGCTGCCCTCCAGAGAGAGAATTAACTGAAGTCAGGATCTTGTCCTGCAGGCCGACGGCCTCGACTGCATTACGGGTGGATTCCCTCATCTCGGCAGAGGGTAGTGAAAACGCGGATTGGTACCACTTTGCCCTAGGCAATGCCCCCATGAGAACGTTGTATCCGACTGTCTGATGCTGAATGAGACCCAATCTCTGAGGGATCAGGCCCACTTCCCCGCGGGCCTTGCCGGCTAGTGGGGCTCCCGCGAAACTGATGCTTCCGGAAAGGGGCGGAATCAGTCCTGCACAGGTGCGGATGAGCGTTGTCTTGCCGATTCCCGACCTTCCGGTCAGACCCACTATTTCCCCTTCTCGCAGCCTTAGCTGCACGCCCTCAATCAGGGGCTCTGTATCGTCGAAGCCGATAGCAGCAGAGTTGACTGAGAGAATCTGCTCCGACACGCGACCTCACTAATTCCCATACTTGTCCTCGAAGTAGGCAGCTATGCCGGGGATACTGCCGATGGCAGCGCTGTATGACCCGAGATGGCTCCCGGTATCGACTTCGGAAATCCCCGGCGTGCCCATCACTGATTCGAGGATGGACTGACCTTCCGAATCGAGGTTAAGGGCTAGGAAAGCCATGGTGATTGATTCTGTCTTTGAATCACCATAGGCATCCGCGTTGACCATCACGGAATGGCTCGGAACCTGTCCGAAAGCCGGTTCCAGCATTCGATACTCAGAGCGGTCCAAGCACCAGTCGTTGCTCTCACAGTGGTCCCCATAGGATGTGGTCTTGGCGAATGCGACATCACCGAAGCCCTCTGTCATGCATCGGAATGCCCCCCCATATCCGTAGTAGACATCCCCACTGGCGGGAATCGAAGCGTTGCCGAAGTGGTTCTCGATTGTAGTCCTCAGGCTGTCGATGTCCTCTTCGTCTCCCGAGACCTCGACCAAGCCCTGCCCAATCATGTATCCCATCGGCATCAGCATCCCGGCTGACTTGAGCCAACCGGTATGGCACGAATCCCTGCCCTCCAGATCCTCCAATGACTGTATGTCACTTCTGTTGAGCACCCAGGCAGAGGCTGTGTAGTAGTTCGAGCCGTCGGACTTCTGGTCCGCTAGAATCGCCTCGAAGCCGTGCTGCTGCCAAGCCAGCCAAGCAGATCCTCCATCGAGGATGGCGACATCAGCATGACCGAATCTGATGGCCTCGATAGCGGCCAGATCGCTGGAGATTGGATACAGCTCTACTTCCATGCCCGTATGTTCTGCGATGAAGTCGGCTAGTCTCTGCGGGTTGGCGTCGGGATTATTGTAGTCGTCCTGAGTCTTGAATGCGATTTTGATCTTCTCTTCCTCGGGCCCTAGGCATCCGCTCAATGTTGTGCAGATCAATAATCCAAATACCATCCAGACAATGACTCTCGGTCTTGTCATGTAGGTCGCCCTAAATTAATCGAATAGAGTTCCAGTTCTCAATTTTAGGTTGCCCTAAACGCCTTCTCAGGAGGGCGATAGAATCATCATGCTCGCTTGCGCTAGAATTTTCATGACGAGGGTTCAGACCGCCGCTTCCATCGCCCTCGTCTTCCTGCTAACGGTGAGTCTAGTTTCTCCTAACGAGGGATGGCGCGGGGGGAATCTTGAGGATGATCCTCTGCGTATGGAGCAATTTGGAGGTGGCGGTTCGCTGGAGGACCAGTGCGGCTCGATCACCTTTGAGGACATGTTCGAATACACCAAGGCGGAGTTCGTATTCGAAATCAATCCCGACTGGCAAACCGCCGATGTCCGCGCTGTGGCTTGGATCAACGCGACTCTTGCCGACGACATCAGGGTGACCATGGACGAGTTCATGGCTGAGATTGACCCGAACGACGGAGGCGACGGTTGGTTGTCTACTGACGAGCGCGAGCTCTTCAGAGCTCTGGCCAGCGAGTGCATCGAACACACTCTGACCCGGATAGGAATCAGGGACGGGGATCCCCACAGAGGCGGCCAAGGGGTCAGTTGGAAGAATACCAGTTGGGAGGAGGACGGGGTCGAGATACAGGAGTTCAACATCATCCCTCCCCGGCACTCGCAAATCAAGGACTGCACATCCACCTTCGGAAACGACTGCGAGGAGGTTCCCGTCGTACCTGACGAGAGTCGGGACTGCGACACCGCGATTCCTGCTTCTGACGGCATCGACGAGTGTCGCGTCCAACTCTGGTTGAATTCAACGATGACAATTCCGGGTGTGGCTGACGGCAATCAGTTCACGCTCGTCATCAACGCCTCAAACATGACTAGAGCTAGTCTGGAGTTCAACTTCCCTGTGACTCAGGACCTGCGTCTGGATATGTGGGAGGAATGCGAGGGCAGGGATGTGAGCTTCGAAGAAGAGTCTCCAATACCTGCTCCGATTCGCGGGACCTGCTTGGGGGATGGCTCTTCCACGCACACGCTCGAGGTCGAATCCGACGGTAGCCTGAGGTTAACCATCATGCCCGATGCGGATTTCGCGGATTGGCCATTGGGAGAGGACCTGTTCGCAGATTTCACTACCCAGCCTATTCCCGTCGATGATCCTCCTGTCTGGACTGATATCGCCCCGGTCGACGGTGCTTGGTTCCCATCTCCGAGCGGAGGCCAGCACGTCTGGACAGACTGGGACGATGTCTCCTCGTGGTTCTCGGACGAGGGTGGGGCCTCCCAACTGGACGTCAGATGCACTGGAGCCCCGTCACTAGAGCTGACTGAGGGGGCGGATCGATCGTGGTGGGCGGAGATTCCCAGAGGGGCTCCCGGAGAGGTAACCTGTGAGGCTATCGACTCTGCTGGGCAGAGCTCTGGGGAGAGGACCTGGAATCTCGGCGTCCCGTTCTCCATCGGCTCGTCCGAGACGACTCTCTCCGACCCGCACCCGATATCCATCTCACCGACATCCGAGTGGCCTGAGCTAGAACTTGAAATCGGCCTGGTTCAGGATGGTCAGTCATCCTCCCCTGTCACAATCGTCTTCACCGGCGAAGCGGTAGTGGAACTGCCAGCATCGGACACCGTCCCCGGTGATGTTGGCGTCTGGGTCAGAGTTGTTGGAAACTCGAATGTTTACTCCATGGAGTACATCTACGACATCGACTTGGTCAAGGAGTCCTCACCTCCATTGATGACGATAACCGACACCGAATGGGATGGATCGCAATGGTCGATGCAGGGGCAGTACAGCGACCCAGACGGGGAGTCCGTCGAGTTTGAGATGTTCATAGACGGCTCGCGGACCGGTTCGGTGAGCTCGACGGGGAACACGTGGGCGACCCCTAGCATCAACTTCGAACTCTGGAGCGAGGGAGAGCACATCGTCTCAGTCCAGGGCTGTGATTCCTCGGGGAAGTGCTCGGAAATCTCCCAGAATGTGAACAACTCGCACCTCTTCGAAGAGCCTGAGCCGGTGACGGCGCCCCCTCAGGAAGGAGGAGATGATGGTGGCCTACTTCCTGCAGTCGGCCTCCCTTCGGTGGTGGCAGCCGCAGTCGTAGCCCTCATGTACGGTAGGCGACGCGACTGAGCCATGAGCTTCTCTGGCACGGTGTCTAGCGAGTCGCACGAAGGGGGCCTCCTGATCTCCTTCGAAGGTCGCGCGCCTAGACTAGGAGCCGGTATCCGAATCACCGGTGGGAAGACGCTTGGGAGAGTGGAGACTGTATTGGGGCCGATTGAGGGGCCGTTCGTCCACGTACATCCCCTAAATGAGGGCATAGATGCTGTAAGCGCAATAGGTTCACCAGTTGAGATTGCTCCCCGCGGGAGGGTCAATCGAGGTCGGCAGGATAGGAGATCGGGAGAGAATAAATTCAGACGTGGAAGAGATGGTCGCTCAGGCAGTAGGCGAGGTAACAATCAGACGGGCCGGGACCGTAAGTTCGGAAGGGATAGAGGCTCGAGTATGAAGCCGGGTGACTGGCGCTGCCCGAAGTGCAAAAACCACAATTTCGCAAACAAGAAAGTCTGCAATCGTACTGGTTGTGAAGAACCGAAACCGAGAGGTGGTGGTGCAAGAGGCAGAGATTCTCGTGGCCATCGACCTAACAATTCGGGTGGTTTCAGAGACTCAAATATGAAGCCAGGGGACTGGAATTGCCCAAAGTGCAAGAATCACAATTACGCCAAGAGGACAGTGTGCAACCGCTGCGACACTCGGAAGCCGGTCGAAGGCAAGGGATCAAGGAAGACCCGGGGCAGGAAACGCAGGCCCGATCTCCGGGAAAACTGGAAGGGTAGAGGTCGATCCCGAAGTGGGCGGGGCGGCAAGGACCGTTGAACTCCCCTTACCCCAGCCTTCATGGATTACTAGCCCCAGCAGGGTGCATGACCAAGAGCGCCGAGATGGTCTGGCTCGACGCGGTCGAGGCGGAGCAATCGGGAGACAGGAACGCTGCCCTCGAAGCGGCTAGGAAAACCGTCTCGATAGACCCCGACCACGCCGATGCGTGGATGGGTGTGGCTCGCTGGTCGCTGCCCGCTGAGACCAAGGGGCGGCAGGAGATGCCAAGCCTCAAGCAGGCAGCGAAAGCAATCTCAGCGCTACGGAAGGTCGTGAAGATTGACCCAGAGAGTTTCGACGCCTGGAGGCTCGGGGGCGTCCTGCTGGTCGATCACCTTGGAATGCTGGAAGAGGGACTCAGGTGGTGGCAGGACAGGCGGGAGATTGCTCCGAACGAGGTCGCCCCTTTGATAGAGCAAATCGCCATACTGGTGAGACTGGGTCATTACGAGGAGTGTGCAGAACTCCTAGAGGAGCTCTTCAGCGATGGTATGGAAGCGACGACGAGTAACCAACTTGCTCGCATGGAATCGGTTAACAGGATGGTATCGAGGGCGGCGAAGATGGAGGAGGACGAGATTTTCAGGCCGCAGAACCCCAAACATCCGCGCTGGGCGATAATCGAGAGGATGAAGAAGCGCAAGCCGATATCTCCGACCTTCTTCTTAATCACTTTCATCGCTCCTATAGTGTTCCTGCTTGGGACCGTCGCGATGACGCTGGTAGGGGGTTCGACTTGGGGGTTCATTCTGGTCTTTGTATTCATCTTGGCCTGCTTTATGGCGCTCTCTAAAGTCACCTCCGGTCTGCTGCACAAGCTGAATCGGCATGCATTGGACCTCGACCGCGCCATAGATTGCGAGACCAGCAGTGGCAAGGTGTGCATCCCCGATGGAATCAGGGGGAGCAAGATGTACAACGCCATGGTCGGCCAGAGGATGCCGGCTCTCTCAGAGAGGCTGGAGCTCGTGGTCGAGTCAGGGGAAAAATTGCCAATCAGATGGAAGCCTGAGATTCCGGATTTCACAATCGAGGAAGGTGACTCTGACTGGTGGGAGCCGCCATCTGATGAACTGGAGCCTTTGGAGGACTAGGTTCCGGCTCTGAAGTCGCTCAGATAGGCGATCTGCTCTGGCGACAGCTCATCGATGCTTATTCCGGCCGTCTTGAGTTTCAGTGCGGCCAGCTCTGCATCCTGCTCGGGACTGATGTCGTAGACCCTGTTGTCGTAGTCGCCACCCTCGGAAGCCAGACGACACAGGGCCAGAAACTGATTGGCGAACGACATGTCCATCACCTCGCTCGGGTGACCCTCGGCGGCCGCGAGATTGACCAGCCGGCCCCTGGCCAGCAGGTGAATCGTACGCCCATCCCTCATCAGGAAGGCCTCGTTGTTCTCCCTGATGGTGCGGCAGTCGGTGGAGCGCTCCTCAAGGTCAGGTATACTAATCTCACAATCATAGTGCCCAGTATTGCAGACTATCGCGCCGTCCTTCATGGAGTCGAAGTGCCTGCCCACGATTACGTCCTTCATCCCGGTGGCGGTGCAGAAAATGTCACCTAGGGCGGCTGCCTCGTCCATCCTCATGACCCGGAAGCCGTCCATGACAGCCCGGAGGGCTGGCAAGGGATCGACCTCGGTCACAATCACATTGGCCCCCATGCCACGAGCCCGCGCGGCCAGACCCTTACCGCAGTGACCGTAGCCTGCGACCACGAAGTCCTTGCCTGCGAGTAGCACACTGGTAGCCCTGATGATTCCGTCCAGTGTGGATTGGCCGGTGCCATGCACGTTGTCGAAGTCCCACTTAGTGGCCGCGTCGTTCACCGCGATTACCGGGTACAGCAACTCCCCTGCCTCGGCCATCGCCCGCAGCCGTATGACTCCGGTGGTCGTCTCCTCGGTCCCACCGACGATGCCATCCGCCAGTTGCGGGAAGTCGCTGTGGACGCGGTAGATCAAATCGGCTCCGTCATCGAGTGTGAGAGTCGGTCTGAACTCGAGGGTGCGGTCGATGCACCGGTAGAAATCCTCAGTGCTCTGACCGTACCAAGCATGGATGTCATAGCCCTCTCTAGCCAACCATGCGGCTACGTCGTCCTGGGTAGAGAGCGGATTGCACCCGGACCACGACACCTCCGCTCCAGCCGCCCTGAGAGTCTCGATTAGGACTGCGGTCTCCTTGGTGACGTGTAGGCAGCCTGCCACGCGCTGGCCAGAGAGGGGTTTCTCGCTCTCCACGGCGGCCCTCAAAGCAGCGAGGGCTGGCATCCTGCTGCGGGCCCACGAGACTCTGGCCTCGCCTCCCTCAGCGAGGGAGATGTCAGTGACTGTGTACGGACCGGAGGTGTCCACGGGCAGCGCTGTCTGCACCTCGTTTTCAAGGTGCGTTTGCAGTGGGCTCTCAATGTCTGGCGTCAGCCGCCGCCCTTGCGTTGCTGCTCGTAATACTGGGCGTAGTACTGCTTAGCGTAGGTCCTAGCAGTCTGCTCGTCGTAGCCCGAGGCCACCATTTGCTGGACGTAGGCCTCGACCGGATCCATCTCCTCGACGCCTCCAAACTGCTCGACTGTGTCCTCGCCGGAGTCATCCTTGCCTCGGCCGCGCATCATCATCGTTACCACCACCACGAGTAGCAGTACGAACACGCCGATGCCCCCGATGAGCAGCATGCTCATGCCCTCTCCTTCGTCTGTGGGCTCAACCGGCGGGAGACGAGGAACCAGAGTGATTCCTATCTCCTGATAGAGAGTATGCCTCTCACCATCGCCCTCCTTGATCTTCACGTAGATGGTGGCGGCTATGCCAGTCTCCTGATAGAGGTCCGAGATGTCCAAGGTCATGGTGAACTGCTGACTATCGGACAGGAGTTCTGTGGTGTTGTACTTGCCAATCGACTTCTGAGTGATTTTCTGAGTCGGAGTGTAGTCGAGCACGGCTTCGGTCAGCGCGACCTCGATTACCACGTCCCCGTTCTCCGCTCCGGACACAAGGATACCGGTGATGGTGACCAGGTCGGCGTTCTGGTTCTCGTTCGGCCCGGGATTGGTGAACTGCACGATGGGTTCATCGTCGCCGAAGTCCTCTCCTACGACTACGAAGTACATCCTGTGCTTCTCGCTCTGCTTGCCCGCCTTGTCGTAGACTATCAACTCGATTCGAATCTCGTTCTCGAGGTTGCCGTCCGGGCTGGCAGTCAGGTTCCTGAAGACGTAGGACCATTCCTCACCTCCGGCGGCTGCCGGAATCTGGAACACATGCCCCTCCAAGGTCGGATCCGAACTGTCCCACGGGTAGTCGAAGAAAACCTTCCACTCGTAGAGCTCAATGCCCTTCTCGCCCTCGGGCGCATCCGGATCGTAGCTCTCGCTGGCATCGAACGATATGCTGAGGTCGCCGGTGTCGGACAACCTAGCGCGGTAGATTGGCCAGTCCACGCCGGCAACCGTCTTCGTGCCATCTAGGCTGACGTACTCACTGCTGGTGGCGTCATCGACCATGGTCGCGCTGGCAAGGGGTCTGAACTCATCGGCCAGAGTATCATCCGTTACCATGCGTATGTAGGACATGCGAGTGTGCCCTGCCTCGTCATGCAGGTACAGAGTGAGCAACCACTCCGCGCCAATCCTACAGCCCGTGTTCGAAGAAGAGTCGCCAACGCAGAAGGAGCCAAGCGTCGGGATGGACGGATTGATCTGCTGGGTGTGGCTGTACTCGTCTGCGTCTATGATTGAGCCGTCCCATCCGGTCACGGAGTCGTTGTTCCCAGACTCTAGGGTCCAGTCTGCTATGACGTCCTCGACAGAGGTGACGAAACTGAAGTCGAGGTCGGAGTTGCTCTTGATGTACATCGTGGCATAGGCGCCAGTGACGGTGTCGATGGATGGGGCCTCGCCGTTGATGGTTAGATCGAAG
>JASMMD010000024.1 GCA_030748335.1 Candidatus Thalassarchaeum sp. | reverse complement strand
TCAGACCACCATGTGCGCGCCAGCGTACCGTTCTGGCAGCTCCGCCCTCACCCGGAGGCACCTGAGCTCCCCGCTGGGTACTACGCATGCTGGTGGCCCTGTCTGGTACCACCTATCTGGAAGCGCTGGGTAGGCAAGCGGATACCTCGGAACACCGCCTGAGCATCGCTGGGCGAGAGTAATATTCAACAGCACTGCGAATCCGAGCGCGGGCATGGTTCCTGAGAATGCCCGAGGAGACAACGCTCCTTCGGACAAGGCGTGGACGATTCACGCTGCCATCATCGGTGTCAACTTAGGTAACATGCTGTTCAGAGGTCTGGAGCTGAACCCAGATAATCCTGACATGGGCACCATAATGGGACTTGCCGTCCTAGCTGCCGCCCTGCCTTTCCAAGCCGTCTTCTTTCTCATACACTCCTACATCCAAGAGTTCGAGAATGCCACTGACATAGAGTACGTCATGCTGCTGAAACTGTCAATCATCTGCCAAGTGGTCTCGTATCTCTCCCTACTGGGAATCGCCTGGTTGTTCTACAACACCCACCAGTACATCGGCATCGCCTTCGGCTCAGGGGCAATCATCGCCATCGTGCTGGTCAGGTCGGCGATGAATCAAGCAGCCACGCTGCGTGGTTCCGCGTTGTGATTTAGGTAGTTCAATAACCACTTACCGGTTGTTTTTTGGTGCATGATACTCTCGGAAGAACGACAGACATGAGAAAACAACGTGACTACCCTGTAACGCTATATCGGATTCTGCTATACCTATCCAGGATGCGTTCCAAGGAGATTCACACCAAACGCCTTATTCGAATCGAGAGGGCCACAGGAGTTGACAGAAAGGAGCTGAAAAAGATGCTAGAATCGCTAGTATTGGCTGAATTAATCGATAAAATAGACTCCGGAGAGGTAGGTAGGGGAGGCCATCCTCTTGTCCACTGGGAAATCACCGAGGCCGGAAAACTTTGGAGATCCGACATAGGGAGATTCATCCAGCTTGGACAGAAGATGGGAGAGTATCCAAAGGCATTCTTCTACCTACCTTCTGATGAAATGTAGTTTAGGGGGTTCATTTACCACCTAAATCCTCCCTCCGTACATTATACTAAGACCCCCCTTCGGACTATTCATGACCGGGCCAAAACCTGTCGACAAGGCGACCAAGGGACTCAACGCTATAGTCGATGAATTCACATCAGCGGTGAAAGAACTGGTTAACGCAGGCGAGGAGACTGCAGTGCATCTTGCAGTGGGGGGTGGTCGTGCGATTAGCGCGATTATCGACGCTACCGGAGAGGTCACGAAGGTAACTGTTGAGACCGCTGGCAACGTTGCCGGATCAATTGGTTCAAGCGTATCCAGGATAGCAAAGGGCGAGTCTGGAAATGAGCAAGAAGATGAACAGAAGGGGAAGAAGTGAATGATACAGTATAGAATTGGAATGATGGCGGCATTGTCCGCATCGATAGCAGTTGGCGCAGCAGTAAGCGCATTCGAGCATTATTATGCTAAGATGACCAACGGAGAGGGGTTTCGTTTCCCCTTTGTACACGAAGTCATAATCACGAAAGATGAGAGCAAGGGGAGGTCACGCTGATGTCTAAATCAGACAACGTTTCTATCCCCGGACTGGCCATTGGAGGAGTAAACGGAGTTCTTGTTGGAGCTGCCGCAGCCATTGGTTTCGGCATGGGTAGATCATTCGGCAGAATGGCCTGCGAGCGTTTGGACATACTAGAAGACAAACTCGCTGCTGTATGGGTTAACCGCATGCCACCTGGAATGGAGTGATTCTATGGCAATGGACAGGATAGTGGCTCTTGCCAGTGCGGTTTCTGTGGCCGCGATTGCAGTCAATACAATCCATGAATTCATTAATTTCGTAGAAGAGAAGCAGCGTTCAAACAACACATCGTTGTTCTCTCGGCAACAGTCTCTTCCACACCACCCAGCTAGCAACAATATCCTATCGAGGCCAAGCACACAAGCCCCTCTGGGCAATGCCGAGAACCACGTGCGAATGATCGACAACGATTACCCATCAAAGGCCCGTATCTGCAGAATTTGCGGAGACGAAGGTTACACAGAATGGCATCACATCATCAGTCAGAGTTACGCTAGGAAGAATGATCAGAGGGACCTAATCCGTAACCCAGGGAATGTAGTGGAGCTATGCAAACCGTGCCACGACAAGACTCCTGCCAGCATGTCTTGGAAATACCTGAGTTCAAAAGAACAGAAGGCGAAGAAGAAGTCACGCAGATTCTGGTGGTAGTTTCATAGACGGACTCTGAGAGGGGGCCACCATGGATATAGCGACATTTCTAGTCGAGTTGGTACCATCTATTCCTCCAGAGAGCATTCGTGACTGGGCATTTCTGGTAATCCTAATCCCAATGGCTGCAAGGCTGGTCTTCCTATACGAGCCATATCAAGAATTCAGAGAATTATTCCCGAAGGATAGTCGAAAGGCCTTCTCTCTTGTACGGAAGTTACGTATTCCCGGATTCGAAAAATTCCTCCGGCATCAGTTAGCAATAGTTCTGTTACCAGGACTAATCGCTTTACCGATATTGACCTACTCAGGCTTAGATCAACTTACTTGGGAAGACCTTCCATCCAACGTTGCCGCGTTAGGAAGTATGGGACTACTAATTTGGGTAATTTCTGAGATTCATCGTGCTGACAATGTAAGGAAAAAGTTGGATAGCGCAATAAAGGATCTTCGAGGAATTCTGGAAGTTATTCAAGACAATATTCCCTTAGAAAAATACAAAATCAAGGATCTCAGCACTACCATACCAGCTCTCAAGAAACTTGTAATGATTCGCACAGCTATTGAGACTTCAACAAAATGGAAAGAGTCTCAACCCATCGAAACAAACTATTTTCCTTTCATTGGAAGATTGGGTAAGGAAATCTCCTCAATCATCAAAGAACAAGTCGCAACTCCACTAGAGGACGCCGCAAAGAAACTACTTTCTGATCTTTCAGACAATGTAATTGATAGAATTGATGAGAAGCTTGGGGAATGGTTCAGGCCCTACATTACCAGCACTACCCCAGAAACTGCTCAACTAATTCTCCGTTCAGCCGCCCCCTCAATCTGGTTGGGGGTCCTAGTTTGGTCCACTGGGATAACCGTCTGAAAGAAGCGTCTTCTCTTGCGGTGAGGCTAGCATGATCCAAGCCAGGCCGAGTAAGATCTGAACTAGGCCGGTCAATGCAATTAACTCCCTGAGGTCCAGAAGTCCGTTCTCCATGATGAGCCCCCCGATGACTGCCGAGATCCCCATCATCAAGGTGATTCCGAAGTGGTCGGTTCCAGCCACCCTGCCGCGCCACTCGTCGGCCGACCTCTCCTGAAGGAAAGTGGTCGACAACACCCAGTTCAGACCGCTTGCGGCATGTGAGAAGAACACCAGCACCAGCACTATCCAACTCCACTCGACGACTGATACGGCGATGTAGAACAGCCCGCAGACCCCCACAGCAAGTCCCAGCAGATACGGCCTGAGTCGGGGATTCTCCATCAGTGGTCTTCCTGCGACGGGGCCGAAGCCGCTACCGAATCCTCTAGCCATGAACAGGATGCCGATGCCCGCCGCGACCTCGCCGAAGCCGGCTTCCATCCCTATCAAAATCAGCAGGAATACCTGAGCCCCACCTCCAGAGGCCCATAGGCCCTTGGCGAACACCACTCTGCGCAGCGGTGGGCTGGATAGAATGTATCTCCAACCAGCACCAATCTCTTCGACGACCACTCGAGGGGTGACACTCTTCCTCTCTGTGGTGTCTGGGCCACCGGATGGCAGTGTCATGATTACCAGAGCCGCCGCAACGAAGGTCACGGTGTCTATCCATAGCGCCGTATGGATTCCGTAGATAGAGATGGTCAGCCCACCTATCGCTGAACCCAGCCCTAGCGCCACCGACCATCCTCCAGAGGCCAAGGCATTGGCGGTCAACAGTTCCTGTTCGTCACAGATGTTGGGAAGATAGGCGTACTCAGCAGGGTCGAAGACCGCTCTAGCAGCCACCATCACCACCGCCAGTACATACACCGATGTCAGACTCCCAAGCAAATCCAAAGCAAGTACGAAAACGAGAACAACCAGAGAGGCGATGTTAGCACCCAGCATGAGTCCCTTGCGAGAATATCGATCCGCCAGCATCCCCGTGAATGGAGTTGCCAGAGCCAGCGCAAAACTCCTCGAGGCCATCACACCGGCAATCGCCAGTGGCGAGTTGTCGGTGGCCTCCCCGGCGAGGATGAAGAGGGCGATGACGGTAAACCAGTCGCCGATGAACGAGATCTCGTTTGCGAGGAACAGACGGCGGAATGGTGAATTCCTCTTCAGCAACTCAACGTAACCGACACCACTCATGCTCATGCGCGTGGTCCGGGCGCTATGATAGTCGCCCCCGGATGAGAAGCCATAAGACCGGACCGCCAGCGCCACTCGCATGGTCGAAGAGCGACTGGTCTGGATGGACCTCGAGATGACTGGTCTGGATGCCGACGAGAACACCATAATCGAAATCGCCACCATCGTCACCGAAGGAGATCTGACCGTGGTCGCCGAGGGACCTGCGATAGCCATCTCACAACCGGAGTCGGAACTGGCGAAGATGGATGACTGGAACCTCACTCATCACACAAAGAACGGACTTCTGGACAGGGTGAGGAACCAAGGGACTCCGATGGCCGAGGCCGAAGCGCAGACGATTGAGTTCCTACGTGAGCATTGCATCGAAGGCGTATCTCCGCTGTGCGGCAACACCATCGGTCAGGACAGGCGCTTCCTGCGACGCTACATGCCCGAGTTGCACGAGTTCTTCCACTACCGCAGTGTCGATGTGACGTCAATCAAGCAGCTGGTAGACAGGTGGTACCCGGACATGCCCCGAGCGACGAAGCCAGCAGGGCACAGGGCGCTAGATGACATTAGGGGCAGCATAGCCGAGTTGCAGTACTACCGCGAGAACGTCTTCCGCGAGATATCCTAGTAGAATTCAGGACGAATCACGGTTCTATGGGACTCCCGTGCTCGTCGGTCAGCACCACATTGACGGCGAAACCCCTCCTGTGGAAGGCAATCAGTTCGAGTCCGTGGATGAGGTGCCCGGTCACTGCCCTACCGATGACGGGCAACGTCTCGTCCGGAGACAATTCCCGGCGCTCGCCCTCTATGTCTTCGAGCCAAGGCAGCATCCCCTCGGGAGAGTAGCGGACCCCGAGAATCATGTCGCATCCTTCGGTCCACTGGGCTGATTCGGCGTCGGCACCACTGGGTATCGCCGGTGCGTTCGGGTGGGTGTGTAGCCAGTGCGAGAAACGACCACCCCTGACGCCTCGCGACTCGTCGAACAGGCCGTCCATCCACTCTTCTGGGACGTGGTGGACGGAGTACGAGTCACCTCGGTTGACTAGGTGCGGCTCACCAAGGACGAAGCCCTGACCCGAGAACAGGCCGCTTTCGAAGTCAGTACCGCAGTAGGCCTCATCGACCTCTCTCGAATGAGGCAGGTCCGGGTTCACATCCATCCCTACTAGTATCTCGTCGGGCAGCGACTGAAAGGTCCAGTCGAGGATCTGGGCCAGCGTGTCCACCGGCATCAGGATGTGAGCCGGGTATCCGTCCCTGCCCTCAAGCGACTGCTCGTTGTACAAGGCGGCAGCCTCCAGCAGCCAATCTACAGCCATGCCTGCGGGCTAGGGCCGCTCGCCTTGAGTTCGACGGCTGGCTACGAGACCGAGACGTCGAGCACCACGTGGTCCCAGTGCGGCGCGTAACTCTTCACTCGGATTGTATGCCCCGCATCGATGCAGCGACCCTGTTCGACAGAATCGAGAGAGTCTGCGACACCTGCGGCCCAGGAGGCATGGTCCTTGGCAGGCGCGACGCCATGCACGTGGAGGAAGCCACCTTCTGGGGAAAGTGACCGCATCGCGACCTCATACCCCTCCTCGGATGAAGGAAGGAGGCCCAGAAGAACCCTGTCGGCGAGGCCTTCCAGACTTGCCGCAGTGACCCTGTTGTCGCCTAGGTGGACGGTGCTTCGCCCAGTCACCCCGTTGCTCTCAAGGTTGACCTCCAGCGCTCGGACGGCGTTGGGGTTCCACTCGCAGCAGTGGACGTGCTCGACCTGCGAGTGGACCAGCATCGGCAGGGAGTAGTATCCTATGCCGGCGTACAGATCGAGAACGGTCTCACCGGCGCCGGCCACCTCACCCATCCTGCGTCGCTCGTTGACGTTGCCCGCCGAGAACATGCACTGGGTGAGGTTGTAGCCGTAATCCACCCCACTCTCGCGGCGAACAACCCAATCGTCCTCACCGAGCAGCATCTCCACCGAACTCTCGCGCATCACGCCACCGATTTCGCCGAGCCTCGCCACCCTCTCCACATTCAGAGCATCTGCCACAGCACACCACAGTACATCCGAGCAGTGCGTTCCCCACTCAGTGCGGAATGCCGAGCTTGGTAGCAGCACGACGTCGGAAAACCTCTCCCATCTGCTCGGTAGCAGTCCTAGGAGTGCTTTGCACTCCTCCTGACTCACCTCCGCTTCGCGCAGCACCTCGCCGACGGACTCCTCAAGGCGGCGATGCGGGTCCTCCCTGTGCATCTGACTGGAGGCCGAAGCATTTTGGATTCAGACTTATGGCTCAGATGCTCATGCCCGAGTCCGTGCAGCGTCCTGCCGTGCTCCTAGTCATCCTCCTGATGGCCCCTATAGCAGCAGCCGACCCCCCTCCTGGCCAGCCTGACGTCGTCAACGACATCTGCTCGACGTGGAACAGCGCTAGCGGGGTCTGCGACGACTACGACTCGGCGTTGGACCATACTCCTGGGCAGGAGTGGATGAGGAGCTCGGTCGAGATTAGTATCGAGGACGCCGAGATGGTTGAGATGAAGGTAGGACTGGTGGTTCACGAGATGTCGAGGGATGACCTCCAGCTCAGCGACCTCGACCTTGAGGGCGACAGCGTCCCATGGGACGGGATTCCCGCTGATTACATCCGCAACTATCAGGGCCTAGGCAGAGGTGGTGGCGACACTGTCTCGGATCTCATGCTGGATCGTATCGAGGAGATTATGGAGGAGTTCATCGACATCAATTTCCCGAACGTCAACACGACTACCATCAGCACGGTCTCGGAGGTCGACTTCAAGTCGCAGCCAGACGCCAACTGTGTCTACGACCACGAGTATGATTCGATAGACGAAGTCAGCGGCTTCGACAACGACCCCTTCCAGCCACCACTGTGCTTCGAGGCGGTGCTGCAGATGGAGGTCGATACCAACTCGTTTGGACTGAAGCCCGAGACTTCCGATATCAATCGGATGATGCAGGGCATGCTGACTATGGGTGCGGTGCTGACTTCGGAGTTCAACACCACCTCACCGATGGGCCATTCGCTGGAACTCTCGGTGATGCCACCCCACTACGCCGACGTCAGCAGCGTCGAGTCACCTGGTTCGACCAAGACGATGGATCGCGATGGCTACCCGCAGACCTATTCGATTATCGAGGTGGACAACACACAGGCCGTCACGGAAGTGGCACTGGAATCGGTCCTGCTGTCGTCCGAACTCGTTCATCGGTCGATAGGCACCCCTACTACCAGTATTGATCCCAGCGAGCCCTCGTTGAAGATTGACCTGATTGTGGATGCTACCGACACCCAGAACTCGCGATTCGATCTTGAGATTTCGATTCACCATCTCGATTCCACCACTCTCGAAGAATGGGACGCCAACCTGCACGATGGCACCATCGAAATCCCCTGGGTGACCTCTGATGGCATCAGGTTACTTGACCAGGAGGTCGATGAGGACCTGTCGGCGATACTTGAGGGAGTGCCGGTGCAGGAACTCTCCATGGCCTTCTCGGACGCACTGGGTGCTGACATCTGGTTCGACTCTCCTCAGTTTGCCCAAGCCGATTCCGAGGGCGGCTTGGGCTTCCGCCACACCCCGGGTGTGACCTGCGAAGAGTCGCTTGAGGTGAGTTACTGCATCGAGGGTGAGGATGCCATGGGCGGGACTTGGCCCGTAGTCCTTGAGACCACATCGCAGTCGACCCCGATGAGAGTCTCTTCAGTCGTTGAGAGGATGCTTGAGAACAGCGGCGGAGACATCACCACGATTGACCTGTCGAAGGTAACCGACGAGGACCTTGCCTCGATAATGAACGTGGTCGAGATCGAACTCTCTACTGACACTGGGTGGCTGCAGGACCTGCTCCCCGACGAGATGCCGAGCACCGAGTTGACCCTTACGCTGCACCTACCGGAGTGGATAGAGTCGACTAGGGGCGACCCATCAACCATCGTCATCACCTCCCCCGTCACGGGAGGGGGAGAGCAGGACTTCAGCTTCGCAGGGACTAGAATCTTCGATTGGAGACATCCTATCTGCCTTGAGTCCGACCCCTGCGAGGACGACAGCGAGGACCTAATCTGCGGCTCAAACCAGAAGACTTGCGTCTCGCTCGACATCGAGATCGACATAGGGAGGTTCTCTATCAGGGAGACCTCGTTCGCCGTAGAGGTCGAGTTCACTGCCGAGGTGGTGCTGGAGATTTACCGTCTGGGTATCGACCTTGGAGAGGACGACATCGTCTTGCATCCGGTCCCAGCCGACTTGTTGAGGCGCGCCATAGTGATGGGGGACCGCCTTGATGGCGGGCTGCTGGCAGGCTCGGACCTTGAGGCCCCGCTCGATCTCGGGATCGGGGAGCCGATAGACGTCGAGATATCCAATCGCGGTATGGAGACGCTGGGCGCAGAGTTGCAGATGAGGTCCGGTGAGATCATCGAGGCCGAAGGCCAGTTGGAGACAGTGCAGGATTTTGGTCTCGGCCCTTACTCGATTTCTGCCGACCTCGCAAGCACCCCTGTTTCGCCCTCTTTGGGGTTCGGTGAGACCACGATGCCGAGTAACTCAGAGATCGGTGACAGTGTCCCGCTCCGTATCGGCTTCTCAATC
The DNA here is from genome assembly GCA_030748335.1 of Candidatus Thalassarchaeum sp. Taxonomy (GTDB): domain Archaea; phylum Thermoplasmatota; class Poseidoniia; order Poseidoniales; family Thalassarchaeaceae; genus Thalassarchaeum. Next base: position 8,967 of record JASMMD010000024.1, on the reverse strand, counting down.
GAGCGGACGGTAGTCGAAGCCTCGCTCAGGGGTGACGCGATTGACATCGAAGCCCAGCCCGCAGCCATCGGCTTCGCCATAGCTAATCAGATGGCTGCGGCCTTCGGCTCGCCGATATTGACCGATTCGGGGATTCAGGTCGAGGGAGCGGAATTCTTCCTCGAGGTCACACCGCTGATGGAGCACACCGTGTTTGGGACCATCCGCTCTTCAGCGAGGATGGAGGTGCACCTGCCGAGTTCGGTCAGGTTGCTGAACTTCGAGAGCAGGATGGGCCTAGGCGAGCTGATTGAGGTGGACGGCAGACAGGTGGTAGTTTACAGGACCCCGGTGTGCCCGGAAGCCACTACTTGGACGCAGTGCAGGGAGAACTCGGATATCGTCTCGTACTCCGTGGAGGTCACTTGGTCGTTCGTCATCGGCGAGTTGGCGCCTTACCTGTTCGTGCTTCTGGTCGGCCTTGGGCTGCTGATAAGCAGGCGCAGGAGGGCCAAGAAGGAGAAGCAGGAGAAGAAGCAGGAGGAGTCCTCGGCGGAGGAGCAGAAGCTCGCAGAGTTGGCGATGGAGTCAGAGTTCGGCAAACTGGACGACAAGATTGTGGTTGTCGATGAGGCCTACTTCGACGAGGACTAGCCGTTCAGGTGCCCGTAGATTCGCTCGGCCATCGCCTTGCCTATGCCGGGGACCTCTCTTAGCTCCCTGATGCTGGCATGCTCGATACCCCTCCTGCCCCCGAAGTGGCGTAGCAGGGCCTGAATCTTCTTGGCGCCCAGACCATCAATCTCCTCCAGAGGGTCGCCTATCGCGCCCTTTCCCCGACGCCTTCTGTGATAGCGGTTGACGAATCGGTGGGCCTCGTCACGAGCGTGTACGAGGACCCTGCCGTGCTTGCTCAGCACCTGCGGTTCGCGATCATCCATGTGCAGTGTCTCCTCCCTCTTGGCCAGAGCCGCCACCGGGAAACGCCCAGCCAGTCCGTGACCATCTAGCATCCCGAGGATACTGGACAGGTGCGTCTCCCCACCGTCGAGAAGGAGCAGGTCGGGCCAACCGTCCTGATGCTTCAACCAGCGCTCCACCACTTCGGACATCATTCTGAGGTCGTCTGGTGCATCACTCTTGACCCGGTAGGTTCTGTACTCCTTCTTTGCCGGCCTGCCGTTGCGCAGCACCACTGACGCGCCAACACGCTCGTCACCTTGCAGCTGGGCCATGTCGAAGCACACAATGTGGTCGAGCGAGTCGAGGCCGAGCAGACCGGCCGCATCATCCGCGGCAGTCTGCTCTAGGCTCCCCGATCGCCTCCTCTGGTGTCGCTCAACCTGTAGTTCGGCGTTTTGGTCGGCCATCGCGCGAAGCTGAGCCAGCTCACCTCGCTGGGGCACCCTGACCTCGACAACGCCCGAACGTCGCTCAGCCAGCCAGATTTCCATGGACTCGCCTATTGGTGCTGGCACGAGTACGGTGCGAGGTGGTTTGGCGCTAGAGTAGTGCTCAGCGAGCACGCAGGCCACCGAATCGGCAATGTCACCCCTGTGAATCAGGGGGTACTCCAGCTGTCCTTGTACGACGCCATCCTTGGCATTCAGGACCACGACCATGCCGTTGTCTCCCCTAGAGGCGAAGCCGATGGCATCGCAGTCCTGGTAGAACCTGCTGTGCACCACTCGCTGCGAGACGGTCCTCTGCACCGATCCAATCAGATCGCGAATATTCCCTGCCGCCTCGTACTTGAGTGCATGTGACTGGACGTCCATCTCCCTCTGCAACGACTCGATTAGGACCCCCGCGTCACCGTCGAGAACGCTGATTGCGGCTGAAACCCGCTCGTCGTACCCCGTCGAGTCGATGCAGGGCCCCTGGCACAGTCCGATGTGCATCGCGAGGCAGCCCTGCGGCAGTAGTTCCGGGCAATCGCGGATGCCGAAATGGCGGCGCAGCAGCTGGATGACGCGCTTGGCTGCGCCGGGGTCGGCGAACGGCCCCCATCGCAGCGACCCTTCTGGGGGGTGACGGGTGTAGATGATGCGAGGGTGTTCGTGGTCGGTCAGGGCGATGAATGGGTACGACTTGTCGTCCTTCAGCATCGAGTTGTAGCGGGGCTTGTGCTCCCTGATCAGCTGTCTCTCCAGAATCAGGGCGTCGCTCGGGCTCTTGGTCACGATGAAGTCGACCCTGTCCGAGTCCTCAATCAGTCGAGGCACCATCCTGCGGTCGGGATTGGGCGCGAAGTATGACCTAACGCGCGAACGCAGGTCAGTGGCCTTGCCCACGTAGGTGACACGCTCGTCAGTCCGTCGAAACAGGTAGACTCCGGGCTTGCTGGGCAAGTCGAGGCCAGTGGGGTCCAGTGCCATGTCGGTTGATGCGCTGCAGGTGAACGCCCATGAACCCGTGCCTTCGCTCGCGCGCCATGCTCCCACCGGCGCAGTCACGCATCCTGTCCCGGCTCGCGCAGTTCGGAGGTGAGTTGGAGGCTGCGTGGGACGTTCCCCGAGCGTTGTCCCTGCCTGGTCTGGCAGAGTCCCTCGGCGTGGTCAGATCGGCGCTGCACGCACCACTCTCATCGCTCGAGGACCAGGGCTACGTCCTGACCCGCACGGCGCACGTCATCGGCGGCGGCTCGCGCCGTCGCACGGTGGTGCACATCACTGACGCCGGCCGGGAGGCCGTTGCAGAGTCTGAGGAGCCCTCCGTGGCTCGCAGAGGTAGAGCATTCGGACCCATTCCGGACCAGATATCCCTGCACGGCAGAGAGGGGGACTCAGCGAGTCTGTCTGACTCTCTGCTGGCTGGCTCCAACGTGCTGCTCAGTGGTCTCCCCGGAGTCGGCAAGTCAAGCCTCGCCCGAGCAGTCACAGAGCAGGCTCTGAGCATGGGATGGACAGTCCGCTGGGCCTCGTGCGATTCCGACACGGACGCAGCCGTAATCGGTGGGATGTGGCTCGGAGAAGGCTCGCCCTCATCGCCCTCAGCCATCGTAGGGGCCTGTGAGGGAACGCGGACCCTGCTGGTTCTCGACGAGGCCCAAGAACTACATTCCCGCCACGCCGGAGGCGTGGTGCAATTGCTCGACGAGGCATCCTTGGGAAGCTCCTCGTTGCTCGTGGTCTCTAGATCCCCCAGTCCATTCGGACTACCTGAGGGCTTCTCAGAGTTCAAGCTCGAGGGACTGGCGCTCGAGCACGCTAGGTCATTGCTCCCGGGGGATACCGACAGCGCCACCGCAGACAGCGTCGCACAGGCGCTGGGCGGACATCCCCTGGCCCTCCGCCTGTGGTCGCCCGAGGAGGAGGTGCCCGAACGTGGCGAGGCAGTCCAGGAGTACATTGAGTCCACCGTGATGCACAGGCTCAGCCACGAGGGAACTAGGACTCTAGACGAGTTCTGCATCGCACCCTCGTCGCTTCGGGTCAGCGAACTCTTCGAGGCTGACGGCGCTGACGAACTCGACGACTCGGCGATACTGAGGTGGAGCGGTCTGATGGCCGAGCCTCACCATCTGATTCGCAACGTCCGCAGAGGCTCGTGGTCCGATGACCAGTCGACCGAACTGCACTCGCAGGCCGCAGGAAGATGGGCCAGCAGGCAGGGTGCCAGAGCACGCAGGATGGAAGGCCATCACCTAGTTCACTCAGGAGGCCCCGACGTGGAATGGGTCTGCAAGAACATCCACGCCATAGCTGAGAAGGACAGCGCCTCCGCTGCTGTACTCCTCGAACAGGCACTCGACCTCAGCGGAGACGAGTCAATCAGGGAGGCGGCGGCGGACCTCGCCCTAGAGCGCGGCGAACCGAGGATAGCCGAATCCCACATCGAGGGCCTCAGCGAGGGCGTCGGGAGGAAGTTGAGGTCCGCTAGGCTGGCCCGTCTACGAGGCGACCCTAGATCAGCCGAGGAGATTGAGGCCGGGGCGCTGGCCGAGATGACTCCAGCTGAGCGCACCAAGGCGGCAATCGCGTCGCTAGTGCGCCGCTACGACGACCGGTTACCCGGGCCGATAGACCGTGGACTCGCACGAGAGCTCTCCAGAGGAGTGAGAAATGTCGCACTTTCCTCGCTCCCTGAGTCCGAGCGCAGCGCAGGCAGCCTCGCGCTCGACCTCATCAGGCACGGCATCGCTTTGGGGACGGAAGACGTCGCTGCGGCCGCTGAGGCGCATGATGCCATCGAATCGGCGTTGGGCCCCGACCACCCTCAGATGGCGGTCCTCGACCTGCGCGCTCGACTCTCCTCACGGGGCGACGGCAACGCCTCCGCAGAGGCCCTTGCCTCGGCCCGCGATCTCATCGATTCCAGCGACGATCTCGCAGAGAAGACGCGCCTCATCCACGCCGCTCTCGAGGCTACCGACAGCCATCCTGACTGGCTGGTCCAGGCGCACGTATCGATAGCCTCCGCGCCCCTGCGCGAGGACCTAGCGATGCATCGCAGGCTATGCGCTCAGCGATGGTACTGGCGAGGCGTCCTCGAGCCCGAACGCAGGCTCTCTCACTGGAAGGAGGCCATCAGCAGGTTCAGGATGGCCGAGTGCAGCGCGGCGGCGGCTGAGCTGATAGGCAGAATGGCTAGGGCAATCTAAATCTCGGCACCAATCAGGGTACGGGTCTCGGTGATTCCCGGGATTGACCTGACCCCTTGAACGATGCAACGGGTCAGCTCGGCTTCGTCGTCGGCCTCAATCTTCACAAAGAGGTCGTGGGGCCCGAATACAATCCACTGTCCGACGACCCCGTCAACGGCCGCCACAGCCTCCCGGACGCCAATCTCGCAGCCCACCTCGGTGGTGATTAGGACGAATCCAACCGCCATGCTCACACCTCCACCGCAATCAGTGTCTCTGTCTTGACTATCCCGGGCACAGAGCGCATCTTGCCGATCAGAGTATTGGCCATTTCGCCCTCGTCGGCGAAGTCTATGCGAGTCACTAGGTCGTACTCGCCGTAGGCGACATGGGTCTCGGTGACGCTGTCTATCCCGAGAAGCGCCAGATAGACGTCCCTCTCGAGGCCTGGCTCGACCTTAATCAGAACGAAGGCAGTACTCATTTCCAGTCCTCGACGGGCATCGCGCTCAGTCGCTGTTTATGACCTCTGCTGTACGTGAATTCCACTTCGCTCACGTGTGCGCAAGGGATAACAGGAGAGCATCGAGCGGGATGGCCATGCTGGCGCCCGCTTTAGCAACCCGCGGACGCGCAGTCTCACTAGTCCTCCTACTGCTCCTCTCTCTCGCCCCGCTGGCTGCGACCAGTGCCAGCCCATCCGCGCGCTCGACCACTGTGTGGACTGGGACCGTGGTGTTGCAGGACGGCTACACTGTTGAGAGCGGCGATGTGCTGGTGGTGCAGTCCGGGACCACCATACAAATTGGCGACGACGAGGACATATTGGTGGCCGGGAGGATCACCGTGCAGGGGACCAGCACGGCACCGGTGCTGCTCGAGTCCATCCTCGGCAATCACGATGGCATCGTCTTCAACTCGAGCAGCGCCGGCCTAGGCTCGAGGATAGAGAACCTCACCATCACCGACGCTGAGTATGGCATCACTGTGTACGACAGTGACCCGATACTCAACGATGTCACCGTGGTCAACGCAGACAGGGTCGCAGTCGACCTGTTCGACGGCGCCTCACCACGAATCAACGATCTGGTAATCGACGGCGGTGGTCAGGACGTGCACGGCTTCTCCACCTCGTGGCGTTACGGCATCGGACTCTCCGTTGGTGCCTACTCCGCGCCAATTGTCAATGGCGTGACGGCCGACGGACTGATTACCCGAGGGCTGAACTATTGGGGTGGCTCCGGCGGCCTGATTTCCAATCTGGAGATATCCAACGTCAGTGGCTCAACTCTGGCCATCGCCGCTGGCATCTGGGTGGAAGATTCGATACCACTGATCTCAGACTCCAGCGTGAGCCGCTGCGACAACGGCGTCTACGTCCGCCACATCTCCCAAGGTTGGACCACCCGCCCGAACTTCGTCGGTCTGACCGTGGAGGACAGCCAGTACCACGGCATTATGGTAGAGCAGTACAACCACAGCCAGTTCTCCAACGTGCCACACAACGCCGTTTTCAACGACCTCGTGGTCAGAGGGACAGGGGGGCCCGGGGCCAAGACCCCTGGGCTAGCATACGCTGCATTCGAGATCAACACTAGCGGGGTTCACGTCACTGAGGCTCTAATCGAGGACAACGCTGCGGTCGGCTTCAAGGCCTATATGATCGGCCCCTCTACTATTCTCAACGATATCGATCTGCTCCGGAACGGCAGACCGAGCCCCACGGCCCCGCTCAACGACAGGGCCGGTCTATTCATGCGCAGCGCCAACTGGGCGCCGACAATCAACGACCTCGTGGTGCGCAACTCGACCGGTCCAGGCGTCCTGCTTTGGAAGGGCGGCGCCCAAGGGGCTGACTGGGTGGTGGCCGACAACGGCGCCACCGGGGTCGACATCCGCGAGTTCCACCCCGACTTTTCCGGAGTGCTCAGCACCGGTAACGGCGGACATGGGGTCTCGGTCAGGGACTCTAGCAACGTAGAGTTGGCATACGTGACCACCTATCAGAACGGGTTGGGAGCAACGCTGCCCGAACTGGGTGCCGGCTTCTACTTCGACGAGTCCAACGACGTGATGAGTGGGGGCAAGAATTCGACCTGCTTTGAGTGCACCTCAATCGAGGACCAGCACGGGTTCGTGGTGCGCGACAGCATCGACTTGCAACTGCTCTCAGTGGACATCAGGGACTCGGTCAACGCCCCTGCGCTGGACATCGACAACACAGGTATGGACCATGACGGCACGGTGATTATGGATGACATCAAGATCCACCTCAATTCGACTGGTCACTCGGTCGAGCTCGATGAGGTCGACGGATTCGTCCGGGGTCTCGACATGAACGGCGACAACGGTGGCCTGCTGTGGGACGCGAGTGGTCACGAATCCTCCTACCTTGAGAACAGTGTCATTCGCGGTAACACCGCATCCTGCTTTGACATGGTTGACCACAGCGAGTTGCTCGGAAACAACGTGGCTATGACCTGCGAGTCCAGCGCGCCCGCCAGCACCTCATCGAGTTTCGTCAACCTGACCGGCTCGTGGTTCTCCAACGGTTTCGCCGACAGCTTCGAGATGCTTGGCGACAGCCACCTGCGATGGGTGTCCTCAGGGGGCATCGACACCCCGACCTTTGTCGGGCAGGACAACATCCTCGACGTGATGTGGTCGGTGGATGTCCATACCGTGAACCAGCACCTGCTGCACATCCCGCACGCAGACATCAACCTCACATTTGACCTGTATGAGAGCGAGTTCACGAGCACCCTGCCGTACTCGGGTCGTGACTGGCACGGCCCCTTCATCGGAGAGCGCTGGACACCGATGCAGGGCTGGTCGGACGTCAATAGGGTTCACACAGGGTGCGACTACGACGGCGTACACAATGACAGCGTGGCAGCCGACCTCGACGCCGACATCTCCGTGTTCTGCCGTCTGGAACTGCCGAACCAGCCGCCGTTTATCCTCTGGGACTCTCCTGAGGACGAGGCCATCTATGCCAGTGGCGGTCAGGTCACCTTCGATGCCAACCGGTCATGGGATCTGGACTTCGACGAGCTGGACTACAGCTGGAGCAGCAGCATCGACGGCGACCTACTCGCAGCCTGCGGCCAGCCCTCGGACAGCAACGGCTCGTGGTTCACCGCCAACTTAGCCACCTCCTGTCTGTCGGACGGGGTCCACCAGATTACGCTCGAGGTCTGCGACAGCCAGAGCCAATGCGTACAGGAAACCCGCGAGATTGAACTGGTCAACCTGCCCCCTGTGCTCTCGGTGGGTACGACTCCGCAAATCTCTGCTTGGGGCACCCTGTATATCGGCATCACCGCCAACGTCACTATCCATCTCGGCAGCACCTATGACCCGGAGGGTGACCTGATGCACTGCTGGGTCGAGACCTCCTACGAAGGAGGTGACGGCCAACCACCCGAGGGCGAGCCGAACTGTCCGAACACCATCATCCACACCTTCCCGGGGGCTCCCAACCAGTTCTCTGTGACCGTTTACGCCTCCGATGGGGTCAATGTCCCAGTCTCATGGACCTTCAACGTCGAGCTCTACAACGAGATTCCGGAGGCACAGCTCGAAGTGTCGCGTACCGGTACGACATCATCTGCGACCGTGCACCTCGACGGTACTGCGACCTTCGACCCGGAGGGCGACGGCGTGAAATTCGAGTTCTGGAGCGACCGCGATGGACTGCTCTCCTCCGGTGTTACTCCCGACTCCACGGTCGAGTGGATGGGGACCCTTTCCAAGGGGACTCACCTGATTACTATGTACGCGAGTGATGATCGCCCCAACCACGCTGGAATGTGGAACTCAGCGACCGCCGAAATCAGTGTCTCCAATTCCCCACCCGTGGCTCTCATCGCCAGCCCGTCTGATGGCATACTCACTGATTCCGGCGTGCTACTGGTCTTCGATGCCACGGGATCGGGTGACTGGGACGCTGCCTGCTCCGATCTTCCCGACAACGGATCCGGGTTGGTCTGCAATCCCTTCGCGGACTTCAGCACGGACTTAGTCAGCGTGTTGTGGGAGAGTGACCTGCTGAGCGAGCCCATGGGCAGCGGGTGGACCCTAGAGACCAGACTGCCGGAGGGCGTGCACCAGGTCACCCTGACTGTTGAGGATGGATCTGGGGCCTCTGACGTGGCCGAGATTATGGTCAGGGTCGACGAGTCCGCTCCGGTCCTGATACTCGACTCGCCGATGCCGGACATCGAGGTATACTCCAACCTCCCGGTGCTGTTCGACTTCCGACGCTCGTTCGACCCAGATGGTGACGACTTCACCATCAGCGTGTACTCTGATTTGATGGCCGAGCCGATACTTGAGGACAAGACCACTGAGTACTGGTACAACGACTACCTGCCGGCCGGTGAGCACACACTGCGCTTCGA
>JASMMD010000023.1 GCA_030748335.1 Candidatus Thalassarchaeum sp. | reverse complement strand
ATACTCAGAGCGGTGTTCGGGGCGATTGACACCAACTCGGACGGCTCGGTGGATCTCACTGAGATACTGGTGTTGTTGGACGGAGGCTCCACAGATTCGGTACCTTCTGGGGCAGACGTTTCGATATCTGGACACCCCAATGACTCCTACAATGGAGGATACGCTATACAGGAGGCCCCTATCAACGGCAAGCCGTGGTACAAGAGCGCAACTGGGAACCGCCTCTACTACTACAACGCCAACAGCGGCGGTGCTCCCTCGTGGAGCCTCGACGACAGGGAGCAGGACGGCAGCAACGACTGGTACAGGGGAGGTTGGTCGCGCCCCAGGGGAGATGGCTCGCTTCCCACGGGAACTCGCAGATGGGTGGGAGTCGGCAAGATCACAGTCTCGGCTGCTTCCGGCCCAGAAAGTCCGCTCGAGGACCTCAGTGCGTGGACACCCGATGACTCCGTCGAGCCGGAGACACCGGCAATCAAAATCACCCCATTGAGGACTTCCTACAAGAGCGACGAGGGCATCGATTTCTCCTTCACCTCACCCGAACTTCCCGGCGACGCCTGGATAGGAATCGTACCGGCAGATATTCCGCATGGCGACGAGGCGGTCAATGACCAGCACGATACTAGCTACAAGTATCTTGAAGGCAGGACCAGAGGTTCCTTCTCTCTGCCCAATCCGGGACCGGGAGAGTGGACTCTGAGGTTGCATGACACGGACAACAATGGTCGAGAGATTGCTTACGTCGCGTTCGAGGTCTCTGATGTCACCCGCCCTCCTATGACGGGCGAGTCTGATTTCGATATAATCACGGGGAATTTCGCAGAGATGCTGCCCAAACTGGAGCAATCCGTAATCGACGGCGGTATGTCACTCGAGCAGGCCAGAGGGATTGCCGATGCGGAGGTGGACAAGGAGATTGAGAAACTGCCCTTCTCAGTCCAGTCCGCCGCTAGGAGAATCTGGAGGATCCGCGCAGACTCCATGCAGGAACAGATTGCCTCTAAGATGCCGAGCCCCGAGGTCATAGCTGCTGGAGCAGCCGCAGTGGGCGTTGCGGGCGTAATTACTGCTGATATGGGTGAAAACGCCGAAGAAGAAGCCACTGCTACCGAGAAAGCAGAAGAGGAAGCACCCGCTGATCCAGAGGATCTGAAATATGCCAGCCATGATACTTGGCACGAGGAGCGTCATGTCGACATCCCAGAACAGGTCGACATCCCAGAACAGGTCGACATCCCAGAACAGGTCGACATCCCAGAACAGGTCGACATCCGTGAGCAACGAGGCTCTTCATGGCACGACAGCCACCGCGTAACTAGGTCCTCGAGAGTCACGGTACCCGAGAGGGTCTCAGTCACTTCTCGCAGGAGATCCCCCTCTCCTCCTAGGCAGATCGAGGTCCCAGAAACCGTCATGCCGAAGGACGCACCAGGAGTAGATACTGACGATTTACTTGCTCCCCTTAGTCTGGCTGACCTCGCCGCCGCATTCTCCGAAGCTAGGATGCTGTCGGACCAGAGGAGACTTGCCGAATCCGTCGATGGACAGTCTCACGACATTTCAATCAAGGTGACAACAGCTCCCGAGCGCACCTTCGGAATCGGCGTGGACGACGAGTACAGAGGTGGAAGTACCATCATCGCCGAGGTTCCGGGAGTCGGCGAGGTTGATATCCGACTTCGCAATGATGCCGACACGAACTCGTTCCGGAAAGGCTCCGAGCACTCGTTGAATGCATCCATCACCGGGTGGAACGGGATTCGTAAGCGACTGATTATGAACGCTCAGTGACCTGCGGCCTCGAAAGCCTCCCCAATCATCTCCTCGAGGCTTATCTGCGGCCTGAACCCGAACCTCTCCTCCAGACCCCAGGCATCGACGATTCCGAAGACCTCTCCCTCATCGCTCTGCCCGAACTCTAGGTCACAACCGGTCTTCTGCTGGTAGATCGATGCGAGATCCTCCATCGATATTCCTTTGCCAGAACCCACTGCGATGCTCTCTCTGGTTGGGGGCGGACTTGAGAGGACCGCATCCACTACCCTCACTAGGTCCTCGACGTGAATGAAATCCTTGATGTCGGACCCATCTCCGGGAATGTTGATCCAACCGATTTGGCACTCCTCAGCCCACCTGTGGAGCAGACCGTTGCCCGGAGGCCCCTCCAGAGGAATACCTTGGACGTTGGAGGCCCTGACTATGCTCACAGGTCGTTCCGCCTCGGCTCGCTCCAGAGCATTCTCTTCCATCCACAACTGCCCCTCCGCCGCGGTGTCACGAGGAGCTAGAGTTGACTCGATACCGTAGTACGCTTCCCCAGCGCTCCACTGGGGGTGCACACGCAGGGTACCCAGTATCACCAGATGCAATCCCCCATGCCTGTCCACCGCATCGAGAATCGGCCTAGATGCCTCCCTCATGGTGTTCAATACCTCGCGGTCGGTGCGGCCGACCGAGGTGTCCGCGGGTCGCGAGTTGATGTGTATCAGGGAGCTACAGGGAGTCAGCATGGCATCGAGAGAAGTGGCATCGGAAAGCACCTCGTCGGGTACTACCACGGCGGAGTCGCCGAGCATTTCCGCTAGGTACGGAGCGACGAACGCGTCGGACGCCGATATTGCTACCCTCATGCTATCGCGACTGACTCCGTTCGGGCGATTAAGAGTGTGTCGGTGACCCGACTGAGCCAGCCCACGAACATTGAAGACTCGCGTTATTCTCCTCGGTGCGCCGAGAGGCAGGAGAAAGTCGCATTGGACCAGTTGCCGAATCTCGGAAGAGAGCGGGAGATGCTCTCTGCGATGGGCATGAGTTCCATCGACGAGTTGTTCTCGGACATCCCTGAGGACATCCGTAGAGAGTCCCCCCTCCCACTTCGAGAGCCACAGTCGGAAGAGGAGATCTGGGAGGACGCCAAACGGCTTCTGGGAGCCAATGTGGCCCTCGATGACAGACCCAGCTTCCTCGCTGCAGGTCTGGTTAGGAACTTCGTGCCGACGATGGTAGGAATGCTCGCCACTAGGGGAGAGTTCCTGACCTCATACACTCCTTACCAGCCCGAGGTCAGCCAAGGCATGCTGCAGGCGATGTGGGAGTTCCAGACGATGGTTAGCGAACTGGTCGGCCTGCCAGTGGCAAACGTCTCGATGTACGACACCTCGACAGCAGCGGCCGAGGCGATTACCTGCGCCGTGCGCGTCCACCGACGCAAGGCACCGCAGGACAACGTCGTCTACGTCTCCGAGTTTGTACCTCCGCAAAGGCTCGAGGTGATTAGGAACTACACGCAAGGCAGCGGCCTTGATATCAAAATGCTCAGACATCTCAAGAACGGGCACGTCGACATGAGTTCGGCCACCGAGGCAGCAGGCTGCTGCGCGGTGTACGTCGAGCAACCCAGCTCCTTCGGCATCCTAGACCCCGGCCTGATGGGGTTGAAGGACATCATCGGCGAGGGCACCGCGCTGATAGTCGGGGTCGACACGGTCTCCCTCGGCATCGTCGAGCCCCCTGGCAACTGGGGTGCGGACATAGTCGTCGGAGAAGGCCAGCCATTCGGTATCGGGCCTACAGCAGGCGGACCAATCTACGGAATCTTCGCCTGCGGCGAGAGTTACGTCAGGCAGATGCCCGGGAGGATTGTTGGCCTGACGAGGGACGTTGACGGCAAGCGAGCCTTCACCCTGACTCTATCCACGCGCGAGCAGCACATTCGCAGGCATCGCGCAACCTCGAACATTTGCTCCAATGAGACCCTTATCGCGCTGATGGGGGCCATGCACATGGCGCTACTCGGGCCACGAGGAATCGAGAGGCTGGCATTGCGTGTGACCTCGGCAACCGAGGCCACGAAGAGGGCCGTGACATCAATCGAGGGCATCGAACTCGTGGACCCCGTGGCCAGCAACTTCAGGGAGTTCGCTGTTAAGCTACCCGGCGAGGCCTCGGACGCCTTGACCTATCTCGATTCCAAGGGTGTTCTGGGCGGATTCGATCTTGGGGTTTGGTGGGACTTCATGTCGACCTGTCTTCTAATCGGGGCCGACGAGCGTACAAGCCAGTCGGACATCGATGCGCTCGTGGCGGGTCTGTCCTCATGGGTCAAGGAGGCCGGTCGATGAGTGACCTGTTCGAGTTCAACGGCGCCGAGAGTGCAGGATGGTCGCAACCAGAACCATCGCTGGGCGAGCAGGAGGCGTGGTCCACCGTACCGGAGCCATTGCGACGAGAATCCCCTCCAGCATGGCCTAGAGCCAGTGAGCCCGAGCTCGTGCGCCACTACACCTGGCTCTCCAGTAGGAACTTCGGCATCGACACCGGATTCTACCCACTCGGCTCTTGTACAATGAAACACAATCCGAGACTCAACGAGAGAATAGTCCAGTTGCCCGGAATCGATCGAATACACCCACTTCAGCCAGAGCATCAGGTACAGGGTCTTCTGGCGATATTCTTCGAGATGCAGGAAATGCTCTCAATATGCTCCGGGATGGATGAGGTGACTCTGCAACCGGTCGCGGGGGCCCAAGGCGAGTTCACCGCCATGCGCTGCATCCAAGAGTTCCATCGCAGTATCGATCAGGGTCACCGCGACAAGGTAATCGTCCCCGACTCCGCACACGGCACCAACCCGGCTTCGGCCGCGATGTGTGGCTACGACATAATCGAGATACCGAGCGCCGCCGATGGTAGGATTGACCTCGCCGCGCTCGAGGAGGCCGTGGGTGATGATACCGCAGCGATGATGATTACCAACCCATCCACGCTAGGTCTGTTTGAGCTGGAGATATCCCAGGCTGCCGAGATGGTCCACGAGGCCGGCGGGCAGATGTACTACGATGGTGCCAATTTCAACGCCATATTGGGCAAGACGGATCCCGGCAGAATGGGTTTCGACGCCGTGCACTATAACCTGCACAAGACATTCAGCCAGCCGCACGGCGGCGGCGGTCCTGGAAGCGGCCCCATTGGGGTGAAGGCGCATCTAGCTCCATTCCTTCCGAGCCCGATAGCCGGCCGCAGGAAACGGGTCGCAGACGATTCAGAAGGGGTTGGCGACGGGTACTGGTACTTCTGGAGAGGGATCGGAGAATCCAGCATCGGCAAGATCCAACAGTGGCATGGCAACTCTGGTGCCGTGGTCCGCGCTTGGGCTTTCTACAGGAGGTACGGTAGAGAGCTGGAACGGATGAGCGAGCACGCCGTGTTGAACGCCAACTACCTTCGTCACCGCATCCTGAACCCCAGTCCCGACACTGCCGCGCGCATGCATGCGATGCCTCTCGATGGAGCTCCAGCCGATGTGGTGAAGCACGAGTTCACCCTCTCCTTGAGCGCACTCAAGGAAGCTGTGGGTGTGACCGGTAGGGACGTTGCCAAGAGGTTACTGGACTATGGGGTCATGGCCCCCACCCTGTACTTCCCAATGATAGTCCCAGAGTGCCTGATGATTGAACCCACCGAGACCGAGTCTAAGGAGGTCATGGACAGGTTCGCCGACGACTTCCACAAGATACTCAGCGAGGACCCCGAGGTCGTCACCTCTGCACCCCACACCACTGATGTTCGGAGAGTGGACGAGGTATGGGCGGCACGCAATCTAGTTCTCAGGCACCCGGGCCCCGAGTGAGCCGAAGCGGACAAGACCCCAACGCCCGTGCGCCAATCATGGAGTCTGGACTGGACCACCAGTGGCTGGTAGGCGAGCCGGGATGGTGGAAACTCCCTACGGACTCATCTCAGTATGGCAACAGGCGCGGCGAGACCAGCCCTCCCGAGACCTGGTCCAGCACTAATGCCCAGGAGGGCGGCCGAGGCTGGGCCAGGCAACGTCTGCAACCCGTCGCACCGTCCATCCTGCTGCCTCTCGCCTGGTCTCCGTTGTTCCTACTAATCTCCGCCGTGCCCCTCGTACTGCCTGAGCGCCTCCCTGCCGACGATCAGATTGTGGCAGCCCTGTTCTTCTCCCTGTCATGGACCCTGGTCCTAGTTCCACTCTACCTGGCCCGTTCCTCTCAGCCGATGTCAGGCGGCACGATTCTATCCCTCCCGTTCGACTGGGCCGCCTTCGCTGCCGCTTCGGCAACTTTCGCCCTACACGTTCTGGCAAATCCACTATTCGGTTGGATATCGTATACCCTGTTCTGGGTAGCTTGGCTCCGGACTTACCGTCGGATTGAACGGGTGCTTCAGATTCCCTCATCGAGGTGGCTTCTGCCGATAGACCAGTCGAGATGGGATTCCGAATCGATGTTGCCTCCCGAGTGGCAAAAGGTCTCAGAGACATGGACCACGGGGCCAATCGCCACTATGGACTGTGATTGGGGTCACCTTGCAATCTCAGGTGCCAGCCGTGGCGATGACCGCTTCCTGGCTATTGCTCTGATAGATTGGTCCGGCTTCGTGCAAGATCCGTTCCACGACGGTCCGATGAGCGATGCCCTCGCCGCAGACCTCCTGTCGAAACCCCCTGTGGTCGACGTGGGGCTGGAGTGGCCAGAGAGACTTCTCGCCCGCGATGCCCAAGAACGGGACAGTGCTAAGACGGCAGGCATTTGAACCGACCACTACCCGGCAGTGCATGGACGTCTGCATTCTGCTTGGGTCCAAGTCTGATCTACATGTGGCCGACAAGTGCTCGGCAGTGCTATCGGAGTTCGGGATCGCGCACGAGGTCAGGGTTGCCTCGGCCCACAGGGCACCAAAGTACCTCGAGAACGTCGTGACGTCGGCCATAGAAGATGGATGCAAGGTGTTCGTAGGCATGGCAGGGATGGCAGCTGCTCTCCCTGGCGTGGTAGCGGCGATGACCACCCTACCGGTAATCGGAGTCCCAGTCGGTGGGAAGGTACCACTCGACAGCCTACTCTCGATAGTTCAGATGCCCCCTGGTATGCCGGTCGCGACCGTGGGCGTCGATCGCGGCGACAACGCCGCCGTACTGGCCGTCCAGATTCTCTCACTGAGCGATGCCGACCTATCATCCAGGTTCTCCGAATGGCGAGAGGCGCGCACCGCGGGAGTCATCGCCGACGACGAGTCTCTGAGGGAGTGAGTACTTGCAGACCCAAGTCCTCGTGGACGAGGCAGTAGAGGCCCTACAGTCTCAGATTGACGATACCGCAATCATCGCATGCTCCGGGGGAATCGACAGCACAGTGGCTGCGGTTCTCGCGCACCGTGCGGTAGGGAGCCTGCTGCACTGTGTCTACGTCGACACCGGCCTGATGCGCAAGAACGAGTCGGAAGAGGTCGCTGGGATGTTCTCGAACCTCGGCATCGAACTCAAGGTGGTCGACGCATCGGAACGCTTCCTGAGCCATCTCGTCGGAGTCACCGACCCGGAGGATAAGCGCAAGGTAATCGGGGAGCAGTTCATCAGAGTTTTCGAGGACGAGCAGAGCGGATGTGGTGCCAAATTCCTAGTTCAGGGGACCATAGCCCCCGACTGGATAGAGTCCGGTGGTGGCGAGCGCGACGTCATCAAGTCACACCACAACGTCGGAGGGCTCCCCGATGACGTCGAGCTGGTAATTGTCGAACCTCTGCGTGAGTTCTACAAAGACGAGGTACGCGCGATAGCCCGCGACCTAGGAATCCCATCAAGCGAGCGCCAGCCGTTCCCCGGCCCCGGTCTAGCCGTCCGTGTGCTCGGCGAGATTACGCCTGACAGAGTCGAGGCGTGTCGAGAGGCTTGCCATATCGTCGAGACCCACTTGCAGGCCGCCGCTGCCGAAGGCAGGTGCGAGATTCCCTGGCAGTACTTCGCGGCCCTGCTTCCCGTCAGGAGCGTAGGTGTCCACGGTGACGCGCGCGTGCACGGGGAGACGGTAGTGGTCAGAGCGGTGACGAGTCTCGACGGGATGAGCGCAAGGTACTCCGAGATACCACACGACGTGCTGGCCGAAATCAGTACCGAAATCACCAATTCGCTGAAGGGTCAGGTGAACCGAGTCGTCTACGATGTCACCCACAAGCCACCCGGTACCATCGAGTGGGAGTAATCCGATTCTTTGATGAAGGGTGGTACCAGCCGCAAGTCAGGCCGACATAGCTTAGTTGGTGGAGCGGTGGACTGTTAATCCACAGGTCGCAGGTTCGAGTCCTGCTGTCGGCGCCATCAATCCCTTCGAGCGAAAGCCGCAAGGGCGAGCATGGCCAGAGCCGAGATTAGGCCGAATCCTGGGGTACCCTCGGGCTCCGGCTCGATGACGGGGTCGTTGGCGTCACACACCCCGTTGTTATCGTAATCTGTCGGCGTGCTGTCACTGTCGTACTGGTCAGCCCCACATTCACCTTCCTCAGCATCGGACCAACCGTCATTATCGTCATCTAGGTCGGCGTTGTCTCCCATTCCGTCACCGTCGGTGTCGTCCCACTCGCTCTGGTCATTCGGCATCGCATCATCGCTGTCTGCAACCCCGTCACCGTCGTCGTCTGGGTCGAGATCGTCACACTGGCCATCGCCGTCGAAGTCGGCCGGCACCGAATCCTCGTCGACTCCGTCGCTGCCGCAGTCGGACTCGGCATCGTCTGACCAACCGTCCCGGTCGTCATCGGCATCCGCGTTGTTCCCAATGCCATCCCCATCGGTGTCGACCCACTCGGTGTCATCATAGGGAAACTCATCGTCATCATCGTCCACACCGTCGTTGTCGTCATCGGCATCCGCGTTGTCTCCGGTACCATCTCCGTCACTGTCCACCCACTCGGAGGCGTCCTCTGGGAATTCGTCAGCTTCGTTGTCGTGACCGTCACCGTCGACATCCGAGTCCACAGCGTCGCATTCGGAATCCCCGTCCTGATCTGCCGGCACGGAGTCCGAGTCCATCGCGTCGCTCCCGCAGATCTCCTCGTCGGAATCACTCCAGCCGTCGTTGTCGGTGTCCTCGTCTAGGGCGTCACAATCTCCGTCGGAGTCAACGTCCGAGGGAACTGAACCGGCATCGCTCTGATTGGTGCCGCAAGCCGACTCATCGGAGTCTAACCATCCGTCATTGTCGTCGTCCTCATCCAATGAATCACAGGTCCCGTCGTCATCGGTGTCAAACGGAATGGAGAGGAAAGCTCTCGGGTTTGTGCCGCATTCATCCTCTTCAGCATCGGACCAGCCGTCATTGTCGTCGTCCTCGTCGGTGTTGTCGCCGATTCCGTCGCCGTCGGTGTCCTTCCATTCGGTCTCGTCGAGTGGAAACTCGTCGTCCGCGTCGTCCGCGCCATCGTTATCATCGTCTGCATCGAGCGGGTCGCACACGGAGTCACCGTCGTAGTCAGAGGGCACCGATGAACCGTCCAGCGGATCGGTGCCGCATCCGTCTTCGTTCTCGTCCATCCAACCGTCATTGTCGTCATCCTCGTCAGCGTTGTCTCCCACACCGTCCCCGTCGGTGTCTGTGGTTTCGTTGGGGTTCAGCGGGAAGTCGTCGTCGACATCGTCCACACCGTCGTTGTCGTCGTCAGGATCGCTGTCGTTAGGAATCCCATCGCCGTCGAAATCATCGCCCTCAAGGGCGTCGCAGATGCCGTTTGCGTCGGCGTCCGCAGGCACGTCGTTGCCGTCCAGCGGGTCGGTCCCGCAATCCGCCTCATCGACATCGCTCCACCCGTCCCCGTCATCATCGGTGTCCGCCGAGAGTGCCACAGTAGCAGTAAATTGGATGTTGTCGAGGTACAGCGCTTCAGTCCCAGCATTTGAGGAGAACTCAACCTCTAGGTGCCCGTTTCCGGCAGCCCCAATCATCACAATCATCGTCGTCCAGGTACCGAGCCATGATGAGTTGTCAGTGTCGATATCATAACCTGTTGTGTTGATAATCTCGATGTCGCTATTCGCTCCTACGAACCTGATGACCAGATAGTCCTCCGGGTTGGAGGTCTCGTATCCGGTGTCCTGTAGGAAGAAGTCGAAACTCAGGGATTCAGCGATCACGTCGTCGAGGGCAAGGGTCGCTATGCCGTCAACGTCTGACATCTGGTAACCCTTCGTGCCATCGGTGAAGTTGCCGACCGTACCCGTGTAGTTCACCGTGCCGAAGTAGTCTCCATCAGTCAGCCCGACTCCACCGGTCGAGGTGTAGTACAGGGTGAACCCCATCTCGGCACCTGTGGTCTGGTTGTGAGCGATGTGGGGCTCATTGGCGTTGTTCCAGAGGTATCTGCTGACCGAATCGCTTCCAGTGTCGGTGTACTTCACGCTGGAGATTGTGAAAGGGTCCTCGAACGAGGTGTACGCGACAACCGATTGTGAGGTGCAACCGCTCACTACCGTGTCGGGCAATCCGTCTCCGTCTGTGTCGGTGTCCGCACAAGGATTGTTCGGAAAGTCATCGTCTGCATCGTCGGTGCCATCACCGTCCGAATCGGTCGCGAGTACGGCGTAAGGGACCATTAGCAGGAGCATTGCAGTCAGGATAGCAGTCAGGGTAGCGCGTCGGCTCATGGGCCACCATGTCGCCCCCGATTCAAAATACTCTCCCACGATGGGTCTGAATGCGGGAGGTCAGATGCCCTTCCGCTAACCTCTTTGACCTACTCTCTATGCATGGCGCATGAGCGCTCGCGAGGCAGCGTCGAGGATTCTGGGTGCCGTCGATGAGTCCGGCAGGCACTATCGCGACAGCCTACCGATGATAGCCAGCGAGAACATCCTCAGCCCACTGGTTCGCAGGGCCTGCGACTCGGACCTGCACGGCAGGTACGCCGAGGGCCTGCCGGGCAAGCGGTACTACCAGGGGTGCGACGACTTCGACACCATCGAGGAGATCGGCATCGCCTCAGCACAGCGCGTCTTCGGCTGCCACTTCGCCAACATCCAGTCTACCTCAGGAACTGTCTCCAATATGGCCGGCCTCAAGGCTCTGGCGAAGCCGGGGGACACCATCACCGCGGTGTCCACTGCTGATGGAGGGCACATCTCCCACGCCCGTATGGGCGCCGTGGGCTTGCGTGGACTGAATCTCGTGACCTATCCTTGGGTCGAGAGCCGCATGGAGCCCGACATCGACGCCGCAGCGGCCCTGATTCGGGAGACCGAGCCCAACGTGGCTCTGTTCGGCCAATCGGTCTTCCTGTTTCCGACCCCTCTGGAGGAGCTGGCCGAAGCGGCCCACGAAGTCGGTGCCAAGGTGATGTACGATGCCGCGCACGTCCTCGGGCTAATTGCAGGAGGGCAGTTCCAGGATCCTTTGCGAGAGGGTGCCGACGTGATGACGGGAAGCAGTCACAAGACGTTCCCCGGTCCACAGGGGGGATTCCTGCTCTCAGACTCCGACGACCCCAAGTTCCAACGCCGGCTGAACAGCGCGATATTCCCCGGCGTCTGCTCCTCCTACCACCTCCATCACGTGGCCGGAAAAGCGGTTGCGCTGGCCGAGTTCGAGGAGTTCGGTTCCGATTACGCCAAGGACATCATCGCAAACGCTAGGGCACTCGGTGCCGCTCTTGCAGCCGAGGGCTTTGAGGTGATGGCCGAGGAGCGAGGCTACACCGCCAGCCACCAGGTCCTCACCCGCCATGGCGAGGCCGACTCGGGAGCTGGTAGGGATGCAGCCACGCTGCTCGAGGAGGCCGGCATCATCACTAACATGAACATGCTTCCTGGCGACACCAAGGCGATGTCTCCCAGCGGGCTCAGGCTGGGGGTTCCCGAGTTGACTAGGGTCGGCATGAGGCCGGATGAAATGCAGGACGTGGCGCGCTTCTTCGCTAGGGCACTACTCTCCGAAGAGGATCCCAAGACCGTCCGCACGGACGTCACCGAGTTCAAGTCTGGTTTCCAGACCGTGCACTACTGTTTCGAGTCAGGACCGGCATACCCGGGTCTCGCGTGAACGTGCTCCCTAAGGGGGAGCACGACCTACGCACACTTTTTCGGCAGGGGCCGTTCAATCGGACCCGTGCAGCCCAAGCGCAACGCCGCCCTCGTCCTCTCGATCCTGATGCTAAGCTCGGGTTGTCTCGGGCTGTTCGGGGACGAGGAGGAGCCCGCGGAAGAGGTCGACTGCGTGGCTGAACCATCTCATCCTGACTGCTTCGTCCACGTCATCACTGAGAACGACTGCATGTCGCACCAGGTCTTCACCGGGGATGCCTGTAGGCTGATGCAGCAGCCAAACTCTCTGACCTATGGGGAGAGCTCCATACTTCTGGTCCAAGGAATCGAGATGCAGGCCCTGACCCCGAGCTTCCTCGGTGACGGGCCGCAGAACTGGTTCGTCAATCCTAGGCTGCCTGACGGACTGTTCCTAGATGGCGCCTCTGGGGTCATCAGCGGGATTCCCGAGGAAGAGGCGGAGGAGACCCGCCACACAATCATCGGGACCAACGCCGTGGGATCCACCGTCACCACCATCGACATCACCGTCGTGGCTGCAGCACCGGACTCGATTCACTACCTCTCGGATGTACTGTCGTGCACTCTGTGGCAAGAGTGCTCCATGGGAGAGCCTCTGGTGATCGGAGGCTCGGCCGACTCTTGGTCAGTCAGCCCCTCTCTGCCTGAGGGGCTGGCGATTCTGTATGACGGATCGATAACAGGGATAGCACGCTCTCTCGGAGACACCAACCACACCATCACCGCCTCCAACTCGGGCGGCTCAGTCGAAGCCCCGATTAGGATTATCACCCTGCACGAGCAGCCCACGGCTCTGTCGTACCCTGGGCACCCGTTTTACTGGACCATAGGCGAGTCCGTCCAAGTGATACCGTCCTACGAGGGCGGCGAGGTGACCGAATGGACAATCGAGCCCCCGCTCCCTGATGGCATGACTCTGCATCAGTACGATGGCTCTTTGCGAGGCACCCCGGTTTCGGTCCACCCCCTGAGGGAATACGTAATCACGGTTCAAAACACTGGAGGCTCGCTGTCCTCGACCATCATCATCGACGTCAGGGATATCCCTACCGAGGACCTAACCTACGAGCCCTACCAGTTCGACCTCAGGCAGGGCGATGACATCGGGCATATCACGCCGAGTTGGCAAGGAGGGAATCCTGACACATGGGAGGTCGACCCTGCGTTGCCCTCAGGTTTCGCGTTCGACCACTACACCGGGCAGGTCAGTGGCACGGCAACGCTGCTGCAGCCATGGACTCACCACACCGTCTGGGCCAACAACTCCGGCGGCCCCGCCTCCACGACGCTGCAGTTCAGGATTACCAGCCTGCCCCCTGATGCAATCTCATGGCCCGGAGTGGAGTTTGCGCTGGAGGCCAATGAGAGCATCCTCATCCCGGCCACCAACGACGGACCTGACATTGACACTTGGGAGGTCAGCCCCGCATTGCCCTCCGGTCTAACCCTACTATCCAACGGCAGCATCACTGGCACCCCCGACGAGCGTACCGGGTGGATGCAATACACGATTTGGGCTAACAACACCGGCGGGGCGGCCGGGCTGAACCTGTGGATAGCGGTGCACGACCTCGCAGCCGATCAGTCCGACCTGCTGAGGGGCATGGGGCAGACGAACTGGGGCGGCTGGCCCTCTCCAGTTCTGCCAATCGGGCAGTGGGCATTCCCGGTCGGCTTCGCCGAGGAGGGCTATGGCTCAACTATTCCAGTAATCTCCGGTAGCCATGTTGGTAGGGGCAAGATGCTCGGATACGGCCACGAGAGCTGGGTCGACGGCGCTGGCGTCAAGGAGACCGAGTTCTCCCTGCGCGCAGTCGAGTGGGTCTGCGGACAGAACGCCGATGTCGGGCTCGCCTACGGCGCCGGCTACGACGACTTTGAGGACGAGCTGCAGGGCGAAGGTCACACGGTCCACCTATCGGTCACTCCGGCGGACCTCTCGGGGATAGACTGCCTGCTGGACGAGTTCTGGAACGGTCATGACGACCAGGACAACCAGAACCTGATTGACTTCATGCTGGAGGGCGGTGGGCTAATCATGGGCGGTCATGCATGGTACTGGTCGTATTCCAACAGCGACGTCTCGCACAACTACCCTGGCAACAAGATCGCCAAGACGACCGGGCTGTTCGTGTCACATGCCTGGGGGTACAACACCGTTGACTTCAGAGTGGTACCTCACGAACTGACTCGCCCACATGCCGCGATAGAGGCGATCAGAGCTGATCGGATAGACAATCAGACCATCTCGGTCGAAGATGCGGCAATCGCCGACGCAACCCTGTCGTCGTGCACTGGTGTCGTGGCTCTGGATTTCGATGGCTTCTGGGGCCCACTCAGGGATACGGTCAATGTGACTGGGTGGACAGTGATCCAGTATGGCACCCTGTGGCAGAATGTCGGGCACAACCTCGGAGAGGACCCGGTCGCAGACACGCTCCTTAGGGTGGAGGCCGCCCTGACACAGGGTCTGCCCGCCAACGAGTTGCCGGTTCACCCGAGTCATGTCGAGTTCCCAGGAGAGGTCCCCGCCAACGCCACTAGGATATCCCGGACCATGTCGATTGATGGTAACCAGAGCGGGCTTCCGAGCAATTTCGGATATTCGGGAGCGCGTTCGCACATCCGAATGACCACCGGGCTGTATGCCGCCCCAGGCGAGGTCGTGACGGTGACCCTGCCTGCAGAGGTAGTTGACTCCGGCACCTACGTCCTAGTTGGCGCCCACAGCGACAGCCTTTGGGGCAAGAGCCAGCTCCACAGGCACCCGCAGATTGTCAGGTGGTGGTACGTCGACGAGGCCACCATGGAGGTCGGCAACGCCTTCGGCGGCCCGATATACATCGGCATCCAAGCGGGTTCCACCCTGAGTGACTTCGACATCACCGTCTCTAACGCGGTCAAGGCCCCGAGGTACATACACGGCGAGACCGATGTGTTCCAGTGGCTGCAGCAGTTCCGTCACGACCCGGCGCCGTGGGCAGAGATTGGCAGCGACCAGTTCATTCTGACTGTCCCGAGCCACGAGATCAGGGATTTAGACAATCCTCAGGATTTGATGGACTGGTGGGATCAGGCTCTAGGGATGGAGCATGAACTCTACGGCTACACGCCGTGGCCGAGGGTAGAGAGGGCAGTCTTCGATGCACAGATATCTGCTGGCTGGATGCACTCCGGATATCCGTTCATGGCGCACGACCTGAGCGTCGCCGGAGTGGTCAATGTCTCATACATGTCCGAGAACGGCGATTGGGGCATGTTCCACGAGCTCGGCCACAACCACCAGTGGATGCCTTCCACACTGCCCGGTACTACGGAGACGGGATGCAACTTCGCCAGCGTCTACCTGATGGAAGACCTGGTCGGAGTCGAGGGTCATGGGGCGGTGGATCCAGTACAGCGAGCATCACGCATGCGCGCTTACTTCGACGACGGCTCCAACATCGCCAATTGGTCTGTTTGGATAGCACTCGACACGTATCTAATCATCAAGGAGGAGTGGGGATGGGATCCAATTACGGAGGCACTCAGTGTCTACTACACCTTGCCCTCCGCCGAAGTGCCAGTAGGCGACACAGAGGAGTTCAACGCATGGGTGCTGCATGTCTCGAACGCCACGGGGTACAACCTAGCCCCCTATCACGCGGCATGGGGCTTCCCACTAACCCAAGCCACCTTCGATGCGCTCGAACATCTCCCTATCTGGGTCGAAGACCCGTTGCGCGGAGAGTACCACGCCTACGACGCTATTCTCAGGAACCTGAGCTCTGCCAACGTCACCAGCAGCACCGCGGATGTCACTTGGGATGTCTATGACAATGGTACCAACACATCCCTCACTGTCTACTACGGTCAGACCGACATGGGCAACAACTCCCAGCTCTGGCCATACAGCGTCAGCGTGGGTACGCCACAGGTCGGCTCCGGTGCGTCCGAGATTAGCTTCACAGGCGATGGTGGCACCCACTACGTCCGCATAATGGTGTCCAACGAAGAGGGTGAGGTGTGGTTCGGCCCAATTTCGGTGACGCCTAACTGAGTCTCCTCAACAGGGACTCCAACGAGACTTCTGGGATGTGCTTCTGGTGCCAGACAGCTAGGGGAATCCAGATCAGGGTGTGGGCAATGGTCGCAGCGAAAGCTGGGACGAGTTCCAGCCGAGGCTCGCCCTGCATCGCCGACGCAACCGCTCCGAGGACGGCGAAGTGAGCGACGTAGATTGTGAGCGTGATTCGACCGGCCGGCTCGAGAAACTCCAGCCTTTCTCCTCCTCTCGGCTCCCCGCCGCTGGACTCAGAGCCCTCAAGCGCCCTGTGGGCGAGCAGTACGAAGGTTCCTGATACTACAAGGAAGGCTGGGCTGGCAGGGAAGAACGTCAGAACCGCCTCGCCCTCGGTCAGGGCCCACGGGATGCCCTCGTAGGCCGCTACGGCTGCGGTGACGGAGGTGGCAACTAGGCCGAGGGCGATGTTTCGTTCTCTGGCAGAGGGTTCGTCGGCGAGGTCGTGGATGATGGAGCCCAGCAGGACGAAGCCCAGCCACGGCACCGCAGGGTAGGTACCGTTCCACAGTAGCCTCGCGAGCCATTCGGAGGTCCCTTGGGAACCGACCCTCTCCCACCACGTCCAGTCCGTGCCCGAGGCATCCCCCAGCGCTAGGGGAGAAGCCACCATCAGCAGCATCAGCCCCGCGCGCGAGCGCATCGACAGTCGTATCAGAACTGGTGCCAGCAGAGCGGCTACGGCCAGCAGAGTCAGGACGCCGGGAGTATGCCATTCGAAGCGACCCCCCCTGTCGACGTTGAGAAGCAGGTTGACGAGCAGTTGGCACAGGCCCAGCAGCAGAACCCTCGGGGCCAACCATCGCAGCCACATCCCAGTGTCATGGGTTGGATCTGCAGCCCTGCGAGTGGCACTGGTGTGGATGCCCCAGCCGGATATGGTCACGAACATGGGAGCGGCCATGCCGCCGAAGGCAGCCGCGACGAAGGCGGCAGGGTGACCTACGCTGATGCCCTCTGGGGGGATGATGGCAGCCGTGTGAACCTCGACCATGCAAAGCACGGCGATGGCCCTAATCCGGTCTATGTGGCCGAACCTCATTCAAACACCTCTGCTATCCTCGATTCGGGGACTACCTCTTCGTCAGAGAGTGTGATTGAACCCAGAAGCTCCTCCAAGACCCCCCTGTCCATCTCACCGCGGTGGTAGAGGACCATCCATGGCTCTCCCACCTGCAATCGGTCCCCGACCTGCACCTCGAGGATGGCACCCACCGCACGGTCGACTATGTCTCCCAATCTGGCCCTGCCAGCACCGAGTCCCAAGCATGCTGTGGCGATTGCCATGGCATCGATGTCCTCAACCCAACCCGCCGAGCCAGATGACAGCTCAGTGGTGTTCAGTTCCGGGTCCATCAGCCCCAGCCCCCGCGTCAGCGAGGCGTCGCTGTCGAGGACCGAGGCGTCTCCCCCTTGGGCCTGCACCATCTCGCGAAACCTCTGGAATGCTGAACCGTCATGCAGACTGTCGTGAATCATCACCGCCCCGGCCTCGAAGCCAGCTGCAAGCCCAGTGGCTTGCAGAAGTAGGCCGCCCTGCACGCAGACCAACTCCTCAAGGTCCTCGGGACCCCTCCCGCATAGCGTCTCGATGCTCTCGAGGACCTCCAATGAGTTGCCTATGGCGCAGCCGAGGGGCTGCTCCATCGAAGTCAGCACCGCCGTGGTCGCGATTCCCATAC
This sequence comes from Candidatus Thalassarchaeum sp., assembly GCA_030748335.1. Taxonomy (GTDB): domain Archaea; phylum Thermoplasmatota; class Poseidoniia; order Poseidoniales; family Thalassarchaeaceae; genus Thalassarchaeum. The sequence goes on along the minus strand of JASMMD010000023.1, from coordinate 1,355 downwards.
CGTTTGCGGCATCGACGAGCGAGCGCGCCAATTCCTCGGCATGCTCGCGCTCGGGCATGAAGGCGCCCCGGCCGAACTTGACGTCCAGTACCAGCGCAGACAGCCCCTCAGCCGCCTTCTTGGATACGATTGATGAGGTAATCAGGGGGATCGACGCCACCGTCCCGGTGATGTCGCGCATGGCGTACATGCGACGGTCTGCAGGGACTAGAGCGTCGCTCTGGCCGACCATGGCGACGCCGATGTCCTCGACCTGCTCGCGGATGCCGCTGATGCCCATCTCCACACTGAACCCCGGGATGCTCTCCAACTTGTCCAGTGTTCCTCCGGTATGGCCCAGCCCCCGGCCCGAGATCATAGGTACCTTCAGACCGCACGATGCCAGGGCGGGGGCTAGTACCAGCGACACCTTGTCACCCACTCCCCCTGTGGAGTGCTTGTCGACCACTAGATCAGAGATATCGGAGCTCCATTCTAGGACATCGCCCGAGTCCCGCATCGCTTCAGTCAGGACTACCGTATTCTGCTCGGAGAGCCCTTCGTCGAATACGTTACGCAGCCACTCGGCCAACTCGTCATCGGACAGCGAACCGTCAACCACGCCTTGAACGAGGCGGCGAATCGCCTCGGACATCACTCCTCCTCTCCGAGCTCGGCGCGAACCTCATCCATAGTGTGCCCCTGATCTAGCATCCACTGGACCTCGTCACGCGTGGAGGATTCGAATCCGAAGCCATCCAGCCTGATGGCGCCGTGAGAACCGTCGTCGCGCCCCTCAGTGCGTGCGCGTGCGTCCTCTGCCCCTTCGTCGAAACTGGTCCCTTTGAGAATCGCTAGGCCGGAGTCCGGGTCGTCGAACTTGTAGCCGGAGTCGTCGACAAGGACCTCGTCGGTGCCCTTGCGGGGCTGCAGGAACATCGAGGCACCGGCCAGAGCCAGCGATATCGTGGATACGACCATCAGCCAGAACAGGAAGGTCGCTCCAGGTCTAGACAGCGGATCTTCCCTGATGTTGAGGAAACCGTCGTCGGCCTCCTCCTCCACCGAGTCGTTACCTCCTGCCTCACCGTTATCCTCCCCACCCGTGTCGCCTCCGTCCACTATGGTCTGGCAGCCGTACTGCTCCCCGTCGGGTACGCCGTTCTCGTCCACATCCCCGGAAGTCATGGCAAATGAGGGTGAGCGGAGCACACTCTGGGCGAATGCCGACTCCTCGCCGTCGGGTATGCAGTCGCCGTCGGTGTCGTTGGACAACGGGTCCCCGTTCAACTGGAACTCCTCGAGGTTTTTGTAGATGTGATGTTCAGGGTTCTGATATTGATTGATTTGGTTTTTGCTGTGTTGGGGTGTTGTGT
>JASMMD010000022.1 GCA_030748335.1 Candidatus Thalassarchaeum sp. | reverse complement strand
CCGATTCTATCAGGCCCTCATCACGCGCTTCGCGCAGGGCGATGGGCACACTCGCTCCAGCTGTGTTTCCATACTTCTGTAGGTTCGTAAACGTCTTTTCCATCGGCAACCCAAGATTCTCCATACCCGCCTTGATGATGTTCAGATTGGCCTGATGAGGGATAATCATGGCTACTTCTTCTATCGAATGACCAGTTCTCTCTAGAACGGCCCTGACCGCTTGGGGAAAGGCTTCGGTCGCAAAATCCCAAACCGCAGGCCCGTCCATGTGGAAGTACTGCTCCCCATCTTCGAAGCCCGGGGACGGAATCGGTTTCTTGACCCCGCCCGCCGGGATTTCGATGACCCCGGCTCCGGCGCCGTCGGACATCATCCAGCTTCCAAGTAGGCCCCTGCCCTCGCCTACTTCTTGGATGACGGCCGCACCGGCGCCGTCGCCGAAGAGGACGCACGTGGTACGGTCCTCCCAGTTGAGAATGCGGCTGTAGACCTCGGCACCCACGACCAGCACGTTGTCGTATCCGGGAGTGCCGGCGAAGCGCGCCCCGACATCGAGGGCGTGGACCCAGCCGGCGCACACCGCGTTGATGTCGAATGCGGCTGCCTTGGTGCAGCCCAGCTTGTGTTGGGTGATTCCGGCGGTGGAGGAGAGCGGGACGTCGGGCGAGGAGGTGGCGAGGATGAGCATGTCCACGTCTTCTGGCTCGATCCCTGCCTCGTCCATGGCCTGCTTGCAGGCGATGACGGCGAGATCACTCGTGCAGACGTCATCAGCGGCAATTCTACGCTCCTTGATTCCAGTCTTGGTGGTTATCCACTCGTCGCTGGTATCGACTATCTCGGCCCAGTCGTCGTTGGTCATGATGTCGGGGGGGACGTATGCTCCCAGACCGACGATGCCAACCGGCGCCATGTTGCTCCGCATCGCCCAAGTACGGACTTTCACTGTTGCTGCATCAGTCATGCTTGACACAGACGTTCATGGCCTCGGAGAAGAAGCCCAGGCTCCACCTGCCACCCTCACGCCCGACCCCACTGTCCTTGACACCGCCGAACGGAACTCGCAGGTCCCTGTGCAGCCAGGTGTTGACCCAGACCATGCCGGTCTCCAGTGCCTCTGAGACCCTCTTGCCCCGCTCGAGATCGCCCGTCCAGACGCTGCCAGCAAGACCGTATCGGGTGTTGTTGGCGATGGTCACTGCCTCGTCCTCGCCGCTGAATGGATGGAGGGTGACGACTGGCCCGAAGATTTCCTCTCTGGAGCATCGCGAATCGGAACTCAGTCCCTCGATGACAGTGGGCGCCATCCAGTTGCCGTGCTCAAAGCCGGCTGGCAGGCAAGGCTCCCCTCCGGTCAGGAGGACACCTCCCTCTTGTTTGGCCAGTTCGACGTAGCCACTAACCTTCTCAAGGTGCTCGCCAGAGATCAGCGCCCCGAGGTCTGTGGCCTCGTCCGAGGGATCACCGATGCGCATCTCCTCGACCGCGTCGACGAAGCGGTCGCGGAACTTGTCGTAGATCGATTCCTCGACCAGTATGCGCGAGCCGCAAAGGCAGACTTGGCCCTGATTGAGGAAGCCAGCCCTGACCACTCCGGCCACGGTGGAGTCTATGTCACAGTCAGCGAACACGATGCTCGCGTTCTTTCCGCCGAGCTCGAGACTGAGCTTCTTGAATGCGGGAGCGGCCGATGTGGCCACCTTTTTGCCTGTATCCGTGCCACCTGTGAAAGAGACTAGGTCCACGTCAGAGTGTGCCACCAGAGGGGCACCCGCGCCGACACCGTCTCCGTGGACAAGGTTGACGACTCCGGCTGGCAGGCCGACCTCGTCGATGACCTGCATCAGCAGATCCGCGGTCATAGGAGTGTTCTCGCTCGGTTTGCAAACTACCGTGTTCCCCATTCCGATTGCTGGAGCTACCTTCCACGAGAGCAGATAGAGGGGCAGATTCCAGGGAGTAATCAGAGCGCCGACCCCGACCGGCTTCTGGATTACGAAGTTGGTCGCATCAACCATCTTGAAAACCTCCTGCTCGTGCTCGCGCAAGAGACCAGCGAAGAAGCGGAAGTTGGCAATCGAGCGATGCGCGTCTACAGCCCTGGCCAGCGAGATTGGCTTGCCGGTGTCACGACTCTCCAAGGAGGCGATCTCTTCGTAGCGAGCCTCTAGGGAATCGGCGATTCGGTCCAGCCAATCGGCCCTCTCTGAGATACTCAGGGCCCCCCATGCCGGCTGCGCCTTACGCGCTGCAACGACCGCCGCACCGACATCCTCCTCGCTGGAGAGTGGGACTCTGGCGAAGCGGTGGCCGGTGGCCGGTTCGAGCACGTTCATCCAATCGTCACCGGAGTGGCAGACAAACTCACCTCCGACGTAGTTGCACAGGTCGAGCGGCTCCTTTCCGTCGGGGTCGCGCTCGCACGGGGTGCATCCAGAATCGCAGCACTTCTCGGAATCCATCACGAATCCCCCGTACCCTCATTGGAGTAGGGGTCAGATCTGGTCATGGCAGCTGCGTACTCCTTCCAATCCAGCGTGAACCTGTCCCGGTCGGGATCCCACTCGTCCCAAGTCACAACGCTCTCGAGATCATCGAGGTACTGGGACGGCACTATCTTCGGGACGATGAATGCCTTCTGTCTGTGCAGCGGGTACGGGTTCCTGAGGGGGATTCCGAGGACCCCAAGGACGGCACGGGCGACGTACCATGTGGCTTGGCTGTTCCAGCCGTGCGCGATTTTGATGACGATGCCAAGCCCCTTCGGCCAGTCGGGATGGATTATCGACAGGCCGAGCAGGCCATCCGCACCTTCCTTGGCCAGTATCCTGCCCTCACCCGCCTTCAGGCAGGTTGAGTCTAGGCGATTGAACCCACCGATGAGATCCGGGTGGCTGTTCATGGCGCCCCATATCCAGTCATCGTCCTTCTCGCGGACTAGGCCTGCGAACATCACAGCCAGCTCGTCGACGGTGTTGGAGACGGTGGGCAGCCCGCAACCGTCCTTGGCCACGCGCTGTGGCTCCCAATCCGAGTTACCCATCATGCGCCTAAGTACATCTAGGTACATCGGGAACCAAGGTGAGCTGGGCAATGTGTAGCCTGCTCGGTTGATTCCCATCCTGCGCAGCGCCTTGAGCATCGCCGCGTGCTCGCCAGAGCAGGTGTGGAACCAGCGCCGGGGTCGCCTGACCTGCCGACCGAACTGGATGAGCGGCACGTCGAGAGGGCATTGCATCAGGCCCCACTCGGACTCTGAGAGAAGCGACTGCGCTGCTGCGACGTGCTCCGTGTCACCATTGTGCGACGAGCAGGATATGGCCAGTTGCTCGCTGCTCAGATCCTCTGATGACAACGCCTCCTGAAACGTCTTCATCATCAACGGCTTCATCATCGAGCGGCCGTAGACTAGGACGTTGCCGCCGAATGAGTGCACGATTTCGGTGCCGTGAGCCCAGGCGATGGCGCCGTGGATGGTGTTCTCAGAGACGTCCATGCGTCGGAAGTCGACCAGTGGCTCCCACTCGACGTCACGACCCGTCGCTATCCCGTCGTGACGCTCTCCGAGGGGGTTTGTCGGATAGATTGCCGAACCCGGCCTGCCGGGTGCCACGCTCGAAGGCCTGTCACTACCGCCCTCACTCATCTCACAATCCCCCATTGACACGCGGAGCGACCTTAGTCATGAATGCCGTCATGTTCCTCATCACCCTCTCGCTGTCGTGGTTGAAGAAGTCGAACCAGCACATCAGACGGTCCTCGGGGTGAAACCTCTCGAGGATTTGCTTGCTCACGCTCTCGACGTTACCGATTACTGCGTTGTCGGTTGCTCGATCTATCTTCAATGGGTCTATGGTACCCTCTAGGGCGTTCCAGTAGGTCGAGAGCGCAGCCCTCGCCTCCACCATCGCAGCCTCATCCTGCTGCTCGGATGTGAGTCCATCCTCATCGTTGACGAACACCATCACCGTCCTCGGCATCATGCTCCTCTGCCACGGGCCGCCATCTGAATGGTAATGCTGGCTGAATCTGTCATGAGTCTCCTCGATGACGTGAGGAGGGGTTATGCTGAGGTTGAAGACCTGAACGGGTAGAAACTTGTTGACTTCCATCTGTAGGCTCGGGTCGTGACTGCCCAGCACGAGGTTGAGCAGTCCCCTTCTCCACTCCTGTGGTATTGTCTTGATCTCCTCGAATTCGTACCGCCTAGCGAACTCGATTGAGTCAGGAGGAGAATCGAACTCTTGAACGGACATCGCTGCCCCCTGGACCCTCCCCCAGTCCTCGTCGGAGCGGAAGTTGTCCCGGGTCAGGACGGTCGGGCGAATCATCTCCGAAGAGACGACCTCGCCGTTAAGGAGTCGAAGGAAAATCTCTGAGGCCTCCGCAAACACCTGTCCACGCAAGGCCGGCCACGCGGCCTCCTCGACGACATCGCGCGGCACGATGCCGTACGGTCGGGCCATGAACTCAAATCGGCCAGCCGAGAACCCGATGTGCAGTCTGCGGGACTCGTCTGGTTCAAGTCCGTGCAGGGCTAGGAACGATCCCACTCTCTCTGCCTGAGCTATCGGGCCACCGGAGGCCAGAATCGACATGACGGCGCTTCCAACTTCGATGTTACTGGTCCTAGAGAACATCTCCCTTGCGACCTGAAAGAAGTCGGTGCACAGCCCAACCTCGCCGGGAAAGTGCGGCACCACGGGCTTTGAGTTGCTCTTCTGCACCTCTGTAGACAGATGGGCCTGAGCGACCCATCCTACTCCGAAGCCCAGTTCGTCAGCCAACTCGACTTGCTCGAAGAAGTTGGAGAACATATCGTTTTCATCAGGCGTGTGGCCACTGGCGTCAGGAGTCTGGGCGATTGAGAAGAAGACGTCGAAGCGCAAGCGCATCACCAATCAGATTGACCTCATTCTGCCGCCATCGACAGCTAGGCTCACTCCACTGATAGCCCCGCTCGATGACAGGCACAGGAAGGTGACCGCGACCGCCGTCTCCAGAGGGTCAACCAATCTCTGGATCGGGACTCCACTCAGCCATCCCTCGGTGATTTCCTCGACTGGACTACCAGTCTTCTCCGAGATTGATGATGCCAGCGAGCCGAGCCGATCGGTGTCAGTGAACCCGGGAAGGATGTTGTTGATGGTGATGCAGGGGGCGAGCTCACGCGACAGTGATTTCGACCAAGATGCCATTGCTCCTCTCAGAGTGTTCGACAGGCCAATATTGTCTATGGGCTCGCGCACTGAAGTCGAGATGATGTTGACTATCCTGCCGCTGCCGGCCTCCTTCATGCCTGGTGAGAGCATTTGCACTATGGTGTGGGCAGCGTGGAGGTGTCTGCGGAACGGCCCCTCGAAGTCCTCGAGAGCGTTGTCCAGCAGAGCTCCTCCGGGAGGCCCCCCCGAATTGTTAACGACGATTTGCACGACTCCCATCGAAGATACGGCCCGCCGAACCGCCTCGATGTCCTCGAGGTCCAGAACTACGGTCTCGTGCCCGTCACCGTGCATCTCGGCTACCAATGAGTCGAGGTTACTCTGCGAGCGTGCGCACGCTATGACTCGCGCACCCGCGCGAGCGAGCATCAGGGCGCAAGCACGCCCAATCCCCTTCGAGGCACCGCAAACCAGAGCGGTCTGTCCCTTGAGCGCGTCTTCTGCGAATGGAAATCCATCATTGAGTAACTCTTCCATATTTTCACCTAATCTGCGTAATGCGCGTAAGTCTGCTCCCTGAGTTTCTGGGCCACGACCTCAAGCACCTCCTCCGGCGCGTTGCGGAAGGTGGGGTACTCGCTTTCACCTTGTGGTCTGCGCATCTCATCCCACCGGCCGTCGTCGTATGCCATCAATGCCTCCTTCATCAGAACTCCCGCGAGGACCAGCGTTTCGTAGCACAGGTCTTCGTAGGTCATGCCCCTCCTGACGGACACCTCCCTCCTCAGCAGCAACTGGCCGGTGTCGATGCCGTTGTCGCAAAAGTGAGTGGAGGAGCCGATCGGGATGTCGTGGTAGACGCTCCAAGCGGGGGAGGCCGAGCCACGGCAATCGGGAAGCAGTCCCGGATGCGAGTTGATGACCCCGTCCTTAGGATGGTCGAGGATGTCCCCACGGATGATCCTGGTGCCACCGAAGACGATGAGGTCCAGATGCATATCTGCGATGTGCGGCATCACCTGTTCAGAGTTGTGGATTGGCACCTCGATGTGCGGCACGTCCGCTCCCGAGTCCGCCAGTTCGGCCAACTGCGAATCTATCGTCGGAGCGATGGGATTGCCCTCGATGCGCTTCAGGAACTTCTCGCGCTCCTCGTCCCCAATGACCGAGTCCTCTGTAATCACTATCGCAGGGATGAATCCCTCAGAGAGAATCTGGCGCAACATCTCGCGGCCGTACGGGTGCTCCTTCAGGAGCAGATACGCGAATCTCGGCTTGGCCATGGTCCCGTTTCGCGGAGGGGCCATAGATACCCGTTATTTTCGGTCAGGGAGTGACTCTGCTCCGGTCGCGTGGGAAAAGCACGACTTCTCGTACGTTCCCGGCACCTGTGAGCACCATCAGCAGCCTAGCCACGCCTAGGCCCCAACCGGCGTGCGGGGGCGCGCCGTAGCGGAAACCATCGGTGTAGAACGTGAAGTCAGTAGGCTCGAGACCCATGTTGCGCAGGTTCTGCTCGAGAACATCGACTCTGTGCTCTCGCTGACCACCACTGGTCATCTCGTCGCGCCCGTAGTTGAGGTCGAACCCACGACTTAACTGACCTCCTGCCGAGCCCTCCTCGCCCTCCTTGTGGTGGATGTAGAACGGCTTCATCGACATCGGCCAACGAGGGATGAAGTGGAATCCAGGGTGCTCAGCCGCTATGATGTCGCAGTGATGACTCTCGATATCGTCGCCCCACTCTATCTCGCCGCCCCCGGCCTTGACGATGTTTATGGCATCACAGTACGGGATACGCGGGAATGGCACTGTGGGAACTTCGATTGTGACCGACTCTTGACCCTGGCTGGCGCGGTACTCGTTGATTATGTCGAAGAGACTCTGATCGTTGGCAACAACCTCACTCCATATGTGATGTATCATGCGCTCCTGAACTCCCATCACGTCCTCGTCGTCCATCCAAGCCCCCTCTATGTCGAAGGAGATGAACTCGTTGAGGTGCCTGTAGGTGTCGTGCTTCTCGGCCCTGAATGCCGGCCCGATCTCGAACACCCTCTCGAGTCCACCCAACACTGCCAGTTGCTTGTACAGTTGAGGGCTTTGCGAGAGGTAGGCATCGGTCTCGAAGTACTTCATAGGGAACAGGTTGGTGCCGCCTTCGGCGGCAGCGGCGATGATTTTCGGTGTGTTAATCTCTTGGAACCCCTCTGAGATGAGGTGGTCACGGCCGTATTGCAGCACCTTGCTGCGAAGCTGGAACATGGCGTTCACATGGGCTCGCCGCAAGTCGAGGTGTCGGTTGTCAAGCCTGACGTCAAGCCCCACGTGAACATCATCGGTCACGCCCACCGGCAGAGGTGCGGCGGCATCGGCGAGAACCGCAGCAGTAGTCACGTTGACCTCGTACTCGGGCGGCGGCACGGGCTCGCCCTCGGCCACCTTGGGCGGGCGCTTCTGGGCTACCGTGCCGGTGACTTGGATGGTCGACTCGCGAGTCGCCGATTGGATGGAGCCGAATAGAGACTCGTCCATATTGTCCCTCTTCAGGAACGCCTGAATGTGACCGGTCCCGTCGCGCAGCATCAGGAAGCAGACGCCCCCGCGCCCACGCACTGTCTCCGCGTAGCCCGCGACGGTCACCTCGGAACCAACCATGTCGGCGCCATTGGACACCACCTCTCCGATGGTGTGGGAGCGGTAGGCCGTAGGCCTCCACTCGCTGCTGTCCCGCATGACCCGCGGTACTGCATTCGGGTTATGAACGGTGCTCACTCTTCCTCATGAGGGGCAATCTTTGCAGCTATCAGCAGGAAGGCCGTGTGACCCATCGGTTGGTTGCCGGGCCTCACCCCTCCCTTGCTCGCCTTCACCCACTTGCGCTCGATCATCTCGCCGGCCCATTCGATGACCATCCCCTGCTTCTGGGCGGACTCCCACGACCTTTCCATCTGCACGGTTGTCGGGCAGTAGCAGGCTAGTCTGCCTCCCACCCTCAGCAGCGGCTCGATTGCTGGGACGATGCGCCACGGCTCGGCCACGTCAATGACGGCCGCGTCGAGCGATTCACAGATTTCCGAGACAGAGGGCCCGATCTCACTCAGGTCTCCGTCAATTAGGTGCCAGTCGGGGAACTCTGGGAGGACCTCGGCTAGGCGCTCCATGTTGGCTCGCCCGACCTCGGCGTGCTCGGGTCTCGACTCCACTGAGACGAGGGTGCCGGACGAGCCGAGGACGTTCGCCAGATGCATTGCCAGTCCCGCCGAGCCATGGCCGCCCTCGAGGACCCTCGAGCCGACGCCAATCCCCATCCACGAGATCAGGAAGCCGGCATCCTTGGCACCGATGACCTGGGCTCTCCTAGCCATGTTCCTGCGAGCCTCGGGCAGCGCCGGGTCGACTATGGTCAATGACTTCTGGCCGACGGTAATCCTGTCTCCTATCGAATAGCCATTCAGGAGTTGTTCGGCATCGAACCTGCCAAGTCCCTTGACCTTGAGCTCGCCCGGTATGCGATGCAGCAGGTACGCCCTACCGTCATCTTCCCTGAGAGCGACCCACTCGCTGCCCGATTCCTCACTCACGCTCTGGCGGCCGACTACGCCTAATCAAGTTCTTCGGCTCTCTAAAGAGCCGTTTCCCATACAGTCCAGAGTGCAACATGGTTATACGGCGTCGCACGAGGGAGAAATCGATGAATACAGCAAGGATACTGTTAATCGTCCAGCCGCTGACTTTAGCAGCTCTAGTGGTAATGATGGCATTCACGGGCTTCATGACCATGGACGAGAGGGTCGACGAGAGGGAGCAACTGAATCAGAAAGAGGTGCCCCTATACGCGACCAGTCCGGGCCATCCGGTGTTCGGCGAGTACGTCGGCGCACACTGGTGCGGACCTTGCATGAGCAGCGCCTCGCCATCGTTGACGAATCTGAAGACATCGAATCCGGAAGACTTCACCTTCGTCTCTATTTTTGAGTCGGCTTCAGGAGGTTGGCCATCCGACAGCCCGATTAATCGTCAGGACCATGTCATGGCTGCATCCAGTGGTTACCCGACTTTCTCGTTCGCCGATAAGCAGAGCACGACCTGCTACAAGGTAGGTTCCGCTGGGACCAACTACTACGACGCAGACTACTCAGCCGGCGGCTGCATGAACTCGGACGTCGCAGACTACGTCGTCGAACTCTCGATTGCCCTCGATCAGGCCGGTGAGGACGTCACCGTTACCGTCGAGTCGACCTACCTCGGCTCATCCTCTTCAGTGACTGTATACCTCTACGCGGCCGTCACCGAGAAGGTGGGTGGGGATTCCTACGACAACGGCGTGCGTCCTCACCACAATTGGAGAGAGTGGCTGCTGAACAGCAACGGGGACGGTTTCGAAGAACTGACCCTGACACCCAACAATGTGGTGGAGAGGACCTGGACTGTCCCTCTCAACACCGTCAGGGCAGTGTCCGGCAACACTCAGTACGAGAACTTCTGGCCGGTCGTCGCTCTGATGGATGGCCCTCATACCTCGTACAACGAAGTCTTGACGGCGGCCGACCTCGACATGGCACCACTCATCGACATCAGTGTCTCTGACTTCGTAGCCAGCAACCGAAACGGCAACCTTGGGTTCGTGCCAGGCGACACACTCGACCTCTCGGTCGAGGTCACTAACCTCGGCGTAGACCCCTACGAAGATGGCGGCGAAATCTCCATCTACGAACTCGTCGGCCTCGACGAGGTCTATGTCGGTGGCTCGTCCATAGGCAATCTAGCCTCCGGAGGCATCCAGACGCTGACCATCGAGTTCGACACCTCCAGCATAGAGACTTACGCATCCGGTTCCACCACCTTCAGGGCAAGGCTCTCGGGACTCACTGGGGACCGAGTCTCGTCCAACGATTATTCGGACGACAATGCCCCGCACGACATGGCCCCGGTGGCTAACCAACCGACGGCAATAGCCTCGACCTCAATCGAGAGGGGTGGGAGCATCCAGTTTGAGTCCACTGCGCTACCTAATGACATGGTCGACGACATGACCACGATGACGCCCACCCTGCACTACGCCGCTTCGGGCACCGAGTTGTGGGACAACTCGTGGATAGCCTCCTCCGACTTGGTCGGCAATGGTGGAAACGCCCGCTACGTGCAAACCATCGACGCACCGCTCAATGCCGAAGTAGGGGACTACGACATCAGGGTCCGCTGGATGGACGCCGGCGGACAGTACGGGGACTGGTTGGTTTCCGAAGCAGCCTTTGAACTGCGCAACGCTCTTCCCACTGTTCTGAACAGTGACCACTCGCAGTACGCGGGAATCCCGACAGTCAAGGTCGAGACCCAGGAGAGGGTTTCCATCTTTGGGCTGGTTCACGATGCGGAGACACCGCTCTCGATGCTGCAGATCGACAGCAACTCTCCCGAGTTCATCGAATGGGACTCCTCCTCGCTCGAGCTCGTAGTGGAGTTCGATCAAGTCATCAGGGATAGCCAGGGAAATCCGATACCCCAAGGCATGTTCGTCACAGTGGATGACGGCGATGACAGCAACTCCGGCATGATGATGTTCAACGTCGTCGAGAACGGCGCCCCGAGATGGGCGCCAATCCCATCACAGTCCTTCGATGAGGGCGGCTCGGCCAGCATCGGGCTGACCGAGTACCTGTCGGATACCGACGACAACGGATACCCCGTACCGGTCTCGGGCCTGACGCTGGAAATCCTGGAGAACTCAAACGAGGACCTAGTCGAGGTCAGCGTCTCCGGCCACACCCTCTCCGTCAACGCGCTGGACGACGACTCGACTGGAAGCTCCGACCTCACCCTGAGGGCCAGCGACGGCGTCAAATCCTCGGACACGGTCATCACTTTCCACGTGCTGAACGTGAATGACGCCCCTCGGATGGACATGACCGGGATTGAGGAGTTCACAGTCGAGATTGGGGACAGAATCACCCTCGAACTGCTCGACCGGATGACGGACATAGACGACCCGGACGAGGAGATATGGGCCTCGGCGATGACCTTCGTTCCCGGGGCGGCGCAGTACAACCCGATAACTGGAGTACTGACGATGGCATGGGAGGAGGCCGGAACTGAGGTAGTGACCGTAACCCTGGAGGACAGACACGGCGACGCCAGCGCCTACATGATTACCATCACAGTCGTCGATGACATGCCCCTGTACTGGGGTACCGATATGGTAGCGACGTTCAGCGTCACCGAGTACGGCTCCAATCCCTCGGTCAGCATCGAGAACATCGGTCAGCATGTTCTCAGTGACATCAGGGTGACGTGGACGATCTGCAACAGCATCACCGGAATCTGCCACTCCTCGGGAGTGTCTCACAACCTCGGCCCGTTCATCGTCCACCCTGTGAGCGGAGAGGGCCTCGGTGTTGGCGACTACGTCACCCTCTCGATTGAGGGCGAGGACGAGGACGGATTCGACCGGGTAACAGAGGAGCAGTACAGAGTATACGCAACAGAGCCCGAGGAGGTCATCGAGGAGCCAGAAGAGGAGGATTCTGTGACCAAGTCCAGCGGTATCGGTTCGATGATGTCGGCCGGGATGCTCGCCCTCGGTCTTCTGCTCGCGACCGCCCTTGTGCTAACCCTCGCAGTAGTCCTGCGTCGACAGGGCCTCAAGTCCGAGTCAGCCATCGACTACGCTCCTGTTGTTGGGATCGAGGACGAGTCCTACTCGTCGGATTTGACCGCGGAGGTCCCTCCACCGCCCCCGATGACCCCTCCATTACCCCCTGAGGGCCTGCCTCCGGGCTGGACCATGGAACAGTGGCACTACTACGGTGCAGAGTATCTCCGACGCCGCGGTTGATTCCATTTTCGCGGTTGTTTTCAAGAACGCACCTTCAAGAAGGTGCCAGCGTCAGGAGTTACCCCGGGGGAGCACTGTGTCGAAGGATTCCGAGCAAACGCAGGGCACTGAGGAGCCCGAGGAGGATGCCCTGGAAACGTGGGAAGACGGCCCGGCCTTCGGGGCCTCTGAGGACAAGGACCCTGTATGCGAGACCCCCGTCGAGGAGTGGATCGACGGAATCGACATCAACTCGACGGCGGACGTGCCGATTCCCGACAAGCTCGTTGACCAAGTAATCGGACAGGAGGCTGCCTCGATAGTGGTCAGGAAGGCCGCGGAGCAGAGACGACACGTCATCATGGTCGGCGAGCCTGGGACAGGCAAGTCGATGCTGGCTCGCTCCATGACCGAGTTCCTGCCTCGTGAGAGGCTCGAAGACATCCTGGTGTTCCGTAATCAGGAGGATGAGAACGAACCCAGAGTGAGGACTGTCCCAGCTGGGCGCGGTTCGCGAATCATCTCCGAAAGGAAGGCCCAAATCAGGCTCCAGCGGGAGAGGACAAATCGAACCCTGCTATTCGTGGCCTTGGTGATCGGCGCTGCTCTACTACTTGCCACTATTTCAAGCGGCGAGATACTGACTTTTATCTTCGGCTCCTTCATCCTCGTATTCGGGTACTTCTTCCTGAGGACCCGTCTGACAGCGGGTGATGATGCCAATGTGCCCAAGCTGTTGATCAAGCACGAGCGCGATGATGAGCCGCCGTTCATTGACGCCACAGGGACCCTTGCCGGGGCTCTACTGGGGGACGTTCGCCACGACCCATTCCAATCGGGAGCCGACTTGGCCACCCCGGCCCACGAAAGGGTCGAGCCGGGTGCTGTTCACAGGGCCAACAAGGGCGTTCTGTACATCGACGAGATTCGAATGCTCAGGATGGAGGAGCAGCAGGCACTATTGGTCGCCATGCAGGAGAAGGAGCTCTCCATCAGCGGCCGCTCTGAGCGTTCGTCCGGGGCGCTCACCAAGTCCGAACCAGTCCCTACCGACTTCATTCTCATCGCCGCTGGCAACCTCGACAGCATACAGAACATGCACCCCGCTCTGCGCAGTCGTATCCGAGGCTACGGCTACGAAGTCTACGTCAACACCGACATGCGTGACACGGAGCGCAACCGCCGTCGCCTGATTCGCTTCATAGCTCAGGAGGTCAACAACGAGATCAAGAAGGGCTCCGGCAGCCCCATCCCTCACTTCGATCGGGGTTCGACCTCTCTCATTCTAAAGGAGGCCCAGAGACGCAGCGGACGACGCGGCAAGCTGTCTCTACGCCTTCGTGAGCTCGGCGGCCTCGTACGTATCGCCGGCGACCTCGCCGCGGAAGAGGGCGCCGATCTGACCTGCGCGGATCACGTCACAAGAGCGAGGATGATTGCCAAGCCCCTAGAGCAGCAGGTCGCCGACCGCTACCTCGACCGCCAAGCCGAGTATGCCATGCTAGTGAACCGCGGCAATCGCGTTGGACGTGTGAATGGGCTCGCGGTACTCGGTGCAGACAGCGGTCTGTCGGACTATTCGGGCGTCGTTCTTCCAGTCGAGGCCATGGTTACGCCCGCTCAGGGAATGTCCGGAAAAGTCATCGCCACCGGAGGCCTGTCCGACCTCGCCAATGAGAGCGTCATCAACATCAGCGCAGTCGTCAAGAAGCTCACAGGCAAGGACATCAAAGACTACGATCTGCACGTCCAATTCCCAGGCACTCACAACGTCGACGGAGACAGCGCATCGATTACGATGGCCACGGCCATCATCAGCGCCTTCGAGGGCGTGCCGATAGAGCAGAACTTGGCGATGACGGGGTCGCTCTCGGTAAGGGGCGAAATCCTCCCAGTCGGCGGAGTCACCGCTAAGATAGAGGCAGCCGCTAAGTCGGGCATAGCCAAGGTAGTGATACCCAGAGCCAATCTGCAGGATGTGCTGATGGATGAGAAGTGGGAGAAGCAGGTCGAGGTCCTTCCAGTAGATTCCTTGGACGAGGTCCTCGAATACGCCCTCGTCGGGGCCGAGGAGAAGGTCAGTCTGGTGGAGCGCCTCGCTAAGGTCATCGACACCATCTCAAAGGGAACCGACACTCAACCCTCAGCTTGAGTTCGCCTCGTCGTAATGCTTCAAGTCACGTATCATCCCCGCGGAGACGGGGCGTAGGTGAGGGAATGGCAATACCAGCGGCAATCGCTCATGGTGGCGCGGGTCCGGGGCCATCGAGACAGACCAACGTAGAGGTCTCCATCTCACGCGCAGCCGAGATCCTAGGAGCAGGTGGCTCCGCAGTCAAAGCTGCAGTCGAGGCCTGCGTGGTTCTGGAGGACGACCCGGTGTTCAACGCAGGCACCGGAGCGGTGTTCAGGACCGACGGCTCGGTACTGCTCGACGCCTCACTGCAGACCTCGGACGGCAGGATGGGATTCGTGATCGCCATGCGAAACACTCCCAATCCGATACGAGTGGCAGCTGACCTCCTCGACGAGGAGATCAACGGTCTGGCAGGTGCCGGCGCTAGGGAATGGGCAGATTCCAAGGGCCATCCCAAGGCGGCAGTCGAGGGTAGACCCTCGCATCCCGAGTCCGGCGACACCGTCGGGGTAATCGCTAGGGATTCCACCGGGGCGCTGGCTTGCGCTACGAGTACGGGCGGGACCAGTTTCCGTCCGCCGGGCAGGGTGGGCGATGTCCCTCTGCCCGGATCCGGATTCTGGGCCGACCACGAACTCGCGGTAGCCGCGACCGGGGTCGGCGAGGCCATCACCAGGTCACTGCTGAGCTACAGGGTACACGACAGAGTAATTTCGACTGGGGCATCCCTCGAATCAGCGATGCATTGGGGGGTCGGCGAACTAATCGAGGACGGCGTGTCCGTCGGACTAATCTCGCTCGCCTCGGAGGGCTCAGGCAGTGGCCACTCGAACACCGACATGCCATGGGCGGCGTGGCTTGGCTGACTTGCTCGGGGCAGTTCCGGGGATGCGCTTAAGGACCTCTCTTTGGTGGCGGCGTCAGAGGGATATGCGTGACCGACATCGAGGACAGGATACAGCAGATAGCGCAGGTCATCAGACAGCTCGATGACTCGCAGGTCCCACGAAACATCAGAACATCCTCCAAGGATGCCGTCGAGCAGTGGCTGCTCAACGAGGACAAGGAGATGGACCTTAGGCTGGGCATGACCGCATCGATCCTTGACGAGATCTTCAACGACGCCAACCTGCCTATCCACTTCGGCCCCCTGTGCCTGCAGGTGCAGACCGCTCTGGAGACCATCTTGAACGAAGTCAGGAACTCCTGAGCCTTGAAGAGCGCAACTCCTGTCGCTCTCCCCGGGACCAGCATGAGGGCTTGGACGAACCTCTCCTACGCCAATGTCGCAACCACATCGCCAGCAGCGCACAAAGCATCCATGGAGTGGTCAGAGGCCCTCGCTCGCGGCGGTGCCGCAGAGTTCGACGGAGAGGCGGAGAAGAACGGGATGATGCCGCTGCGCAGAGCCGTGGCCAACCTACTCTCCTGCAAGGTCGAAGACGTCTGCGTCGGCTCAAGCGCGACCGAGTTGCTGTGCTCTCTCGCATGGGCAGTCTCCCCTCCTTGGGGCAGCAACATCGTATCCACCAAGGCCTCGTTCCCCTCCACCGTGTACCCATGGCGCAGGGTGGCTGAGGCGAACGGGGCCGAGATAAGGCTGGCCGAACACGACGAGAACCTCTACACCGACCCGGACGAAATTCTCGGGCTGATTGACGATGCCACCTCGGTGGTCACGCTGTCCCACGTTGAGTACTCCAACGGCCAGCGCTACGATCTGAGTAAGTTCGCCGAGGTGGCGCATTCCGCAGGCGCGCTGCTGGTGGTGGACGCGACTCAGTCGATGGGAATGGTACCCATCGACGCTGCATCCTCGGGAGCCGATGCCATCGTTTCCTCAGGGTACAAGTGGCTGCGTGGCACCTACGGCGCCGCAGTCGCTTACATCTCCCCTGCGATTAGAGGCGGACTGAACCCAGGCCTGCTGGGGTTCAGGAGTCATGTTGACATTTGGGACCTCAGGGCTGACCGCATGGAGCTGCCTGACGACGCCAGTCGATTCGAGTACACCACCATCCACTTCGGCGCGGCTCTCGGGCTGGCAGCCGCAGTCGACGAGATTAACGAGATCGGGATGCAGGAGGTCTGGAGGCACGACCTAGCGCTGGCCGACTTGGTAATCGACGGCGCGCACCGCATGGGTATTGAGGTGGCCTCGCCGCTCTCTGATCCGGAGCGCAGCGCAATCGTCAGCCTAAGGCTCCCCGATGGGATCAGCAGCGAGGAGATCTCCTGCAGGCTCCAAGATGACTACTCGATCCTGGTCACGAGCAGAGCTGGACTACTCAGGGTTTCCCCTCACATCGACAACACCGAGCAGGACGTCCAAGCACTGCTCGAGGCGCTCGGACACCTCCTCTCATAGGTGGGGCAGCAGTATTGCTCCCGCAATCACGAACATGATGCAGGCGATTCCTAGGTCGATAACCCTCCAGGCCTCTGGTTTATTCAGCACGTTAGACAGGCTCTTCGCCCCATAGCCGAGGGAGAAGAAGAACACGAACGAGGCTGTAGCGGCACCTATGCCGAACGCCAGTCGCTCGTCACCGAGATACCTGCTAGATGCCCCTCCTATCAGAAGCAGTGTGTCGACGTAGACATGTGGGTTGAGGAAGGTGAATGCGAGCGCCGCCCCGAGGGTGGGACCGAGTTCACTCTCACCCTCGCCCTCTGTAGTCATCCCGACCGGGCTCATCGCCGACCTGATGCGCAGCAGGCCATAGCCAGTCAGGAACGCCCCGGCAGCGACGGCAATGGCGAATTCAGCCCCTTCGATTCCTGACAGCACAGATCCCATCCCCAGCACACCAGCGGCAATCAGACTGGCATCGGCGAGAGAGCACACCAAGCAGACCGCGAAAACATGCGAGCGTAACAGTCCCTGCCTGAGGACGAACACGTTCTGAGGGCCGAGCGCGAGTATCAGTCCGAGACTAAGTGCAAATCCTTCGAGTCCGGCAGAGCCGACGCTCATGCTCATGTCTTCCTGCGCTCTGCAGCCTTAATTCGCAGACCCGTGTACCCGCACTTGCGGCATACCCTCGGCTTGCGCCCCCTGTGGGTCGCTGAGCAGCGCATGCAAATCCACTTCTTGAGCAGACGAGCCTCTGCCTCTGGGTGCCTCTGAGCCATGCAGACCAGCCGACCTGACGGCCCTTCATAACCGCTTCCCACCACGAAATCACACCGAACTCGAACTCTCTCCCTTCCAAAGCATTCATCCGCCCTCCATACTGCCCGAGGCTACGGTGCCTGCAAGCGTCGTGCTCGGAGCCCAGTGGGGGGATGAGGGCAAAGGCAAGGCCATAGACCAGTTAGCCAACCACTCGACGTGGACCGTGCGCTTCCAAGGAGGTAACAACGCCGGTCACACTATAGTGCTCGGTGATACTACCCTCAAGCTCCACCAGATACCCTCAGGAGTCTCGCACGAGCATTGCAACCTCGTACTCGGGGACGGGATGGTAATTGACCCGTGGGTGTTGGAGGAGGAACTCGACAAGTGGCACGCCCTGACCGGCGAGAGGCCAGAGGGCAAGCGACTGTTCATCAGCGAACGGGCCTCGATCATACTGCCCTTTCACAAGTTGTACGACGGGGCCGATCGCGTCGTCGGAACCACCGGGCGTGGCATAGGCCCGACATACCGGGACCGCACCGAGAGGGTCGGCATCAGGTTCGCTGATCTCAGAGGCATGGTCGATGACACTGAGGCGATACGCTCTCAGGCCGAGCGCATGAGCAAGCAATTGTCTACGGTCGGTGTCAGTGAGGGCATAGAAGCAAGCGAGTTACAGTCGGATCTCAGATGGATACTCGAGCGCTACTCCGATGCTATCAGGCCGACCGGCCTGATGGTCGACCTAGCACTCAGGAATGGCGAGAGGGTGCTGCTGGAGGGCGCGCAGGGGGCGATGCTAGACATAGACCAGGGGACCTACCCATTCGTTACCTCGTCGGTGACGAGTAGGGCCAACGCCACTCATGGCGCAGGCATTCACCCAGGGCACGTCGACCAGTGCTTCGGCATAACGAAGGCGTACACGACCAGAGTTGGGAACGGGCCATTTCCCTCCGAATTACCGCTGGACGAGGGCTCCGGGATGCACATGGCCCAAGTGGGCAACGAATACGGCACCACCACAGGCAGACCAAGGAGGACCGGATGGCTCGACATGGTAGCTCTGCGGGAGAGCAATCGAATCAACGGCTACACCGGATTGGTGGTGACCAAGTTGGATGTCCTTGGGGGTTTGGACGAACTGAGGATATGTATCGGCTACGAGATGGATGGAAGAACCCTACACGTCATGCCAACCACCAGCGAGGATCTCGCCCGCTGCTCGCCGATATACGAGACTCATCCGGGATTCCCCGCAATGCCGCAGGAGGACTGGATAGCCATGGCCGAGGACTCAAGGTCTGAGGGCACCGGGTTCGATGCCTTCCCCAAGGTCATCAGGGACTACCTAGTGAGGATAGAGCAACTAGCGGGAGTCTCAATCGTCAGCGTGGGCGTCGGCCCGGACCGTCGCGCATCAGTTGCCAGTAAGGGAGGTCCGTTCGACTTACCCGCGGACGAGGCAACCTTCTAATCAGTCGACTTTGGCCAGCGCCGCATGGGATTCAAGGCCAATGCGCGCAAGCGGCGCGAAGAGGCGTCAGCGGCAGCCGGGCCCCAGAAGAAGGAGGCCGAGGAGTACGTGGGCGAAATCAAGTGCGACGTCGCAGGGTGCGATAACTGGGCCGACAAGAGAATCGGCGGCCGCAAACTGGCCTTCGACAGGGCGGCTGACGTCTGGGGCGAGTCGGGACTGAGCAAGGACTCGAAACGAATCACCGTATGCAAGTCGTGCTACAGGGCTTGGAAGAAGGCGAAGAAGGACGAGCCGACAGAGTGGACTTGACTGCTCACTCGCAATCATCAAAGCCAACTTGACTGACCCGCAGCCATGGCGGGACATCCGGACAACGAACCGATTCTGGGATACGCACCCGGCTCTAACGAGAGGGAGCTGCTGCAAGCGGAGATGGACCGCCAGATGAGCGAGGTCGTCGAGATACCGTGCATCATCAACGGCGAGACAGTCTACACCGGAGTCACTACTACGCAGGTAATCCCCCATAATCATGGCCACGTCATCGCGAATGTTCACCTAGCGGGAAGAGCCGAAATGGAGGCCGCCTGCGATGCGGCAGTGCAGGCTCAGCAGGACTGGATCGACATCGGACTC
>JASMMD010000021.1 GCA_030748335.1 Candidatus Thalassarchaeum sp. | reverse complement strand
CAGATGGACTACCCGTGGTTGGACGTTCGCGTCGAATACGCTTGAGTTTGTATCTGACAGTGGCCAAGCCTCTTGTGCCCCGGAATGCGCGCGGAGCGCGCATGTTCAGACTGAGGCTGTCCGAATCGCCGATGCCAACGGGCAGCAAGGACCCCGATGTCTTGCTGGCTTGGCTGCTCGATTCGATGGGTCTAATCAGGCGTAAGACGGAGGGGGCGAGCGTTGAGGACGAGCAGGGAGCGTTGCACAGGATGCTTCGCCAGACCGTACTTATCGATCCCCTCAGGGGATGGGACGCCAGTGCTCTAGGGGACGCAAGCGGGCTCTCCCAGACCGGTGTCCACCACCAACTCGTAAAACTGAGAGAATCCGGGCTGCTGGCCGCAGATACCGAAGGGAGGTGGCACATCCACGTCCTCAGGGGAGGCTCAGTTAGCGCGGCCATCGAACTGGTGGCAGTCCAAGCACGCGCTATCCTCGATCTGCGGCTGGCCGAGCTGGCCGATGTGGTCTCCGAGTCGGATGATAGGATGGCCGCATCGAGCGAGGACGACGACATTGCCTTCCGTATCGGAGTAGCAGAGCCCGGAGTTGTCTCCGAAGGAGAGGATAGGCTCGATACGCTGGTGCGAGACCTCGGTCTTGGAGGGGAGAGGGTCAAGCAGGGGGATCGGTTGTCGCGCGGCCTGCTTGAGGAACTGGCGTCCAGCGGCAGGGCGATTACCCTACTCGCTCTAGCAGACAAGTGCGGTGACTCCCGTGCACGCGTCCATAGGTCGATCGCGCGCATGCGGGCGGCGGGCATCGTCGAGCGCGTGCCGATGCTGGATCGCATAGCTCAGGACGTGTATGGTGGCCTGATGCGACAGCACGATGCGAGAGGGGAGGAGTGGTTGATGACGAGAGGGGGTTTAGGCAGGTTGGACGACTCCGTCTCCAAGGCCCTAATCTCAGGCGTCAGGAAGAAGAATCTGAACATCGAGAAGGTTCAGGAGATACTCGGTCCGGTTCCGCTGGAATCTCAGAAGGTCCTGCTCAACACCCTAGGAGGCAGGATGCCGTACGGATTCAGGGCCGCCGGCAGAGACGGGGCTGAAGTGAAGGAGAGGGTGATGCGTAGAGTGGACAGGACCCTGCGTCGGATGAGAACCGTGGCGCAGAGGCTAGACGAGTCTCTGAATTCGTCAGGCGACTAGGGCTTCCGAATCAATCAGCCTCTCGAGGTACGAGGTGACCATGTTACCCAGTTCAGTCTGATTGTGCATGGAGTGGAGGTTTACCCTCATTGCCGAGGCTCCAGGGAGTCCCTTGGTGAATGAAACCGCGTGGCGCTTGAGGTTCTTGTTCATCTGCTGTGAATACAGCTCCTCGCTCAGTTCGAGATACCTTTCCCAGCACCAAAGCCGGGCCACCGCGGGGTCGTCAGAACTCCATGGAGGAACTTGATTCCGCCATCCGAGGTCCCGCTTAATCTCGTGGAATACTGTCGGCCTGCCGATGGCCCCCCGGCCAATCATCACGCCGGCGGCACCGGTCTCCTCCAGACACCGGGTGGCTGTGGCTGCATCGGTCACGTCGCCATTCGCGATGACCGGGATATCAACGGCCTCAACGATTTCCCGGATCTGCTGCCAGTCGGCCTCCCCCGAATACCTCTGGCGCAGCGTCCGGCCGTGCACGCAAATCCTCTCTATGCCCTCAGCCTCCAAGCGCCGAGCGACCTCGAGCGCGGTGTTCGGTCCACTACCAGTGCCGAGCCTGACCTTGACGGTGATGGGTACCTCTGCGACATCAAGGCAGGCTTGAACCATCTCGACCACCCTGTCTGGATCCCTCAACAGGGCTGCGCCGGCGTCATTGCGGCATATCTTGGGAGCGGGGCAGCCGAAGTTGATGTCGATGACATCGGCCCTGTCCTGCAGCAATTCGACGGTCTCGACCATCTCCGAGGTGATTCCACCGAAGATCTGTGGAATGAATGGTCTCTCTCGCGGATCGCTCTCCACCTTGAGCCACGAGTTTGTGTTGTGCCTAGTCAGACCCGATGCGGCGGTGAACTCGGTGACGGTGACGTCTGCGCCACACTCACGTGCGAGCAACCTGTAGGCAAGGTCAGTGACGCCTGCCATCGGGGCGAGGAACAGCGGCACTGCCTGATTGGACACGAGCCGCGGTTCGGTAACTCCTCTATGAGTCCGTCGAGGGCTCAGAAGGTTGATTCCCAGTCATCTACACTCTGCGAGCGTTCCCAGTCGGCATCGGTGATGTTGCTTCTGATCTTGAGCATCTCACGCGCCAGCAGCCAGTAAACCAAAGCCAGAGAGCGACGGCCCTTGTTGTTGGCAGGGAGTACTAGGTCCACGTTGCGCAGCCTGTTGTTGGCGTCGCAGATGCCCACGACGGGCAGGCCAGAGCTCACGGCCTCGGACAGTGCCTGAGAGTCCGCAGCTGGGTCTGTGACCAGTATCACCTCGGGCTCGATGTAGGTGCGAAGTCTCGGATTGGTCAGGGTGCCAGGGATGAAGCGTCCTACGATACGCATCGAGCCGATGCTCTCAGCGAACTTACGAGCCGGGCGCTGACCGTACTGCCGAGCGCTGACGACGAGTACCCTCTCGGGGTCGTAGCGAGACAGGAACTTGGCTGCTACGCGTATGCGCGAGTCGGTGTGGTGGACGTCTATCAGATGCAGCCCGCTCGAATCCTCGCGCATGGTGTCGAGGAACTTCTTCATGTCTGCGGACTTCTGGTTGGTCCCGATGTGCACTGCGTGCTGCTCGTACACATCATGCGGCACGAGAAGGGCTAGACTCTCATCCAAGTTGAATCCTCAGCGTCGCGGCGACCTGCCCTTGACTCATAAGCGCTACGCATAGCCTCATGTCGGCCAGATCTAGTCCAATTCGGTCAGGGGGGTGCATTCGCCGCTCTCGTGCACCTCAGCGAAGCGCACGCACGGGCGTGTGATGGTCAGGTAAACATCGAAGTGGTCGTGGAACGACAACTGCTCTATCGGTGCGGTGATTCCGTAGCCACGTGCCTCTATCTCGAAGGTCCACTTGCCCTCCACGAAGGTGCCGTTGCCCAATGTAAATCTGGTCTGAGGGTAATCGTTGCTGGTCTCAATCTCCCAGAACGGGTCGCCACCTGCCTCCTTGACACCAGGCTCCCAGAGACGCACCTCGACGTATCGCACGTCATTGGTCTGGTTGCCAATTACCTCCTCAATCTGCGAAGACCAAGGGAACTGGGCCCGGAAGTTGATGACCAGCATCGTCACGCTCTCGTCGAAGTCAATGAGTTCCTCTCTCTCATAGGGATCAGCGGCTTCAAGCCCGGTCGACTCAAAGGTGTGTTCCCAGCCGAAGGTCTCCTCCTTCTCGATTACCAGCGGTGGCTCCCTCCAAGACTCCATCACCTCCCTCTGGGCGGCTAGACCGAGGCAGCCGCTGGTCAGAGTGGATGCGAGCAGTATGGCGAGGACAGAAACCGCTGTGCTGCTACGCCTCATCGTCACTCGGAAACCACTGCATGTCTTCAATCCGCGTGTAATCCGTCGGCTGTGCGAGCCGATAGTGGAGTGCTGCCGATGCGGTCACTCTTCCTCGGTGACCGCACGAGGCTCGTGGACTTCCCTGAACACCACGATGCCGACTCCCAAGTGGTCCCTGAGGGTGCGGACGAGGCTGAACTTGGTGAAGGCCCAATTCTGGTCATAGGCGATTTCCTCGGGAGTGGTGATAGTGAGGTCGTCGTCGTTGAACTCCACCTCAAAGTCGTCTCGGCCGGTGTTCATTTCGAGCAGGGTCTCGACCTTCTCCTTGCGATCCTCGACGACCTTGGTGATGCGGTAGTCGTAACGCAGTGTCGCACCCGCCAGCGGGTGGTTGTAGTCTATCCTCGCGCGTCCGGCGCTGAGGAACTGCAGCACGCCCGTGCGGCCGCCGATCTCCACGGGCGCGCCGATGCCGAGCATCTCAGGATCGCGCACGCTGCGCATCAAGACGTTCTGGCCGATGGTCTCGACTAGACTCGCGTCGCGCTCCCCGTAGGCTTCTGCTGGCTCGATGTCGAAGCTGTAGTCGGTCTCGGCCTCGGCCCCTCCCAAATGAGTCTCGAACCCTGGAATCAGTCGGCCGTCGCCGACCACGGTGACCATGGGCGAGTAGGTTCGATTCTCATCGTGGGCGTCGTGCTCCTTGGCAACCTCCTCGCGAGTGGTCTCGATGAGTTTCTCACTGTCCGCGTTGAACAGGTCATAATCGATGTGAACTATCGTTCCTTCTTCCATCTTCGGGCCTCCTAAGCGACCCGCCGACCGGCTTCCCCTTTTTCATTCAAACGGTATCACCGTAGGTGATATCTCACACCCCTAGTGCACTACAGATCGGTCGCTGGAGGCTAGGGCCAGAGCTCCCCCGAGCATCACGAGGGACCATCCGGCCCAGACGAGGTGGCTTCCCATCAGATTGTGCACCGTGACCCTGACAGTCTCCACCTCCTCGGTGCCCCCCAATATCATCGAGCTCAGCAGGTCGTTGGACTGGAAGATATCCAGAATCATGATGGTGTCTCCCTTCAGGCTGGTCATCCTGTCCACCTCAGAACGCGAGTTGATTGTTCCACTGGGAGAATCGAACCTCAGCATCCCCGGCCTCAGGGTGTCGATGAGATCCCCGTCCTCCCTGACCTCTACGATCACTCCGACAAAGCCGTCTCCGACTGGGAAGTCATAGTCTTCATCGGAAGCCGAGATTAGTTCCGTGCCGACGAAAACGAGTTCGTAACCGTCGTGCTCGACAGGCTGGTCCAGCTCAAGGGTGACTTGGTGAGATGGGTCCGAGCGGTCTACGAGGGTCGTGGTCAGGACATGGCCGACTAGGAGGAGCAGAATCCCCAAGTGAGCGAGGTGTGATGCCAGCAGCCTCGTGCGCGGTGCGTTTCTACTGTCTAGGCCGCCTTCCTTGAGCCTAGGCAGAACGGTACTGGCGGTGCGCCATGCCTGCTGCGCGTTCGATGGTAATGCAAATAGCAACCAAGTCAGCAGGAACAGTGCGACTGCGCCTCTGGTTATGCCGTTCGTGAATAGTAATTCCGGGTCTCCGGGAAGTGCAATCTGGTCAGCTGCGCTGGCTAGGGCTATTGAGGCGAGAAGTACGACTCCGACCATCTTAGAGCCCCTTTCAGGGGTGATTGACCGGCCCCATGCGTACAGGGTCAGGCCGACGGCTAGGAGCCCGATCAACGGGGCTCCGTAGAACTCGTGGGCCTGCAGGCTGGAGCCGTCAATCTCTATGGTCAGAAGCAGCCAAGTTAGGAGAAGAAAGGCCGCGCCGCCGTACCACGGCACCATCCTAGCGACGCGGGTCCGCGCCGACGTGTCGGAGAGTGGGAGGAGGGCCCCCTCGAACTCGCCCTCGTCCTCGGGCGACAGTAGCCACGGAGCGAGGAACGGGATTAACCCTGCAACCGCCTGCTGTATCTGGGATATCCACAGCCAACTGGAGAACAGCATCAGCAGCACGCCCGACGCGATCCAGTGCATCGGCGGGTGGGTGGAGTCACCGTGGACGATTAGCAGTAGCAGGGCGAGGCCGACTGCGAAGACCGCGGTCGAGCCTATCCAGTAGGCGGCGGCGCAGAAGAACAGGAGCAGGCCGATGGATAGTTGTGGCTTCGACTCGAGCATCGAGGTGCCGCCTGAGGCAGCCAGTTCGGAGTGCTGCTGCTGACGCAGGTGGACGTACGCGTAGTAGCCGAGAATGACGATTGCAACGAGGTAGGAGGTGACCTCGACCCCCACCGGGCTGAATTCGGCTATGTCGATGACGCGAAGGTAGGGGTCGTCAGCCAGAGTGCCCTCGCCGTCTGCCACGAAGGCGTGCACTGAGGCCCAGACACCGTTGGCTCGCGTCACCAGTGTGGCGTGGAAGGCGAGCGCGCCTGCAATCAGTCCGACGGCTGGTGCTGCTGAGATTGCGCTGGAGCCGGGCTTGGCTCTAACGTGGACAATCATCAGGAGTGCGAGCCACGGCAGTATCGAGCCGGTCTCGACCGGGTCCCAGGCCCAGTATCCTCCCCAGTCGAGCACCGTGTAGGCCCACAGCCCGCCCAGACCGATGCCGATGCTGCCGAGAACGAATCCCGCTCGGGCCCAGTGAAGCTGAGCTTCGTGGATTGTCTCCGCCGAATCGCGCCTGAGGACCCCTGCGAGGGCTACGCTGGCGGTGGCTAGGCACAAGGCGTAGTAGGAGAACACCAAAGGAGGGTGGATGACCATCAGATCGGTCTGCAGCAGCGGGTGCAGCTCCCCTTGAGACCCAGTGGCGGCTGCGAAGGGGCCGAGCAGCCATGACAGCACTACCAACGCTGCCACCCAACCGTGCATGATGCGGACTTCGAGGGAGGTCTGTCCATCTTGGGCCATGAACCAAGTCACCACTGCCAAAATGGCTGCCCAGAGCATCAGCGGTCCGGCCCTGCCACCCCATACGGCGGAGACCCGGTACAGCAATGGCAGCTCGCTGCCGCCGTACCTAGCCACCAACTCCAGAGAGGAGGCGTCTACGACGAAGGCGCCAACTAGGAGGGCGAACGGGGAAATCTGCGAAGCCATAGTGACGTTTCGGACCAGAGTGTCGCTAGCCGGCTCGGGACGGGCGATTTGATGCAGACTGGTCAGCAGCGCCAGCGCGAGCAACGCTGTCCCCAGACCTGTGAGAACAGAATCACCACCCGTAGTACCTTGCCCTGCTGTAACCAAAGGCCAGCATGGCGGGTATGATTCGCTTGAAGTAGAGCCCGGGGCGGCGAACCAGCAGCCTGAGCCCTACCATCGCCTTGCCGTTGATGCCCATATCAGCCATCTCGTCCGGGAAACAGCGTGCCATCACCGACATCTCGTCGTCGGTAAGGTCAAACAACGCGTTCTTGCCACGCAGAATCTTGTCGTAGGGCGGGAACTCGTCCTTCCACAGCCTCGAGTACTCGGATAGTCGGTCTGCACTGAGATTGCCCTCCTCTATGGCCGCCGCAGCGGTCTTAGCGGCATAGACCGCTGACTTCAGTGCGAGGTGCGAGCCTCCCTCAAAGAGCGGTGAGGTGAAGCCGGCGGCGTCGCCGATCAACATCAGCCCGTCGTGATGGGTGTTCTCGAAGGGGCCTGAAATCGGTATGGTCCCACCGAAAGCCGGACTTCCCTTCTCCTTCCAAGGAGGACGTGCTTGCTCCAGCCCCTTGAAATGGGTGATGTCGATGAACTCGTCCAGCGCCTTCTTGGCCCTTGGCCTGTCCTCGGTGACCAGTCCGACGTTGGCCCGTCCGTCACACTTGGGAATCATCCACAGGTACCCCTTCTCGGCGTACTTCGGCCAGATGTAGAAGTCGAGGTAGCCGTCGGTCGGCACCTCGAGCATCTCGTACTGCATGCCTGCCACCACCTTGCCCATCTCGTTGAGCGGTTCGTCGTCACCCAGCCGAACGATCTTCGAGCATGCCGCGGCGACTCCGGATGCGTCGATGACGATCTTGGCCCTAATCGGGAACTCGTCACCCTTGCCGTCGCACAACCAGCCGGTAAACCGACCGTCTTCCTCCAGCCTCTCCATCGAAGAGAGTTTGTGGCCGAGGTGCATGCTGGCCCCGGCCTCGACGGCCTCGTCGGCAATCCACCTCTCGAACAGGTGCTTCTCTAGCACGTACCCCTCCTCAGACAGGCACTTCTCGGTGCCGTCGGGGAATACCACCCTGATTCCGTGTACTCGCTTGCTAATGACGTGCTCTGGAAGATCCAGATCGAGGTTGTGGCAGGCAATCTCTGAGATACACTCGCCGCAGTGAACCGGCGTCCCAATTGCAGGATGATCCTCGATTAGTATGGTGGAGAGGCCCCTTCGAGCAGATTGCAAAGCGGCGTTTCCCCCTCCCGGGCCGGCCCCGATTACCAGTACGTCGCAGGTGCTCACTGCATCTCCCATGATACCATGGGAAGGCCGGATATCAAAGAAACCGTCGGTCCCGCCATCTATGATGGCGAGCGAACCTTCTCATTCTGTAAGCGCTCCGCCGGCTCATGGTCTGGAAGCGGTTGTCGGGGTACGTCAGGTCTCTGGAGGAGTCCAGCGATATACTGCGGATTCCCGATCCGGTGGATGTCGACTTGGAGGCGGGGTGCTTTGCCGACCGCTTCGTCAAGCGAGGAGGTCCTGCGATTAAGTTCGAACAGCCCCGCTTGCCGGACGGCAGCATCAGCGAGTTCCCGCTGCTGATGAACCTCTACGGCACCACAGATAGGACCTACAGGGCTCTAGGAGTCGAGGAACCGAAAGAGATTGGCGAGGGAATGGTGGCCCTGATGAAGCCCGACGTAGGAGGCATTCTCAAGGCGCCATGGACTGGAGTCGGTCTCGCCATGCGAGGCATGTCAATGGCACCTCGCAAGGTCTCCAAGGGGGCCTGCCAGCAGGTCGTGATGGAGGAACCCGACGTCACGAGGCTGCCGATTCCGAGGACCTGGCCGGAGGATGCTGGTCCGTTCATGACGCTCCCGCTGGTGGTCACCGCCGACCCGAACACCGGAGAGCACAACATGGGCATGTACCGCAGCCAGGTGTTCGGCCCGAGAGAGGTGGGACTGCACTGGCAGGCGCACAAGCACGGAGCCGACCACGCTGACGCAGCCACGGGCAGGATGCCCGTGGCAATCTGTCTGGGCGGTCCACCGGGGTTGACTTTCAGCGCCATCTCCCCATTGCCGGACAACCTGTCCGAGTACGAGTTCGCAGGACTACTCGGAGGCAGGAGGCTCCCGATAACCAAGTGTGCGACGAGTGATTTGTGGGTGCCAGCCGAGTGCGATGTCGTCATCGAAGGCTACACGGTGCCCGGCGAGACCCGTCTGGAGGGTCCATTCGGAGACCACTTCGGCTACTACTCGCTGGCTGAGCCGTACCCGGTGATGCACGTCACCAGAATTACCCATCGCAGGGACGCAATGGTGCCGATGACGATAGTGGGTACGCCACCGATGGAGGACGGTTATCTCGGCGAGGCCATTGGCGATGCTTTTCTACCCGTGCTGAGGTTCCAGCACCGCGACCTGGTCGACCTATTCCTTCCACTAGAGACCGGTTTCCACAACCTAGCCATCGTCGCCTCCAAGCAGCGCTACCCGAGGCAAGCGCGCAAGACCGCGCTGGGTCTCCTGGGCGCCGGCCAACTGATGTTCCAGAAGGTCACCATCGTGGTGGACGAGAATCACCCGGTCAAGGACCTCGACGCCCTCCTAGACGCCATAGACTACCGGGTGCACATCCCCGAGGATCTAGTATTCTTGAGGGGGATGGTGGCCGACACGCTCGCGCACGCCGCTCCGTGGGACAACATCCACGACAAGCTGATCATCGACGCCACGACGCCACCTGAAGGCGACCCCCACTCCAAACTGCCCGAGCAGGCGGGATGTCCTGAATCACTGGAGATCTCGGCCTCGGCGGTGAAAGGAGTCGTCCAAGCTAGGATGCTGCGCTCATCGATGTTGGTGGTGACGACGAACATCGAAGGGGGGCCGAAGCCGGAGTCCAGCATGGAGATGCCTAGCGAGGAGGGTGCTGCGAGGCAGCGCGAAGTGATTCTAGAGATCTGTGATGCGATTTGGTCGCTGGAGGCGGCCCACAACCTGCGCTGGCTGTTCATCACCGACGACGACGCCTATCTAGCCAGCGAGGACTGGCGGCGGCATCTGCTCTGGCAGCTGTTCTGCCGCTTCGACGTCGGCCGCGACCTGCACTTCGACAAGAGTGGTGGACGAGTGGCGTGGGACGCCACCGCGCCAATCCCATCAAACAAGGGGCCGATTCCCGTTCGGCGCTGGCCCGGCGTCACGATACACGACCCCGAGGTAGCCGAGAGGGTGGACGCGTGGCTGACCGAGGGGGGCTACTGATGGGAGTCAGGGATGTCCTCGAGTTCGTCAAGGTGGAGCACACACTGTTCTCCCTCCCTTTTGTCCTGATTGGCTTCGTACTGGCTGACAGGGAGTTCGGATCGCAGAGCATGGATCTGGTTTGGATTATAGTGGCCGCTGTCGGAGCGAGGGGGCTTGCCATGGCTCTCAATAGGATAATCGACCGGGAAATAGACGCTGAGAATCCGCGTACTGCGTCAAGGCACCTGCCTTCAGGTACAATCTCGAATCGTGCAGCTTGGATGCTGTCGGCGGCCTTCCTCGGGATGCTCCTTTTCGCTGCATGGAGATTGAACGAGGTCGCTCTGAAGATGGCTTGGCTGCCTGTGCTCGCGTTCGTTGTGTACCCGTACACCAAGAGGGTCTCATGGATTTGCCACTTCTGGATTGGGTTCTGTTTGGCTCTGGCACCCGCGGGCGCGTGGGTGGCCATCTCCGCTGACACGCTTGGCTGGGCTGCCATCACGGGGATGCTTGACGGAGGGACGGAGTTCCTGTGGTACCCTGAGTTGTTCTTCATCTCCTTGGGAGTGGCTCTGTGGATTACGGCATTTGACATCAACTACGCGCGCATGGACGTGGACGTAGATCGCGAACAGGGAATCCGCTCTTTCCCTGCGAGTTACGGAAACCAAGCGACTATGGGGCTGAGCGTGGCACTGACCATCGGCTGGCTGGCGTGTTTCCTACTGACTGGGATGCACGGCTTCACCGACGGGCGTAACTTTCGTTACACCCTCTGGATTCCTTCTGTCGTACTGATGGCGCTAATCAATATCCTCGTGATGACGAGGGGCGCGCAGGCTGCAACTGAATCTGAAGAGGCGATGGGGGGGTTCCAGAAAACGCTCTTCAGGGCCTCGATGCTCACAGGATGGGCTTTGCTGGCTAGTCTCATGTTCGTAGAGCATTACACCGATGGACTGGGAGATTGAGGCGATACGATGTTCCGACTGCAGGCAGAGTACGAAACCGCCGGGGACCAGCAGCAGGCAATCGACCAGCTGGTCGAGCAGCTCGAGGACGGTCAGGAGCGTTGTGTGCTTCTGGGCGTGACCGGTTCGGGCAAGACCTTCGCGATGGCCAAGGTCATCGAGAGGTTGCAGATACCTACGCTCGTGCTTTCGCACAACAAAACCCTAGCTCGCCAGCTTTGGCAGGAGATGGGCGAGCTGTTCCCCGAAAACGCGGTGGAGTACTTCGTCAGCTACTATGACTACTACCAGCCCGAGGCCTACATCCCGGGCCGCGACCTCTACATCGACAAGGAGTTGCAGATGAACGAGCGCATCGAGCAGGAGCGTTTCTCCACCGTGGCCTCTCTGGTCTCGCGCCCCGATGTCATAACCGTCGGTACTGTCTCCATCATCTACGGCCTGAACCCGCCCGAGGTATTCCAGCAGAACCACCTGAGGCTGTCCGTGGGCGACCAGGCCGACCCGCAGGATGTGGTCCGGCAGTTGGTCGGACTGCAGTACCGACGCACCACCGGGGAGATCGCGCGCGGCGACATCCGCCTGCGCGGTGAGGTGCTGGACATCTGGATGCCGAGTCGGGACGATCCGTTGCGCATCCGCTTCGGTTGGGATGGCATCGAACGTATCCAGGTCTGCGAGGCGGTGTCGTGGGAACCGCTGGACGACTTCGAGGAGGCCTGGATCCACCCTCGCGAGTTCTACATGACCAGCGAGGAGCGCTTCAATCAGTCTCTGGAGGATATCGAGTCTGAGCTCAATGACAGACTGGAATGGTTCAACTCCAAGGGAATGGAGCTTGAGGCGCACAGGCAGGAGCAACGCACTAGGTTCGATTTGGAGATGCTCAACGAGGTCGGCTCGTGCAAGGGGGTCGAGAACTACTCGATGCACTTCGACGGCAGGGAGAGGGGCGAGCGCTCCTATTGCCTGCTGGACTTCTTCGCGATGTGTGCGGAGAAGTACCACGGGGGCCCTGAGAGGTACCTCGTTATCATGGACGAGTCCCACGTCACCCTGCCGCAAGTCACCGGCATGCACGGCGGTGACTTCTCACGCAAGAAGAACCTCATCGACCACGGCTTCCGGCTGCCCTCGGCATACGACAACCGCCCTCTGCGCATTGACGAGTTCCAGGAACTGGTACCACAGATGATGTACGTCAGTGCAACGCCCGGCGAGCGCGAGCTGCGCCATCTGGCAGAGGTTACCGGACAGGAGGTCCCAGATGGCTTGCTGCACGTCCAAGGCGGCGGTGGGGCGAGGGAGCCAGAGCGCGACAAACCGCGCGAGAGGGTGATGATGGAAGGGATGCTGGGCCAAATCGAGGGCGTTGCCAGGATGGAGATTCGGCCTACTGGGCTCCTAGACCCCGGCATCGAGGTGAGAGCCACGGCCGGTCAGGTGCAGGACCTAGAGGACGAGATTCGTAAACGCATCGAGGCCAACGAGAGGGTGCTAGTGACGGTGATGACCATCAAGTTCGCAGAGGAGGTTGCCGAGTACCTCAATCGTCAGGGCTTCAAGGCACATCACCTGCACAGCGAAATCGACACTCTGGAGCGGACTGAAATCATCAAGGCTCTACGCATCGGCCACATCGACGTCATCGTAGGAATCAACCTGCTGAGGGAGGGGCTCGACATACCAGAGGTCTCGCTGGTCGCAATCTTCGATGCCGACAAGGAGGGTTTCCTGCGCAACGAGCGCTCGCTGTTGCAGACCATAGGCAGGGCGAGTCGTAATGAGCGCGGCTCAGTCATACTGTACGCGGACTCTGTCTCTCCGGCGATGGAGGCCGCAATCAGTCAGACGTTGGCTAGGAGGGGTATGCAGAGCGCCCATAACGAGGAACATGGCATCATTCCCCAAACGATCCGCAAGGCGCTCCCTGTGATGGGCGAGGAAGTCGCCGACCTGCTGTCGGGTGCCGCGGGTAGGGGCAAGGGCGGCGGTAGGAGGCTGGTCGCCAAGGCTCCCGGCAAGCGCGGGCTCGAGGGGTTGGCGCAGAAGTTCGGCCTCGGAGCAGGGGTCTGGAACTCCTCAGACTCCGTACTAGACAACGTCAGTCAGCCAGAGTGGGTGGCAGCAGCCTACGAAGCGGTGACTACCGAGGACGAGGGAGATGTCGCGAAGCTGATTGCCAGACTCGAGAAGGAGATGCGGCAGGCCGCTTCAAGGTTGGACTTTGAGCGCGCAGCCCAACTACGCGATCGCATCTACCAGCTTGAGAGTGCGTCGAGTTGAAGGTTCGGAAGCACTGCGAAGGGGCGTGTCGGGCTACAGTAAGGACGACTTCTCCGCTCCTGTCGAGGACTACGACTTCTCCACTGTCGGTGACATCTCCTCTCTAATTGACCAAATGGGGCGAGCAGGGGGATTCACCGCAACCAAGTTCGCGCACGCGCGCGACCTGCTCGGCGATGCAATGGCCAAGAGCGAGCAGGAAGGTGTCCTGAATTGGCTCTCTTTCCCTGCCTGCCTTTGTGCTACGGGCACGCGCGGTTTCTTTCTCGAGGCAATCAAGAGAAAGGCGTTCAACGTAGTCATCACGACCTGCGGAACACTCGATCACGACATTGCTCGCACCTATCAGCAGTACTTCCACGGGGACTTCGAGTTGGACGACGTCGCTTTGGGAGAGGAAGGGCTGAATCGGCTGGGCAATGTCATCGTGCCCAACGAGTGCTACGGCGAAATCATCGAGGAGGTCGTTCTCCCTTGGTTGGAGGAGATTGAGGAGGAGCGTACCGCCGAGCGCCCAGACAACCCGTGGCTGGGCTTCGGCTCGGTCGAACTCTGCTGGGCAATGGGTGACCGAATCGAGGATGAGGGGTCGCTGTTGCACTGGGCGGCCAAACACCGCATACCCATCGTCATTCCCGGACTCTCCGACGGCGCGATAGGTTCGCAGCTGTTCATGCACCGGCAGAAGAGCCCTGGTTTCATGGTAGACTTCCTGGCCGACGAGCAGATTCTCTCAGACCTAACTTGGACCGCGGAGGAGAGTCATGCACTGATGGTAGGAGGGGGCATCTCAAAGCATCACGTAATCTGGTGGAACCAGTATCGCGGAGGTCTGGACTCCGCCGTAGGCATCACCACCGCCCCCGAGCATGATGGTTCACTCTCGGGCGCACGCCTGCGCGAGGCAGTCTCTTGGGGAAAGGTTCGCCCCGATGCGCCGCAGGTGATTGTGGAGGGTGATGCTTCGCTGCTGCTACCCCTACTCGGCGCTGACCTGTTCCGGGACTAGTGGGCGACTACCCGACTGATGCCGTGCAAATGCATAAAGGCGGTCAGCAGAGCGGGCGCCCTCATGTCCGTTGAATCGATGGTACAGGGAATGATTGATGCACTAAATGACGCGCTTGGCGACGCAGGCAAGCACGACCGCGGCAACAACGCCGCAGGAACACGAGTTAGGAAGGCCATGCAGGCTTGCAAGACAACCGCACAGGATGTCAGGAAGCAGGTACAGTCCGACAAGAACTCACGTTGAATCTTCGTCCCTGTGAGCGAATACCTCCATCAGGGCCACCCTCATGGAGACCAGTGGGCGCCAGCCGTCCCCACCTGCTTTGAGCAGCGCGTCATGCAATGGGCCCAGATCAGGGCGGGAGTTCCTAGGTCGGTAGCTGGAGGCAGCCGGACTGGTGTTCTCGGTCAGGGATTGAACGGTGTGGCTGTGGTGCAGGGCGTTGGTGAAGCGCGACCACAGCAGCGTCATCTCCTCGAGCACTGACTTGGGCGTCCATGCTCTCCTGCCGCTCATGTCTATCACGCCCTGAACAGCCGCGTCGGTGTCGGACAGAATCAACAGGGAGAGAGCATCTGTTGCATCCCTAACGTGAACCCAGTGCCTCGCCTCAATGTCAGGAGGATGGATTCCTTCGGCTCCGTCCTTGACCCAATCAGCCCACTCATGGATAATCTCCTCGCTCCAGTCGATGGCTCCCTCGGGAACCAGCAGGTCGTGGATTCTGACGACTAGGCTGGCCTCCCCGTGCTCGACGTGAGCGGGCACTATCGCGACATCCCCGCTAGCGCCCTCGCCCAGACCGACGGTCACCTCAGCCTCGTTGGGGTCATCAGTGAGCATTGCCCCGGCGCGATGAAGCCTGTCGGCCAGCGCGTGATAGAAAGCGTCTACTGCGCCACTGATGTGGACTGTCTTGGGCATCCTACCACTACGCCGCGGACTCTGCTTGGACGCTCTCGGCCGATGTGAAGTGGCGAAGTCCGTCACGCAGGACGTCGATAATCAGGTCGATCTCTGCCGTGGTTATGGCGAAGTGTGGGGTGAACCTCAGGGCGTTCTGGCCACCATGGATGACGCCGAGGCCGTTGATTCTGCACCACTCTTCGACACAACCGAAGCCGATGACGGGTAGGGTCTCGGGGTCCAGTTCGGCGCACAGCAGCAGACCGGTGCCACGGACCTTGGTGATGGTTCCTGGAATCTCCTCGGAAAGCGCCTCGAGCTTGCTCACGAACTCAACTCCGCGATCCCTGATGTTCTGTCTCAGCTCAGGGGTTATCCTGTCTAGCACCGATATCGCAGTCTCCAGGGCCCTTGGGTTGGTGGTCATCGTGTTGCCGTAGATGCCGACAACGTACAACTCCGCGGCGGCCTCGGAAAGACCGACCACGGAAAGTGGGTACTGCCCCGCGTTGAGTGCCTTGGACCAGGTCTCCATGTCCGGAACCTCGCAGTCCTCGAAGCCATCGTAGTCGACGATGCTCAGGCAGCCCTGGCCGCGCAGGCCGGCTTGTATGGAGTCAATGATGAGCATGCTTCCGTGCGCCGTGCAAAGCGAGCGTGCGGTATCGTAGAACTCCCTAGTGACGCATTGCCCGGGGTTGCCCTCCCCCATCACCGGCTCCATCGCCATCAGCTCGATGAAGAAGTCCTCGTTGTCGGCGCGGGCGAATGCGGCCCTCAGTGCCCCGACGTCGTTGGAGTCAACGAACATCACATTGTCGCGGTCTCTGAAGGTAGCCAAGTTCTCCTCGTAGCCCTCGCTGCACGAGTCCGATATCATGGCTGGCCTCTGGGTCCTCCCGTGGAAAGCGTTGGTCAGAGCCAGCATCTTGGTGGGCTTGCCCTCATGACGACTGCCCTTCTCGGTCATCGACTTGGTGTTGGCATCCGCGATCCTCATCGAGATTGTGACTGACTCGGAGCCGCTGTTGAGGCAGACGAATCTTGAGAATGGGCAACCTCCCCTCTTGTGGCCAACCTCCTTACGGAGCCTGTCAGCTAGGCGCTTCTGACTGAAGGACGGGGTCATCACGTTGGCCATCACCCAGTTCTGCTGCATCGAGTGGATGACATCGTCAGGACCGTGTCCCATCCCCAGCATGCCGTAGCCGCCGTTATCGTGCAGCACGGCTCCGTGGGAAGTGATAATCCACGGGCCTCGAGCGGCTATCGCAACGTACGGATTGACGGTCGGGGCCTTGTAGAAGTTCACATAGTCCGATTGGAGCTCTGACACGAGGTCGGCCTCATCCATCTCGAACAGCCTGTCTCCCAGGTCACCCCTGAGGCTCTGGAAGTTGTCGGATGCCTCTTCGATCGCCCTGCTCAACGAGGGGTCCGACTCTAGGAAGTCACGAACCACCCCGTCACCTAATCCGACGGTTCTGGACTCACCGGTGCTATCGCGAATCTCCGCTAGTGTCTCCATCCCGCCTCCCATCGGCTGCGGGAGTGTCAACGCCCACATCAATATTCTCCGGAATCGGATTCACAGAATCCACGAACGGTGCCCGGAATCGGGAGAAACACGATTTCCGATAATCATACAAAAAATCAAACTCACTTTAGTTTTTCAATTGAAAATTTACCTATAGAATGAATATTCCAATTGGATTATCAGTCTTTGTTAACGGATAGTATAAGTGCCAAGCAGGCCGCTGGAAGCATAGGAGAACTGCCCGGGGGATGCACTTCTCCTCCCAACGGGGGGGGATTTGAATGAGTGATGAATACAGAATACAGGAACTACTGGAGAGGGATGTCTACGTAGGCGAGACTAGGGTCGGCGTGATTATTGGCGAGCGATTCCATCCGCGCGACGAGCTCGTGCGATCGATGCGAATCAAGGTCGTCGACGACGTAGCAGAGGAATACATGAGAAAGCCAGCGGAGTTCGCTCCGCTATCGAAGGAGCTGGTGCACAGCATACGGACGGACGGCGGTGTGAAGCTGTCGAAGTCGATGCGGGAGCTGCAGCGCAGATGGAGAAACACGGTGAGGATAGACGAGAAGCTGTGGGCGCCCGACGAACTGCTGGACAGAGCCGTCCTGGACAACGACGGGATGGATCTGGGCAACGTGATTGACCTAGTGAAAATCAAGCGGACGTACAAGGGACTGGTCATCAAGCCACACTACATTATGCGCTCCAGACACAACCTGCCCGAGACCATCGTGGTCCCGGTCGGACAGTTGGGGCGAACAACAGCAAGACTGGATGAGATCATACTGAGATGCTCGGTTAAGAGGCTAGTGACACTGCCCAGTTACCTCAAACTGAACAGCGAGGCTCCTGAAGAGGAGTAGTCCATCAGGAACATCTTGAAATTGGATTCGGTTCTCGCACGCCTGCTCAAGGGCGCGTAGCTTAGTTTGGCTGGAGCACCCGGCTGATAACCGGGAGGTCGCAGGTTCAAATCCTGTCGTGCCCACCAAATCGACCCGGGTTGCTGTCGGCAGAGTCATGAAGGGCCTTCAGGTCGGCTCCCTGTCACATGCCCGTGGTTAGTGGCTCGTCCGGCCGTGGTGTGGCATCCTCTCTGGCTCCTCTGATGGGGATGCAGTACATCGAACTCGAGAGTCGTAGATTCCCCGATGGTGAGGGTTACGTGAGAGTCCCGACCGAGGCCATAGACGCCGTGCGCTCCGAGCCGGTGGTGCTAGTCTCCAACACCTACCCAGACTCGGGGATAGTCAGCACCTTGCTGCTGCTGGAGGCCATAGCCGACGTCCGCAGGGGTGATCTCTCCAACCTCAAGGGCGAGGAGCCGCAGAGCATGGATGACGTCGGCGGTGGGGTGTTTCTAGCGATCCCGTACTACGGGTACTCACGGCAGGACAAGCGCTTCTCTAGGGGCGAGGCGGTCTCCGCGCGTGTCATCGCTGAGATTCTCTCCCGTGGCTGCGACGGTATCGCTATCCTCGATCTGCACGAGCCAGCGGTGCTTGAGGGCATGGACGTCCCCATCGAGTTCGTCAGCTCGATGCCCGAGATAGCCGACCGCCTACAGTCGGAGGTCTCCCCCGATTTTGTGCTCAGCCCGGACAAAGGGGCGATCTCAAGGGCGACCGAGGTGGCCGGCTTGATAGGTTGCGACTTTTCCTATCTTGAGAAGACTAGGATCGATGCCCACACAATTGAGCACACTCCCAAGGACCTCGATGTCGGCGGCAAGGTGGTCGCGATTGTCGACGACATGATCAGCACCGGCGGGACCATCTGCCGGGCCAGCGACGCGTTGCGCCGGCAGGGTGCGACCGAGGTCCACGCCGCCTGCACGCACGGCCTGTTCACCGGTGGAGCCATACTGCGCCTGGCCAATCACGTCGATGGCGTGCACAGCACCGATTCTCTGCCCAATCCAAGAGCTGTGGTCAGTGCGGCACCGGCCCTAGCACGGGGCCTACAGCGGCTGATGGAGTAAGACAGGCGACCTACGGTCGATTGCATCGAATCCGTTTCGTTTATATCGGCCACGCCGTGCGGCGGCTTACCCACACGAGGAGTAGTTCCAATGAGTGTACACATAGCATTTGAAACCCCAAGCGACATACAAGAGCAAGTCTACGAGATGGTCAAGACTCTAGGCAAGGATGGAAGAGGTCGTCTGAAGAAGGGCGCCAACGAAGTAACCAAGGCAGCCGAGCGCGGCAACGCGAAGATGGTAGTCATGGCTGAGAACGTCAACCCCGGCGAACTTCTGGCCCACATCCCGATGATTTGTCGCGAGAAGGAGATCCCTTTCATCTACGTCGAGGACCAAGCGTATCTGGCCGAGGCAGCGGGAATGAGTCTGGGCACCAGGACAGCTGCAATCGCGGTGATGGACGTCGACAATGAGGCCGAGGACAAGTTCAAGGAAGTCAACGGCCACTGCTCGACGCTGTCGGAGTGAGTTTACCGGAGTGATTCGAAATGGCACAGGAGGCTTGGCCCGCGGAGGTCGTCGAGGTCGTCGGCCGCACCGGAATGAGCGGCGAGGCCATCCAAGTCAAGGTCCGCGTCAACGACGCGGCCAACCCGCGTGACATCGGTCGTATCATCGCGCGCAACGTGCTGGGCCCGGTTCGGGTCGGGGACGTTTTGATGCTGAGGGACACCGGACGCGAGGCCCGCAGCATTGGCGGTCGGAGGTGATTCGATGCCCGAGCGCCGCATCTGCAGCTTCACTCACGAGGAAATCGAGCCTGGCACCGGCATGATGTACATCAAGCGCGACGGTAGCGTGTTCTGGTTCAAGGACAGTAAGGCCCGCAAGAACATGCTCAAACTCAAGCGCAATCCGCGCCGGCTCAAGTGGACCCGTCGCTACGAGAAGGGCGGCATCAAGTAAGATCAGCCGTCTGGTTCAGCCAGTCTAGGCAAACCGAATGCGTGCAGGTCGGAGGGTCGAACCACAGCTTGTCAGCTGGGTCGATGATGTCCAGCTGCAATGTTGACCCAGTGCCCTCTTGGACGGTGACAACTGAGCTCGTGCTCGCAGGCAGGTAATCGTCTCCAGTGGAGAACAGGCTCAGCCTGATGGTGTGGTTGGCGTCCACGTAGGCGTCTATCGTGAAGAATTCCATCTTGGCGTTGATTGTCTGCAGCAGCGGGATCCAGACCTGCTCCTCGGTCCCTCCCTCGTGGTAGCGCAGGTCCATGATGGCGTGTCCTAGGTGGATGCATTGGCCAGACTCGTCGCAGTCCTCCATCAGGGCGTAGATCTGGCCGCCGATGGTCGTGGTGCTGACATCCACGTGCAGCCGAGGTAGTCCGGCAATCCAGATTCCCTCCTCGAAGGGTGCTGTCTCGTAGACCGGTCCGGTGTTGGCGTCAGGCAG
>JASMMD010000020.1 GCA_030748335.1 Candidatus Thalassarchaeum sp. | reverse complement strand
GGCGGGCTGTTCGTCAACCTAATCGTAGCGACCGCAGGATGTGTCCTCGGGTTCGGTATCGGAGTGGTTCTTGCCTTCGGGCGCCAGAGCGACCAGCCGTTCTTCAGTATACCATCAATCGCCCTTATCGAACTGGTCCGTTCGGGCCCTCTGATCTGCTGGCTCTGGTTCGCCGTCTTCCTGATGCCTGATATGATGGATCCGTTCTACAATGCGGAAGACATCATGCGCATGCTCCTGATGTTCGGGATATTCGGCGGGTGCTACATCGCCGAGGTCCTGAGGGGAGGTCTTCAGGCCGTCGACTCCGGTCAGAAGGAGGCAGCATTGGCCCTCGGCCTGTCCCCCTTCCAGACCAAGATGCAGGTCGAGCTCCCCAATGCAGTCAGGACCACGCTGCCCTCGATTGTCAGCGTCTTTATCGGACTGTGGAAGGACACGACGCTTCTGTTCATCATCAACATACTCGACTTCTTCAAACTGGCCAAGGACCTACCAGCCACGGACTTGCGCTTCCTCGGTAACTTCCTAGAGCCGTTGTACGTCACCGCCCTTGTCTTCTGGGTGTTCGCATTCTACCTATCCAGGATCTCGATGAAGATCGAGAAGGGTCTTGGACTGGTCAGAGAAGGTGGAGGAGAAGCAGCATGAGTGAATACGATAGGGACGATAAACCGGGAACAAGTAATGTTGAGAACATTATTGATACTAAGGGAGTGAAAGTAAACTTCGGAGATTTCTGGGCATTGAAGGGGATAGACATCAAAGTGAGGAAGGGCGAGATCATCGTCATCCTGGGTCCTTCGGGCTCGGGCAAGTCTACTTACATCAGGACCCTCAATCGCCTGCAGCCGCACAGCGGCGGCACGATCGTGATTGACGGAATCACTGTGGACGACGAGACCACCGTGGCCGACATGAAGTACATCAGGGCCGAGATAGGATTCGTCTTCCAGCAGTTCAACCTCTTCCCGCACCTTACCATCATGGAGAACATCACCTTAGCTCCGATGAAGGTCAAGGGAGTACCAAAGAGGGAGGCTGAGGACCAGGCGATGGCACTGCTAGAGAAGGTCGGAATCCCCGAGCAGGCCTACAAGTACCCAAGCGGCCTCTCCGGTGGCCAGCAGCAGAGAGTCGCCATCGCGCGCGCTTTGGCGATGGACCCCAAGATTATGCTGTTCGACGAGCCGACCTCGGCTCTGGACCCCGAGATGATCAAGGAGGTCCTCGACGTCATGATAGATCTCGCAAAAGAGGACGTCACGATGATTGTCGTGACCCACGAGATGGGCTTCGCCAAAGAGGTCGCTGACAGGTGCATCCTGTTCGACGAGGGCGAACTGGTCGAGGAGAACACCCCTGCGGAGTTCTTCACCAACCCTAAGCACAAGCGAACCAAGCTGTTCCTAGAACAGATATTGTAATCGGCTTATTGACCCGGATTACTGCCGCTACTCATTTGAACCGCAGGTAAGGCCGAAAATGCATGAGTTGCCTTGAGGATATGCCAAATGGCCTCGAATTGACCTTCGACTGCGCCACGGAATTATTGGATACGGGACCTGTTTCTGCGCTGCTGGTAATCGTCATCGGCATACCTCTCATCAAGATAGCCAAGAGATACCTCAGGAGGTTGTTCGATAAGACCCAATTCGACGAGGGACTCGAGAATTTCATGTTCCGCATCGCAGGTGTTGCAATGTGGGCCATCGTCATACTGACAGCCGCGAGCGAGCTTGGTATCAACGTCACCGGAATCGTTGCCGCGCTGGGCATCTTCGGCCTAGCAGTGGCCTTTGCCGCCCAAGACACGATGGAGAACGTCATTGCTGGCATCTTCATCATCATTGACAGGCCGTTCCGAGAGGGCGAGCGAATACTGCTACCGAAGAAACTGGGAGGAATATACAGCAGTTGGGGGGACGTGGTGGAAATCGGTCTGCGCACCACCCATGTCCGATCTACCGACGGAGTCTTACTGACGATTCCGAACAAGTTGCTGACCAAGGATGCGGTGGCTAACTTCAGTCATAGTGAACTCAGAGTCAGGATTCGCCTCGGACTCACAGCCACATGGAGCAACGTCACCAAGGCGGAGGAGATCGTGAAGGACATTG
Source organism: Candidatus Thalassarchaeum sp. (assembly GCA_030748335.1). Taxonomy (GTDB): domain Archaea; phylum Thermoplasmatota; class Poseidoniia; order Poseidoniales; family Thalassarchaeaceae; genus Thalassarchaeum. The sequence continues at coordinate 18,929 of JASMMD010000020.1, read as the reverse complement.
CAAACAACCATCCTGAGATTATCGATAAGCCAAAGCCCCCTGGAGTCGTACTGAGGGACTTCGGCGAACAGGAAGTCATCATGGAGATTCGATACTATGTCGATAACGCACGCAAGATGAGGTCTTCGAAGTCCTCCTTCGTCACAGAGATCCTCAGGCGCTTTGAGGAGGAGAAGGTGACCCTCGCCTTCCCTGTCAGGGTCAACATGAACAGCGACGTCGACTTGGATGAACTCGGATTCTAGGCCTCTATCCAATGAGCCACCCTGTCGTGGATAGTCCTGCGGAAAGTAAGCAGTTGCAGGGTCGGCCCACTGAGGTCGACTGTCACCTTCGCCCCTCTAGTGAAGTGAGTCTCGTCCCAGCCGTCGCTGACGATGTAGCCGCGGTGCATGTCGCTGGTTATCACGGTGGCATCGCTCGTCCAGGCCCAGTACGAGCCGTCGTCTGCCCTCGATTGCCTAGGCAGGTCACGAGATGCGAACAGGTACCACGAGTCGAGCTGACTGAGCGGGAATGTAGTGCCCTCGATGTCCACGACGTGTCGGAACCACGCCCCCTGCCCGAGAAATGTCGAGAACAGGCATCCGGATGAGCGCTGCACGACGTCGATTCCGCCCTCGTTGCTCAACTCATCCCTCTGCAACCTGTACCTCGAGGGCTGGTACTGGTGCGTGTTGGCAATGATTAGGTCGTTCAGCGCCGGGTCAGAGAGAATCCTCTTGCCGCTGGTCGTCACGATCTCGGCCTGCAGCCTCGGCAGGACGTTCACTATCGCATCGCCATCGAGGGCGGCCCTGATGTCGGAGTCGAAGTGCTCGGGGTCGCTGCCCATGTAGAACCCGTACGAACCATCCTCATCATCGTCCTGGGGATGGCTGTTGACCCCCATCACCGGGGTTTCGGAGTCGATGGAGTGGGCAATTGAGGTCAAGGTCCCGTCGCCACCGAGGATAACCACCAGGTCACGACCCGCGAAGTCCTCCCTGGTGACTGTCTCCCGTGCCTTGAAGGTGATTGCAGTGCCTCTGTCCCGGACCAGCTCGTCGAGTGACTCACGGACCCTCTCCAGCGATTTGTCGTGCACGTCCTCGAAGTTCTTCTTGTAGACTACGAGGATGTCCGAGGTCATCACCACACGCTCCCTGCATCCATCGCTCCTTGGGCGTCCCATATAGGCGCGACGCAAGCGCGAACACCCGGTTTGAATGACCGCTGTCGAATAGGCTCATCACCCCAACCCTCCCGCAAGCGGCCGTGAGAGGCGTCACCCTGACCACATTCCTGCTACTCTGCCCCCTGCTGACCGGTTGCCTCTCGGTGCCGGGCGACGACTGCCCAGAGGACGGTTGCTTCCCGCTGAATTCGTCCGCTTTCTCCGAGTTCCTCTCCTCTCCCGGAGCCTTCGACGTGCTCGCTTATGCGCAGGAGTATGAGAGTCTCAGGGTGGAGACCTCTACCACCTACGACAATCAGGGCCAGTTCGCCGAGATTTACTGGAATGTCGCCAAGGACGATGTGGCGCAACTGAGGTCGATAGCGATGAGGTTCACCGTAGGCACCTCGAGCCTCGACAGCGAGGTCATCGAGGGTCAGCAGACCACCAACATCAGGGTCGGTGGAGACTGGTACGAGGGCCGGGACGCCCTCCCACAGTACGCCGATCCGTTCGCCGAGCTAGCCCAGCTCTCAAGCGAGCAGCCGGAGGGGATGTGGCCGCCGTTCGGATTCGATATCGCCTCCGTGGCAGACCTCGATTGGACCATCTCGGGCGACCTGTTGTCCCTACAGCAGGTGGCTACGGCCACCAACGCTACGCACAGCATCATCATCGAGTTGACAGGCAGCCCCCCGATGATTGTCGGGATTGAGACATACTCGGGTGACGAGGAGCAGTTCAGACTCAAGGTGATGACCGGGGAGGACGTGACCATCGAACTGCTCGAGGGTCTGCCTCGCACACCGGTCGAGTTCAGCCTAGATGCCGAGCCGATAGCCGTTGGCGACCTGACGGTCTGGTCCGGGGCAGTTCCCGAGGGGATGGACTCGGACATCGAGCCATCCGAGCTTGAATTCCACGGCCTCTCAAGTGTAGAGGGGGAAGCGACCTCGGTCGCAATGATGCGGCTCGATCAAGGCACCTCGAACGTTACTCTGGATGATGGCACATGGTGGGAGTTCACCTGGATCGACTTCCTCTCCCCTGGATACTTCTCCAACAGCGATCTCTACCACATCCGAACCAACGCCACAGGGCAGCTGAGTGTAGCGCTCTATGACTCCTGGGCTCAGCAGTGGACCTGAGTCCTGTAGTCCTTTGAATTGCTGACTCGATGAGTATCTTCAAACACCAATCCGGCAACGCTCCGGCATGACTGGGAGCAACCATCCCCTGATGCGGCTTCTCTCGCACCTCAGGCAGCACAGGGGCACCGTTCTGTTAGCCTCGCTGTGCTCTGTCGTGAACAAGGTATGGGACCTCGCTCCACCCGTCCTGATAGGTATGGCCATCGACGTGGTCGCTACCCGGGAGGACTCTTTCCTCGCCAAGATGGGCCATCCCGACGTGTACGACCAGCTGTACATACTGACTGCGATAACCGTCGTCATCTGGGTTCTGGAATCGTTATTCCAGTACTTCTACGCAGTGTTATGGAGAAATCTGGCGCAGACCGCCCAGCACGAGCTCCGGATGTCGGCATACACTCACATCCAGGACCTTGAGATGCAGTGGTACTCCGAACAGTCCACAGGTAGCCTGATGGCGATTATGAATGATGACGTCAACCAGTTGGAACGCTTCCTCGACCAAGGTGCGACGGATCTACTCCACGTCGCTACCACCATCATTGTGGTCGGAGCAATCATGGTGTCGGTCGCTCCAGAGGTAGCGCTGCTTGCTATCCTACCCGTCCCAATCATTGTAGCTGGCTCCTTCATCTACCAGCGCAGGATAGGCGTCCGCTACACCAAGGTCAGGGGCAAGGTAGCGGACCTGAACGCGCTATTGAACAACAACCTCCACGGCATCACCACAATCAAGTCGTTCACCGCCGAGGAGCGCGAGGTCGAGAGGGTTGAGGATGCCTCGACGTCCTATAGAGACGCCAATCGCGAGGCAATCCGCCTCTCGGCCTCGTTCGTCCCCATCATCCGCATGGCCATTCTGTTCGCCTTCACCGCAAATATGCTGGTCGGGGGCTGGTTCGCCTTGGAGGGGCGCATCAGTCTCGGTGCGTACTCCGTTATCGTGTTCATCACCCAGCGCCTGCTGTGGCCGCTGACCCGCCTCGGTGAGACCTTCGACCTCTACCAACGGGCCATGGCCTCGACCGCTCGCGTACTCGACCTTCTGGACACGGAGGTCGGCATAGTTGAGGGTGACAGGAACCTCGAATCGGTACGTGGTGAGATAGAGTTCAGTGACGTCGGGTTCTCATACCCGAATCGCGAGATAGTCCTCAATGACATCGATCTCACGGTCCCTGCTGGCAAGACGGTCGGGCTGGTCGGCTCGACCGGCTCGGGTAAGACCACCCTCGTCCGCCTGATGCTTAGGTTCCACGACCCCGACTCCGGCATCGTGAAGCTCGACGGCCACGATGTCAGGGAACTCACACTGGAGTCGCTCAGGGGCTCGATATCGCTGGTCAGCCAGACCACCACGCTGTTCCCCGGTTCGGTGCGTGACAACGTGCGCTACGGCGACCCCGATGCAGATGACGGGACTGTGGTGGAGGCCGCTCGCGTGGCCGAGGCGCTGAGTTTCATCGAGGAGCTTCCGGATGGCTGGGATACTGACATCGGCGAGGGCGGCCACAGGCTGTCAGGCGGTCAGCGTCAGCGAATCGCCATCGCCAGAGCCGTATTGAAGGACGCACCGGTGCTGGTGCTTGATGAGGCGACCAGCAACGTCGACAACGAGACCGAGGCAGCCCTCAAACGCTCAATTGAGAGAATCTCGGTGGGCCGCACCACGCTCATCATCGCCCACCGTCTGTCCACGGTGCGCAACGCCGACGTGATTGCGGTAATCGGCGACGGGGCAATCTCGGAGACCGGGACTCATGAGGAACTTCTCGAGAGCAGCGGCCTGTACTCTCGACTATGGGCCGTGCAGACCGGAGAGGTGACTGCATGAGCGATGAGAAGGGCCTGCCAAGACTGACTCAGCTCGCCCAGACCATCGGCTTCGAGGTCACCGAATTCAGCGAGGGGGAGTGCGTGGTCGAATGCGAGATCACCGAGGACCACCTGAATATGGGTGGCGTCGCACATGGGGGAATCCACGCCACGTTGCTCGACTCCGCGATGGGAGGCACGCTGGTCACCACGCTGGCGAAGGAGGAGTGGTGCGCCACCGCCCAGATTGACATATCCTACCTGAACTCGGTCGGAGCGGGCGCCCGTCTCATCGCCACGGGCGAGGTCGTCCGGAGGGGCAGGAATCTCGCCCACATGGAGGGAAGGCTAGTGACAGCCGACGGGATGCTTGTTGCCACGGCTAAGGGAACATGGGCCGTGTGGGAGGACAGGCCCAGCAGCCAGACCGGTTAGCGATAGCCCGCCGGGAACAGGTTAATTTCCCCCTTGCGTCTCGGTCTTTACGATGGCGAGAGCGGACTCCGTACTTTTCTTCTTGGCTGGCTTCACGCAGTTGTTTATAGGGTCGAGTATAGCAGCAGATCCGGCACTGGCACTGCTCGGGGCCTTTCTGGAGGTGACCGGAGGAAGCACGGTGCTGGTTGGCTTGTATTTGCTGATTTTCGTCGCCAGACACCACAAGGAGTTCTCCGAGTCATACAACAAGATCGAGAACTCTGTGATGTCTAGGGAAGACACCGGGCAACTCCATCGTGTGGATCCGAAACCCGTCTCCAAGACGCTGACCACCGTCGTCGTCCCAAGCGTTCTCGCATTCATCGCGGCCATGGCATGGCTGGCAAACTAGCAGGTGAGGCATGGACAAGCCCAAGCAGGGCATAGACCAGATGGTCGACCGCGTCATCGACAACCCGGCCTACGAAATGTTTGGCGGGTACCACATGTTCCTGCGTAGGGTGACCATCCCTATCCTGCTCATCCTGATATTCATGATTGTCTATGACTTTCTCCTGAGGTATCTGTCCAGTGACCTCACCCTCATACTCTCTGCCTTGGTGACAGGTCTATCAGTAGGTCCGATTTTCGGTCTCGAGAGGTACTTCGCCGAGATCCGGCAGCGGAAATGACGTTATTGGCCCCATCACGCCGCCGAATGGGTAAAGGGGGGATGCCTCTCCTTTCGAATCAATGGGACTGCTCGATTCTTTCGACATATTCGAGTTGCTGGGCTTCGGAGACGCCACCGGTCTTGAGATGTTATTCGCAGCTTCCGCCCTCGTTGGAGGGATACTTTTCCTGCTCTGGTTCGCCTTGATGATGATTGGCGGCGTGGCTGCGGACATCTTTGAGGGACTACTCGGGATGGAAGGAGTCGGCGATCTTGGGGCCGATGCCTCGTTCAAGGCACTGACATTCCAGGGACTCATGGCCTTCCTGATGTTCTTCGGTCTTGCCGGACTTTATACCTTGAAGTCCACCGAGACCTCTACGATTGCTATCGCAGTCGGTGGTGCGGCTGGTTTTGCATCTATGTACGGGACTGGGAAGCTGTTCCAGTTGTTCATCACCCTCCAGTCGGACGGGACAGTGGCGATTTCCGAGGCGATTGGAGCTACCGGCAGCGTCTATCTGAGAATCCCTCACAACGGCGCCGGGCAGGTGCAAGTCAACTTCGGCGGTAGCATGAGGACGATGAACGCTAAGTCCCACGACGACGCCGAAATCGGCAGCGGCGAGTTCATCGAAGTAGTCGACACGATGGGCGAGATTCTCGTAGTCAAAAGAAAGTGAGAAAATCCCCCTTAACGGGATTTTGTGAGAGTGCAGGGAAAGCCTTCATGACCTCATGAGCCCTCTTAGGGCTAGAGGCGATGCTGAATGGCTGAAAGTGGAGCACTATTGACAACAATGATTTTTGCGACTGTACTGGTACTTGTGGCGGTGACGATATTCTTCGCGCAGAGGTACAAGAGGTGCCCACCAGACAAGGTGATGGTCATCTACGGCCGTACCGACAAGGGTCGTCCATCTAGGACGATACATGGTGGTGCAGCACTGGTCTGGCCACTCATACAGGACTACGCCTACCTGCCTCTGACTCCGATAACCATCAACATCGACCTCAGGAACGCACTGTCTCAACAGAACATCCGAATCAACGTACCGAGTACCTTTACCATCGGCATCAGTATCCAAGACGACATCATGCAGAACGCCGCACAGAGGCTGCTAGGGCTGAAGATGGAAGACATCGAGCAGATGGCCGAGGAGATAATCCTCGGTCAGTTGCGTCTGACCGTCGCTTCCCTGACCATCGAGCAGATCAACCAGGATCGCGACTCGTTCCTCGAAGACATCAACCACAACGTCGAGAAGGAACTAGAGAAGGTCGGACTGAAGCTAATTAACGTGAACATAGTCGATATCACCGACGATTCCGACTATATCGAGAGTATTGGTAAGAAGGCTGCAGCGACTGCAGTGGAGAATGCCCGTGTCGATGTAGCCAACGCCGAGCGTGACGGTGCCATTGGAGCTGCACAGGCTGACAAGACTCGCGAGGTCCAGGTCGCTGAGAACGTGGCCGAGGCCGCTAAGGGACGCAAGGCAGCCGAGGCAGACCAGCGAGTCTACGTGGAGAACCAAGAGGCTATTGCAGTCTCCGGTGAGAACATGGCTCAGGCCGAGATAGCCAATGCAAACGCCGACCTCAAGGAGGCGGAAGCCGGTGCAAAGCAGAGGGCCGACGTCGCTACGGCTCAGTCCGAGGCTGCCATCCAACGTGCCTTTGCCGGCGAGGAGGAAGAGCGCTTGAAAGCAAGTGAGATCGTCCGAGAGAACATCCAGAAGCAGCAGATTGAGATTGCTGCCGAAGCCGAAGCCGAGCGTCAGCGACGCGTCGCCCGTGGTGAAGCCGACGCGATTCTAGCAGTCTACGAGGCAGAGGCTAAGGGTATCCAGCAGGTTCTCGATGCCAAAGCGAAGGGATATCAGAATCTCGTCAACAGCGCTTCTGGCGACCCGAAGGCCGCTGCAACTCTGCTAATGGTCGAAAAGATCGAGAGCATGGTGGCGGCCCAGGTCGAGGCTATACGCAACCTAAAGATCGACAAGGTCACCGTCTGGGACGGCGGCAACAACGACGACGGCTCGTCCGCCACGAGCAACTTCGTGAGCAGCCTCGTCCAGAGCCTGCCTCCGATACACGACGTGGCCAAGATGGCTGGAGTCGACCTGCCGGACTACCTCGGCTCGATGTCCGAGGAAGAAGGGGAAGACGGCGAGTGAGGACTGTCCCTCCGGGACAGTCACGCTCATGAGGCGGCGCCCGATGGGCTTCGCATGGGCGAAGACGGCGTAGTCATCGTAGGGGGCGCTAGGACACCGTTCTGCGAGTGGTTGGGCGGCAAGCGCGGTGACGGTGAGGCCGGTGGACGCCTCGCTTCCGTCTCTACCGAGGAACTCGGCTCAATCGCCATCCGCGCCGCACTAGAGAGGACAGGGACCGACCCCTCATCTGTCGATCACGTGGTGATGGGCCACGCGCTGCAGACCTCCGGGCAGGCCATCTATGGAGCCCGTCATGCCGGACTCAATGCTGGCATACCGCAGGAGGTGCCCATGCTCACTCTCAACCGCCTGTGCGGCAGCGGCGCTCAGTCGATTGTCACCGGCGCGCAGATGATTATGCTGGGCGAGGCGGAGGTAGTGGTTTCAGGCGGGATGGAGAATCTCTCGCAGGCCCCCCACGTGCTCCGTGGCGAGCGCCACTCACACAAGCTCGGCAGGCCTCCTCAGGAGGGCTACGTGCTGCCCAAAGACATGGAGGACTACTTCTTCACCAACCTCGTCGACAACACCTGCGACTCGTTCATGGCGCAGACAAGCGACAGGCTATGTCATCGCGTCGGCGTAGTTCGAGAGCAGGCCGACGAGTTCGCCGCACTGAGCCACGCAAGGACCGAACGCAGCATAGACTCGGGACTGTTCGAAAACGAGGTCGTAACGGTTCAGACTTCCGACGGACCAGTGGGCGCCAGCGACGAGGACCACTTCGTCAGGGGGACGACCGCTGAGTCACTGTCCGCACTTCGTCCGCACTTCGGTCCAGACTCATTGGTGACCGCCGGCAACGCATCAGGAGTCGTCGATGGCGCCGCTGCAGTTGTACTCAAGTCTGCAAGCAGGGCCACAGCGGACGGCGACGAGCCTTTGGCCCGTATCGTCGACTGGGGAATCGTCGGCCTCGATCCAGCGATAATGGCGTTCGGTCCGGTCCCGAGCAGCAGGAAAGCCCTCGAGAGGGCTGGCCTTGGCGTGGGCGACATAGATAGGTGGGAAATCAACGAGGCATTCGCAGGTCAGGCCGTTGCATGCATACAGGAACTAGGTCTTGATGTTGGAAAGGTGAATGTGAATGGGGGAGCTGTGGGCCTAGGTCATCCCCTTGCAGCGACTGGGACCAGGCTGGTGCTGACACTGGCGCATGAACTGAAGCGCAGTGGTGGGCGTTTCGGTATAGCCACCGCGTGCATCGGGGGCGGTCAGGGAATCGCGGTTATTATCGAGTCGATTTGACCGATTTTCGTATTTTCGCCGTAGGAGAGGTTATCCTGCATGCCTCTCTGCAAAGCATAGGGATACCATGACAGAATACATTGAGCAGATAGTGATTGAAACGCCAGACGGTGAAGAATTGCAAGTGGAAGCGAAGTTGCCAGATCACATCGAAGGAACAGGGCACGCAGGCAGGAAACGCAGCCTAGTGAAGACCTTGACTTGGAGAACCGTCGCGACTACGGACACCATAATAATCGCCAGACTCATTACCGGAAGCTGGACAGTAGGTTTCGGCATAGCCAGTATCGAGGTAGTGACCAAGATGCTACTGTATTACCTCCACGAGCGAGGTTGGGCAGCGTTGGATTGGGGACTTGAGGACGTCGATGTAAAGGTAAAGCAAGTAGAAATTCGACGCGCTCATTGAGGTGGAAGAAATTTCCGCTGTAGTTTAAGCGTCCGAAAATTACCATCCTCTTGGATGGGCGACCATTCAGGTTAATTGGGATGCCAATGCCGCTCCGCACTGTTATCATGGGGTGGGATGGCTCTAGGAGCTTCGCGGAGGCGTTGCGGATAGGATCGACGGAGTAATTGAGATGGATTCACGAAAACGCACCTTCGTCAAGACTCTCCTGTGGAGAATCATTGCGAGTGGCACAACAATGGTTGTTGTGTTTGCATTGTCAGGAAATGTGATGTTGGGGTTGACAGCTGCGGCAATCGGCATCCCTCTCAAACTGATCATGTATTACTTCTATGAGCGATTCTGGACGACGACGATTGAATGGGGCAAGGTCTCAGATAATCCCTCAGAACTTACGGCTAAGGATGTGTCATCAGGTTCTTCAGGCAGGCCCAGAGGAGCCTTGGCACAGAGAGCACGCAGTCCCTGAATCAATATTCTCACTCGGGGACGAACCAATGCTCTTTCTTTGGTGAGAGCGGTCTTTTCATCCAAAGTGGGCGCCGCTCCCCACGAGGGTGAGTCTCGCGTTGCTTCGCCATTTGGTTCCAGTTCTGATAGTACTCGAACGACTTCTCTGTGTCGACCTCGACATCACCGTACTGCTCCCCATCGGAGGGCTTACTCAGCCTGACCTTCTGGAGCCAGCAGTGAGCGCCGCTGATCGGGTCGGGCTGAACCGCGTGGGTGATGTTCTGGTGAACCCCGCCGTCCCTCCACCACACCCTGTTGGTATCAGGGTCATCAGATTCCCACGGCCCGACTCCGGAGACCGTCCTCATGCGTTTTCTCCCCTCACCGACGTCCTCTATTGAGACCTCGTTGCTGAGATATCGGTTGCCTCGATCTTGAGCCCTCCTCCAGCGTCCGATGTGGTGCGAGCATCCGACCACTCCCGGCTTGATGCCCTCGGTTATCCAGACCTTGTCGACGAACCAGCCAATCTCAGTCTCCACCTTCAGCAAGTCACCCTCGGAGACTCCCAACCTCTCGGCGTCCTTGGGATGCATCCAAATCGGGTTGCGATGACCAATCTCGACAAGCCACTTGGCATTGGCCGATCGTGAGTGGATGTGCTGCGGCAGTCGGAAGTTCGGCAGCAGGCAGTACTCGTCATCTCCTTGCAGGTTGTCGGGGTGGACGTGGCTGCGGATGCGGTAGTGAGGGATGGAGTGCTCTGGGTAGCCGAACTCGACCATTGTCGGTGAGTAGAGCTCCTGCTTGCCGCTGGGCGTCGGCCATCCCTCCTGCTCGTGCTTGGCGTAGGTCGCCTCCTCAATCAGGAAGGCCCCGTGCTTGCGCATGTATCCGAGTGCATCCAAACCCTCCGCCGCCGCCGCCTCGGGAAGCCCAGGAACGCGCTCGAAGGTGTACTGGTAGTACTCATCCACGGTGATGCGCTCGCCCTCGCGGTAAGGACTCATGAAGTGCTCCCGGATGCCCATAGTTCCGTCGTCGATACGCCATGACAACTCGTTCCAGAATTCATCCTCCTCCCAAACATCGCCTGGATTGACCTCGCGGGTGAACCCGACCTCGCGACCCTCTCTTCTGGCGTATTCGCGCAGGACCGGCTGTCGGAACGCCACCCACTTGCCCGCCGAGGTGGCGTAGGAGTTGATGTCGTGACGCTCCGAGGCGTGCCCCATAGGTAGTACGTAATCGGCGAAGAAAGCCGTCTCGTTCCAAGTCGGGGTCAGCGCGACATGGCATCCAACGGACTCCTCGTCCTCCAGCATCCCAATCCACGAGAACCCATCGGGATATGTCCAGACCGGATTGAAGACGCGGGTGAAGTAGACATCCATCGCACCCCTTCCGTCTTTCACTAGATGAGGCAGGATATGACTCATCTCGTAGTGCGAGAGGGTGTACTCAGGTGGGAAGTGAAGCTCGTTCCAACCGTCAGGTCCGGGTGGCTCGTCGAACAGCTCGGGGCTGAACTTGGACCACGAGTTCGGCGAGGTCCCGCCCTCGCTGCCCACGCTCCCCGTAAGCACGTTCAGCAGGTGCAGGGCGCGCGCCACCTGCCAACCACCGAGATTGCCGATGGCCGCCGAGCGCCAGACGTGCGTTGACAGGCGGCTACCCGCGCCGGCCACAGCCTCCCCGGCCTCGATTACCTGCTCTACGGGGATGCGGCACTCGGCAGCGGCGAACTCGGGAGTATACTCGGCGTACTCCTCGAGCAGCAACTCGATGAAGCGCTCGAAGGTCCGCGACTCCTCCGGGTAATCGGCCTCGAGCCAGTCATCCCAGTTGACCCAGTTCTCGACGAAGTCACGGTCGTACATGCCGCGCTCGAGTATCATCTTGGCCCAGGCTAGGAAGAGCGCTGTTTCGCTGCCTGGCCATGTCGGGAGCCAGTGGTCCGCCATGGCAGCAGTGTTGGAGAGCCTCGGGTCGATGACGATGAGCTTGGCACCATCCATCATTCCCTCCAGAATTCTCTGCGCATGCGGGTTGAAGTAATGCCCCGTCTCGAGATGTGAGGAGGTCAACAGGATGACCTTGGCGTTGGAGTGGTCCGGACTGGGCCGGTCGTGGTGGTGCCACAGGCTGTAGCCGGTGCGGGCCCCCGCAGAGCAGATGTTGGTGTGGCTGTTGTGGCCGTCGACCCCCCAGGCCTTCAGCACCCTCTCGACGTAGCCCTCGTTGCCCGGCCTGCCGACGTGGTACACCACCCGATCCTTCGCCCCGGTCTTCAGCGAGGCCCGAATCTTCGCTGCAATCTCGTCCAGCGCTTGGTCCCAGTATATCCTCTCCCAGCCGCCCTCGCCTCGCTTACCGACCCTCTTCAGAGGGTAGAGTATACGTTCCGTGTCGTTAATCTGGTTAATCGTGGCGGGCCCCTTGGCACAGGTCCTGCCACGGCTCCCCGGATGGTGTGGATTACCCTCGAACTTAGCGACCTCCTCAGACTCCTTGTCAACGTAGGCCAGCATACCGCAAGCCGACTCGCAGTTGAAGCAGGTGGTCGGCACCAGCGAGTACCGCCGCTCGACGCGCTTGGGCCACTCGTTGGCGTCGAGTTCGACGTGGTCGTGCCAGTCCTCGGGGTCCGGGAACTTGCGCAGGTCAGTGGACTCGGGTGAGGAATGCTCACGATCTAGATCGGGGATGATGCGCAGTTTCTGCGCTATCGATTCTATGAAGGTCCGCGCCATCTAATTCACCTCAGTGCAGGGTCTCCAGCTGCGGTTTAATCACCGTGCCGTGGGCATGACTGGCGACCACGGCCATCAGGATGGCGAAGATAAGCATCGACAGGATACCGGGCGAAGCCATCAGGAGCACGCCGCCAGCCCCGACCACAACCATCTCGAAGATCATCTTGGCCTCGAGGAGACCGTCCTCGGACCACGAGCGACCGCGAGCCTGTTTCAGCAGCCAGGCAGTGTAGACCCCGGTGAGCAGGGCCAGTGGGACTCCTGCGTAAGCCAAGTACTCTAGGTAGATTCTATCGAGGCCGAACAGCAGCACCGCCCCGCTGCAGGCCAGCACACCCCCGAATCCCCCCAGCAGGTAGGCACCCTTGACCAGCCACGAGTCCCAGTTTGGGCGCAGCATAACGTAGACGAAGCGCTCGGGGCGGTCAAGGTCGAGGATTAGGAGGACGCCAGTCAGTCCGAGGAAGGCCGTGCAGCCGATGACCAGCCGCCACCACATCCCGTCGGTCATCTCCAGCATGCCAGAGAGCATCAAGGCCATCGCCAGCAGGTAGGTCCCAGTTGCGATGGCCTTGGTCACCACGTACGCGGAGACCTCCCAGCCCCAGAGCACCCCCTTGGACGGCTGGTCGTACGAGCGCTTCGGCTTGCCCGCCTCCTCCTCCAGCCTCGACATGACGTCGTGGATGATTGCTCGGTCTCGGGGGGCGGCCGCCTTGGCCTTCTTCTCCAAGGCCAGTTGGACGATCATGGAGGGGGTATCTGCGGCGCCAGACCTTCGCTCAGCGTACTTAGCGAAGTGGCCAACTCCTGCAGCCTGGTCTGTCCACAGGTACTCCCCGGAGCGCTCGGTCGCATGAGGGTCGAGACTCTCTTCACTGGTCTCGACGTAGAACACGTTTGGCTTGGCGCCGGACTCGGGTTTGCGCACGATGGTCTCGTGTTCGTTGAGGTAGCCGGAAATTGACGAGTTGGGGTCATCGAGGTCTCCTGAGATGATGGCCTCGACCGGGCAGACGACTACGCAGGACGGCTCGTAGGAGTGCTCAATTCGGTGGGCGCAGTAGTTGCACTTAGCCGCAGTACCTTTGTTCGGATCGATGTACAGGGCATCATAGGGGCATGCCTGCATGCAGGACTTGCATCCGATGCAGCGATCGTCGTCGAAGTCGACTATCCCGTCCTCACGGGTGAACAGCGCAGTCGTTGGACAAATCGTCGTGCATGGTGAGTCCTCACAGTGGTTGCAGCGGTGGACGCTGAACTCTCGGGTGACATCTGGATAGGTCCCCTTCTCGATGTACTTGACATGAGTCCGATTGACTCCGATTGGGACATCATGCTCGGACTTGCAGGCGACCGTGCAGGCATGGCAACCGATGCACTTCCTGTTGTCTATCACGAAACCGTAATTGACCATAGTCCGCCCTCTATGAGGGCGGACACCTCCTATTGGCAAATGATACTTGCTAGACTCGTCACAGTATGAAACCGGCGATTCCAGCTGCCGCAATCCACGTGCCGAACACAGATCCGATGTTCCCGAACGCAGTCACCATGAGCACCTTCCCGACCTTGTTTCTCCAGAACAGAGAGACACTGTCCAGCGCAAGGAATTCCTGCGCGTCACTGCCGGTCGGGGCGGCGACCTTCAGCTGTGTGTATCCCGCAAACCAGCCCGCAGCGAGAGTGGGGTTCAGCGAGGTAATCGGGGATGCCACAGCCCCGACAAGAATCGAGAGAGGATGTCCGCGAGCGAGCAGGACGCCCAGTCCAGTCAGTCCAGCGTTGATGGCCAGCCATGCCTGAGCGGTCTGCTTGAGCGACTCCATCTCACCATTGTAACCCATCCACGCCACCGTACCTAGGAGGAACAGCGGTATGGCAATCATTAGCGCCTTGGGCCACGCCGATTTGCCGGGCTCCTCTCTGAGCTCCCTAAGTCTCGAGGTTGACTCCATCGCTGGCTCTGACAACTGGTCCTCGACTCCGCCTAGGTGACCGGCTCCGATGACGGCCAGAACCTTGCCTTTGCCCCTAATCTGCTGTATCCTGCCTGCTAGAAAGGCATCCCTCTCGTCTATCAGAACGGAGCCGGCCGCGGGAGCCACCTCGCGAGCCTCCTCCATCAGGTTACTGAGCATGTCCGAGTCCTCGAGCAACTCCTCTATCGAAGCCTCTTCTTCGTCGTCCTCCTGCCACAGCAAGGCGTCTAGGACCCGGAACTTCTCCCTGAGACCCATCTTTGACCAGGCTCTCCTGAGGGTTATCACGACGTCCCTGTCGATCAACTCCACTGGAATCCCCGCCTCGTCGGCAGCCTCTATCGCCGCGAGCAACTCAGCCCCGGGCTTCTCGCCTGAGGCAATGCCCATCCGACGCTGCTCGGCGGCCAGCGCCGACTGCAGCAGGATCATGTGCGACTTACCCTCATTGAGGATTTTCAGCAGGTCCTCGTTGTCCAGTCCGTCCGGCTCCAGCAACGCTGCCTTACGTGACTCACACAGCTCCACTGCTACTAAGTCCGGCCGCCACTCCTCGATCTGCTGGCGTACTAGCTCGACGGAGACGCTGCTGACGTGGGCGGTGCCGACCAGCCTCAGCCCGTCGTCTATGTCCACGACGTTCCTCTGTAATCCCATCAGTCGACCTCCAATGCGCTCATCGCTGAGTACAGGTCGGCATGTTCGGCGACGTCGTGCACTCTGATGATGTCGACGCCTAGGTCAATCGCCCTAGCAGCGATGCCAAGGCTCCCAGCCAATCGGTCAGTGGTGGCCTCTCGTCCTAGCAGGTGGTGAAACATCGACTTGCGACTGACTCCCCAGAGCAGCGGCATCCGCTCGTCCGGAACGACCGATCGCCCGGCCGAGAGCAGCGCTAGGTTGTGCTCAAGTCTCTTGCCGAAGCCGATTCCAGGGTCCGCGATTACCACGCTTGGATCGACGCCGGCTTCGAACAGACTCGTTGCAACCGCTCCCAAGGCGTCCCTGACTTCGGTCACGATGTCGTGGTAGGTGGGGTCGTCTTGCATGTTCTCTGGGAGTCCCTGCATGTGCATGATGCAGATGGGGCAGCCGCGCTGCGCGACCAAGTCGACCATCAGTGGGTCGGATAGCGCGGAGACGTCGTTGACCATGTCGGCACCTGCGTCTAGCGCGGCAGCGGCGACGCTGGCCCTGCGGGTGTCAATCGATATGCAGACGTCTGGAATCGCCTTCCTCACGGCGTCGACGGCAGGAATCGCCCTGTCCGCCTCCTCCTCGGGATCTACCGGGGAGGCACCAGGGCGGGTCGACTCGGCGCCGATGTCTATCCAATCAGCGCCATCATCCACCATCCGGCGCGCCCTCTCGACGGCCAACTCGAGGGAATCCACCCTAGAGTCAGCATGGAACGAGTCTGGAGTGAGGTTCAGAACCCCCATAATCCGCGGAATACCACCGTTTCGGCGGTTCAGCATAGGTCGCCAGTCGGCCATCTTCGCACACCCATCCGACGCATGCTTTATGATGTGACGGAGGGGCAATCCCTCGATGGTACTGGGAGAAGACTCGCACGAAGAAGCGCCATCCGCTCCTGCACCCGCTGCTATAGCAGCGGTAACCGACGACGCCCCATCGGCCTACAATGTCGAGATGATGGAGTCCATCGTGCAGCGACTCAGACCCGAGGACAGGCACCAGATACGTGACATGATATCCGAGAGAGGGAGGATGTCGGGGGCCCTTGGAATCGCCTGCTTCCTGTTCTGGTGGGTGGCGGTCCACATGGGAGGGGATTCGTTGGGCGACTCGGACCTGCCCGCATCCCTCATCGGCGACTTCAGCTACTATCACCTCAGCCTCGTGGTTCCTGGAGTGACGCTCGTCGCCACCATCCTACTCACCATGGGCAGGGAGAAGGGCCAGTCGCTCACCTCCAACGCCGGTGGGGTGTTGGCCGTGATGGCGCTGTTCCTAGTTGTCGAGCCCATCGGCAGAATGGCGCTGCTGGGTGACTTGGACACTCAGGCTGCCTTGACGGCTTCGGGAAGGTTGGCGATTATCGCCGCCCTGATTCACATGGCCACCAAGATGATGGTGGATTCCATACTCCTTGAGTGGGTTCGAGGCTTCATGATGAGCAGCGACATCGACGTGCTTCCCGAGAGACAGGACCCAATCATCGAGGGTCATGCTGATGAGGCACCTCCTCTCGTCTGAGCTCGTGACCGAACCCCCCAGACCTAGGATATCCGTACTCAGGCTTGGCCACCGGCGCGAGCGTGACAAGCGGATTACATCACACCTCGGGCTGACTGCCCGTGCCTTCGGGGCCGACGAGGTCATACTTTCTGGCGAGGAGGATCCCTCAGCCCTAGAGACTTGGAACTCGGTGACAGAGAGGTTCGGCGGTAACTTCGAGTGCCGCTACGAGGCCAAACCCATGAGTTGGCTGCGGCAGTTCTCGAAGGGCGGCACGGTGATTCACCTGACGATGTACGGGGAGCCTTGGAGGGAGACCGTCGACGACATCTCCCTGGATGCACCCGCTACCGTCGTCGTCGGCGGGACCAAGGTGCCAGGCGAGCTGTTCAAGCTAGCCGACCACAACATCTCGATAGGCAACCAACCCCACTCCGAGGTCGCCGCTCTGGCGGTCTTCCTCGAGTCGTGGATAGGTCCTCTCGATGAGTCCGAAAGGTTCGTCGGCGGGGAGATCGAGGTGGTCCCCAGTGAGCGTGCCAAGAGAGTCAGGAATAACTCCGAGGAATGAGTCCCGGGAAGCCTCCGACGTCTGTTTCATTCTCAATGATTAAGAGGGGTACTCCAGCAGGATTGCTGATGTCGGGTACGGCACCGTCGCGGGGGTTTGTCCCCGGCGCTGGCGTACCGGGGGTGAATAATCCCCCTTCCTTCGCCGATGCTGCCGACTCGCTACTCGAGCCAGCAGAGCGCCAGCAGGCCAGCGGTGAGTCCGGGCTGCTGCTGCTGGCTGATGGCACCAGCTACGAGGGCAGACTGTTCGGTTCCGAGGGTATAGCGCAGGGTGAATTGGTGTTCACCACCGGCATGTGCGGGTATCAGGAGAGCCTTACCGACCCGTCTTTCGCAGGACAGGTCCTGACCTTCACGTGGCCCCTACTGGGTAACTACGGCATACTCCCAGGAATCTCCGAGTCCTCTGGTGTCCACCCGCGTGGCGTTGTGTGCAAGGAGCTGATGAAGGTCCCCGACCACCGTGACTCGGTCGGCAGCGTGCACGATTTCCTCGCAGCTCACGGCGTCCCTGGAATTGAGGGGGTCGACACACGCTCGCTTACCCGCAGGGTGCGCGAGCACGGAACAGTGCTGTGCGTCTTCGGTCCCAAGGACCGGGCCGCCGAGATGAAGCAGACGCTGAGGGAGATGACCCCACCCGACGCCGACGACTTGGTGGCCTCGGTGACCCGAGAGGATGCCGTCCTGCTCAACCCCGGGGCTCAGGACGACGACGGCAACCCACTGCCTCGACTCGCTGCGCTGGATTGCGGAATCAAACACAACATCCTGCGCGAGCTTTGCCAGCGCTTCGAGGTCGTCTGGTGCCCCGCTTCCATACCCTTCGACAAGATAGTCTCCGAATGGCGGCCAGACGCCCTGTTCGCATCCAACGGCCCGGGCGACCCCGCCCATCCCGGCGATGCCACCTCGGCGAGAGAGTCGCTTGCAGCCGCCGTGCGCGCGGACATGCCGGTGATGGGAATCTGCCTCGGCCACCAACTGATGGGCCTTGCAGCGGGCCTGCGCACCTACAAGTTACGGTACGGCCACAGAGGGGCCAACCAGCCCGTGGTAGACCTGCGCACGGGCAAGGTCAACATCACCAGCCAGACCCCCGGCTTCGCCGTCGAGGACCCGGACAAGGGTATGCTAGCACCGCACCCCAGCGGAGCCCACTCCGACACCGGCGAGAACGCTCTGGAGGCGGACTTCGAGGTTCGCCACATCAACGCCAATGACCGAACCGTGGAAGGCCTCGACTTGGTCGGCAAGCCCGCATTTACCATCCAGTTCCACCCCGAGGCCTGCCCTGGCCCCCACGACGCCTCGCCGCTGTTCGACCGCTTCTCCGAGATGGTGGCCGAGCATCTTGCAGGCGGTCAGAGGGCCGTGGTCAAGGGAGGTGATAGCTGATGCCGAGGCGCGAGGACATCAGTAAGGTGGTCATCTTAGGCAGCGGGCCGATTCGCATCGGCCAAGCGGCCGAGTTCGACTTCTCTGGCTCGCAGGCCTGCAGGGCCCTGCGGGCGGACGGTTACGAGGTCGTCCTAATCAACTCCAACCCAGCGACCATACAGAACGACCCCGAGATGGCCGATCGGATTTACATCGAGCCGCTTCTGCCCGAGGTGGTCAAGCGCATAATGGAGCTTGAGAAGCCCGATGCCCTGCTGGCAGGGATGGGTGGACAGACTGCGCTCAACATAGCCGCAGCCCTAGCCCATGATGGTTCTCTCGACGAACTGGGAGTCGAACTCATCGGCTGCAACCTCACGGCCATCGAGGAGGCTGAGGACCGTGACTTGTTCAAGAAGGCCTGCGAGGAGATTGACCTACCAGTGTGCAAAGCGATAGCCTGCGATTCGATAGAGCAGGTGCTGGAGT
>JASMMD010000001.1:31002-69307 GCA_030748335.1 Candidatus Thalassarchaeum sp. | reverse complement strand
GGCCCCAGCCAAGCGAAGGCGCAGAAGAAGGTGATTGAGACGTGGAGGAGGTAGAATATGTCGGCTATCCTGTTGTTCAGCCAACCAGTCTCACCGGCGGTGTCCAATTCAGCACCTCAATGCTGGTCTTCCAGCCACTTCTCCGCATCCATGGCCGCTTGGCACCCCATGGCGGCGGCGGTTATGGCCTGCCTGTAGCGCTTGTCCACGACATCTCCCGCAGCGAACACGCCCGGGACGCTCGTCATGGTGTGCTCAGAGTGCAAGATATAGCCCGAGTCGTCCATCTCGACCTCGCCATCCAGAAAACCCGTCATGGGCTTATGACCTATCGCGATGAATGCCCCCGTACAGGAAATCTTGTCCTCGCTCCCGTCGCGCGTATCCTCTAGAATCGCCCCGCTGAGTCCGTTTTCATCGGAGAGCCACCTCTTGACACGCCTATGTGTCATGATATCGATCTTCGGATGGCCCGCCGCCCTCTCGTACATCACCTTCGAGGCCCTGAATCCTTCGCGCCGGTGGATGATGGTGACATTGCTGGCGAACCTGGTGAGAAAGGTCGCCTCCTCCATCGCTGAGTCTCCTCCTCCGACCACGATGACCTCATCGTCGCGGAAGAAGGCGCCGTCGCATGTCGCGCAGGTTGAGATGCCCCTACCCTTCTGTTCCTCCTCGCCCTCTGCACCGAGCCAGATTGCCTCTGCGCCGGTGCAGATGATTACGGCCTCGGCGCGGTATTCATCTCCCTCGACCCAAACACCGAAGGGACGCTCGGAGAAGTCGACCCTCTCCACGTTCTTGTCTTGGACCTCGAGCCCAAAACGCTCGGCCTGCTCGCGCATGTGGACCATCATCTCCGGCCCGTCTATTCCTGTGGGGTATCCAGGAAAGTTCTCGACGTCCGAGGTCAGCATCAGTTGACCGCCTGACATGTAACCCGCGAACATCAGCGGCTCGAGCAGCGCGCGCGCGGCGTAGAGTCCGGCGGTGTATCCAGCTGGGCCGGAACCAATGATGATGACATTGCGAACTTCGCCACTCACAGGTCACCCAATGCTGGGACGTCCTTCAACCCTGCTCCGCCCCCTTCGTCTAAATTCAATGCTCTGTAACGAACTCAACTATTATTGGGCGCCGGGTGTTACTGTTGACCGGCCATTGGGGGCCATTGGGGAACTGGGGATTCATGGGGCAAGAAAATCACGTACTCTGGTTCGATGAGGTAGGGCGTGGCGACGCGCTGGCAGTGGGCGGCAAGGGGGCATCCCTAGGCGAAATGTACCGCAACCTGCGTGAGAGCGGCGTCGACGTCCCTAACGGGTTCTGCACGACTTCGGATGGCTACCGGGAATTCGTGGGGGCCGAGGTAGCACGGGGGACTTGGGAACAAGTCCCCGAAGTCGAGGGCCTCGGTGACGTGAGGGCCCTCGCGATTGCTCAATCATCCCTCTCAGACGCTCTGAGGGCGTGCATCGAGGGCGCCAACCAGAACGACTCTCTGGCCATGCACGGACGAGCCGAACTTGCTCGCGCATTGGTTCTTGAGACTCCTGTCCCCGAGACCATATCGGACTCAATCCGCCTCGCATACCGACAGCTCTGCGAGCAGTACGGCAAGGGCACCGATGTCGCCGTCCGCTCGTCTGCCACCACGGAGGACTCAGAGGACGCCTCCTTCGCAGGCCAGTACGAGTCGTTCCTCAACATCCACGGCGAGAACAGTGTGGTCCTGCACTGGCGCAAGTGCGTGGCCAGCCAGTTCACCGAGCGCGCCATCTGCTACCAACTCGACAGAGGAATGGATCCCTTGGCGAGTCCGCTGTGTGTCGTCGTGATGAAGATGGTCCGTTCGGACCAGGCCTCATCTGGTGTGATGTTCACTATCGACCCGGACTCCGGTCACGATGGGGTTGTACACATCGCTGCATCCTATGGCTTGGGTGAGCTAATCGTCCAGGGCACGGTATCTCCGGATACCTACACGGTCTGGAAGGAGGGCCTCCTGAAGGACAAGTTCGCAATTGTGCACAGGCACTTGGGCAGCAAGGATCAGAGGATGGTATACGCGAGTGACGGGGTGAGGGCCACCACCGTCGCCGAGGTCCCGTTCTCGGAACGGCGAGACTGGGCCCTGAGTTCAGAGGAGTGCAAGCGCCTAGCGAACATGGCCTTGCGCATTGAGCACCACTACGGGATGCCCATGGACATAGAGTGGGCCAAGGACGGGGAGGGCGGCGGCCTGTACATCGTCCAGGCCAGACCGGAGACGGTGCACGGCAAGACCTCGCATGGACTGATTCGCTACGAGATGGACCGCTCTCTGGTTGACCGACTCAAGCGGGACTCGGTGATTGCCACCGGCCAAGCCGTCGGTAAGAGGATAGGATATGGGCCAATCAGGACCTATGACTCGTACAGTGAGGTACTCGAACGTAGACGCACCCTGCAGAAGAGGCTGGCTGGCGGAGAGAGGCAGGAGGAGATACCCTGGGACGAACTGGTCTTCGAGAAAGGGGACGTGCTGGTAACTGAAATGACAACTCCCGACTGGGAGCCGATGATGAAGCAAGCCTCCCTGATAGTTACGCGAAAGGGAGGTCGGACTAGCCATGCGGCAATCATAGCGAGGGAGTTCGGCATCCCTGCCATCGTGGGCTGCGCCGATGCGCTCAAGCTCGACAACCAGAGAATCGTCACCGGCTCCTGCGCAGAAGGCGACACCGGGTACATCTTCGACGGCGAGCACCCGTTCGAGATAGTCGAGCACAAGGTCGACACCTCGACCCCTCTGAAGACCAAACTCAAACTCAACGTCGGCTTCCCGACCAAGTCGCTGGTCGACTCGCAACTCCCCGTCGAGGGCGTCGGACTTGCTCGCATCGAGTTCGTCCTGTCCGGGGAAATCGGCATCCACCCTCTCGCATTCATCCACCATCGCTCTCTCAAGAAGTACCTAGATACCGGCGAAGTCTCTCCTGAGATCGAACCATTCGCGAGGAACCTCTCCGATGAGCCCGAGGAGAACCTGCGCGAGACGATCGAGGCCATCGAGAGGAGATGCTGGAACTACGAACACCCTAGGGGGCTCTTCATCGACAAACTGAGGGAAGGCGTCGGTCTTATTTGTGCGGCGTTTTACCCACGGCCTGTTCTCGTCCGCCTCTCCGACTTCAAGTCCAACGAGTACAGGGATCTTCTGGGCGGCGGGCTCTTCGAGCCACAGGAGGAGAACCCGATGATCGCATGGCGAGGGGCCTCACGATACCTCGACCCAATTTTCAAGCCAGCCTTCGAGATGGAGTGCGAGGCCATGGCTTCGGTGTTCCACGACTTTGGACTGAGTAACCTACAACTCATGGTCCCGTTCTGCAGATCTCCCGAGGAGGGCGAGGCTGTCAAGGACCTGCTCGAGGAACACGCGATAGGGCCCAGCAACAGCGTTCCGCTGTTCGTGATGGTTGAGTTGCCCTCTAACGTCATCGACGCGGACGCATTCATCGACAGGATGCAACTCTCGGGCGGCTCCATAGGGACAAACGACCTAGTTCAGACCGTTTACGCGGTCTCTCGGGACGACCTTGAGGGATACCAGCACCATGTCGATGCCCGTGCGCCAGCAGTCAAGTCGATGATTCGCACGGCCATCGACGCATTCACCTCGAGGGGCCTAGAGATAGGCATCTGCGGCCAGGCTCCCAGCGACCATCCCAGCGAGTTCCCTCCGTTCCTAGTGGATTGCGGGATTACGTCCATCTCAGTGACCCCGGACACCGCCATGGCGGTGCGTCAGACTATCCTTGAGGCCGAGATGATGGTGGCACAAGGAATCGAGATTGAGGACTAGGGAACGATTCCGATAGGATTTCATCGTTAGTGCACAGCCCGGACGCATGGCATGGAGGCCCGTACCACCTCCGGAGGACGACGAACAAGCCGTCCGCGAGAACCTCGAGTCTTGGGACGCAATGGCACACATGCACGCGCAAGGGAGCGGTGCCGGGTTCTATCGCATCGAGCAGTGGCTGGCCGGGGAGTCAAAACTCGGGCCGTGGGAGATTGAGGAAATCGGTCCCGTCGAGGGCAAGTCTTTGCTACACCTGCAGTGCCATATAGGCACCGACTCACTGTCTTGGGCGCGCGAGGGTGCGAGGGTGACCGGACTCGACTTCTCCCCGAATGCGATCGAGGAGGCTCGCAGATTCGCTGGAATCCTGGGATTCGACGATGCGAGGTTCGTGGTCAGTAGTGTCTCAGATGCCGTCGATGCCCTCGAAGGAGAGAGATTCGACATCATCTACACTGGCCGAGGGGCGCTGTGCTGGCTGCCCGATCTCAAGGAGTGGGCACGGGTGTGCGCAGCCCTGCTCAGGCCCGGGGGAACCCTGTATCTCGAGGAGAGCACCCCTACGGTGAACATCATGGACTCCGAGGAGGGCCCAGAAGGACCTCGACTGGTCCCGAAGTACGACCTGTTCGAGGAAGGCCCTATCTCCGAGATCGGTGAGGGCAGTTATGCAGATCCGGATTGGCCCGGAGAGAGAATCACTCACTGTTGGGAGTACCGTTATGACACCATCATCAACGCGTTAATCGAGGGTGGCTTTCGAATGGACCTTCTGAACGAGCGAGACGAACTCTTCTATGCGCCATGGCCCGAGTTCTTCGAGCATTCTAGGCCCAACTATTGGCGACTCAGAGATGGCAATGTTCCGATGCCGCTGTCATTTACTCTAAAGGCGACGCGGCTGTAATCAATCGACCATCGCCGCGACCGCCCCGACAGCTGCACGGGCGTGCGGTTCCAAGCGAGGTTCGATGTGCTCAGGGTCGGCCCCCGGGCCGATTATGCCGAGTCCGATTGGCTTGTTGTGTGAGATCTGCAGGTCAATCACCGCCTTGGTCACGGACTGCCCCATGACCAGTCCATGTTCGGTTTCCCCTCTCTCGATGATACCTAGCACCACAGCGCCGTGAACATCCTCTTTCTGCAGCATCCTTTCGAGCGCCAGCGGCGCTTCCATGGAGCCGGGGACCCAAGTGACCTCCACGACATCCCAGTTCTTCGCCTCGGCCTCATCGTGAGCGTACTCCAGCATCCTCTCGACGTGCTTGCGGTGGAAGGCGCCGCAGACTATCCCGAGATTCACGTGCCGTCCCCCATGCCCCTCATCACCGCCTCTACGACGGCTTGTGTACGGGAATCGGCCTCTATGTTCACCTTCTCCCCGACCCCCTTGTCACCGATGGTCGTGACCCTGAGAGTTTCGGGGATGATGTGCAGGGCGAAGCCCCTGTCGGATACCTCGCCGATGGTCAGCGACATGCCGTCGACGGCGATGAAGCCCTTCTCTAGAATGTAGGGACGAACCGCCACAGGATTCTCGACCATTAGGTCGATTCCCTCTCCGCGTTCGGTCTTGGCGAGGATTCCCGCGGTCGTCATCACGTGGCCAGACAGTATGTGTCCACCGAGCTCGTCCCCCACCCTCAGCGAGCGCTCGACGTTCACCCAACCGCCCTTCTCCAGGCCGCTCAGTGTAGTTCGTTCAAGGGTCTCTGGAATCGCATCGAATCGGATCTGAGAGCCATCTATGGCCACCACCGTCATGCAGACGCCGTCGAGAGCGACGCTGGCTCCAATCTTGAGCCCGTCGTCGTGGCCACTCAAATCGACGACGAAACTGCAAACCTCCTCACCTTCTTCGACTGCCAGCACCCTACAGGTCCCGGCGACTATTCCGGTGTACATCCTAGTCCTCCTCGTACGGGCCGCCTTGGGAGCCGGGCCATAGGTCGAGAATCCTAGAGATGATTTTCCTCGTCCCGTCCAAATCATCCGAGAGCCCCTCGACCCTGATTACCTCGATGTTGCCGTGACCGTGTTCCTGCATCCCTGCGCGGATTGAGTCGATAGAGTGCTTCTGGTCGTAGCCTAGGGCCACAACATCAGGCTTCACGACATCGAGGATGTCGAAGATTGGAGTCGATGGCGGGTTGCCGACAATCGCCTCGTCGACAGGCTTCAGTCCGGCCACCATCCGCCGCCGCAGCTCATGAGTAGTGATTGGCTCATGCTTCTGATTGCGGACCGTGTCATCGTGAGCGACAACTACCACCAGCTCGTCCCCTAGTGACTTAGCCTGCTCAACATAATGCAGGTGCCCTGCATGCAGTAGGTCGAATACTCCGACAGCCATAACTCGGACCATGCTCTCAATCCCCCGATGCGCGGACCTGCCTCAATGCTTCGCTCATTCGCCTATCTCCAGTGCCTCAAGTATCTCATCGCCCGTTATCATCGGAATTCCATGCTTTCTGGCGTATTCCATCGCGTCATCGACTGAAAGCGCCCCGTCTCCATCAGGCTGCAACATCTCTGCACCTATGGTGCAAGGCGAGTGTCCCGAGAGCCTGGCTATAGAGACGGCAAGCTCGGTGTGACCCTGACGCGATTTGAGTCCCTGCGGGGACTCCCTGCACACAGGGATGTGTCCGGGTGTGCGGAACTCTTCGCCGAGCGCGGCACGCGCTGCCTTACCGTCAGCGCCGCTGGCCAACAGCTCCCCCGTCAACTCTCCAAACCTCCGGGTGGTCAGGGCGCGATCCCTGTCGGTGATGCCGGTGTAGGTATCTCTGTGGTTCAGCGAGACGGTGAACGCGGAGCGGGTGTCGTACTGCAGGTCGTCGGTGATGAGTTGCCCGAGCACCGGATTCTGCTCGACGAGCGCTGGGTGGGTGTGTATATCCTGTAGCCACGGCAGTCCGAATAGTTCGCCGACCTCGTTTCCGATGGCTAGGAAGAGCAGCCCACCGCAGTCGTTGCGTAGGGTCCGCATAACCTCGGGAGTGGCTGAATCGGCAGGCCACAGCAGGTCGGTCTCCCGCTCTCTGAAGTCGGAGTCGAAGACCATCACAGGATTGCCCGCTGCGAATGCAGCGACGGCACGCTCGACGCCCGAGACCATGACTGGCGGAGGGGCCTTACCTACCCGTTATTTTCGGTCGTAGACCGAATCCTTCTCATGGGCCGGATATCCGCCTAGGGCCATGGCGGAGCGAATCGAAGTGGCTGTCCCAGTTAGAGTCGACCTCGCAGGCGGCTGGACGGACGTGCAACCGTACGCCGGGGACTTCGGTGGGGAGGTTGTCAATTTCGCGATAAACCGGTACATCCGCAGCGTGATGGAGAAGGACGACGACGGCCGTATCCGGGTCGAGTACACGAGCGACATGCCCACCGGCTCAGGACTCGGTACCAGTGGGGCGATGAACGTCGGACTAATCGCCACCATCACCGGGGGCGGCAAGAGCCCTGAGGACATCGCGGAACTGGCGTTCCAGTTCGAGGCATTGCTCGAGAACCGTGGGGGCAGGCAGGACCAGTGGGCAGCCGCACGTGGTGGCTTCAACCACCTACTGTTCCTCGGTGACGAGGTTGAGGAGATCCCCTTCGAGCCGATGAAGTCGGCTAGGAACTGGCTTCGCAAGCACTTTGTTATCGCCTACTCCGGTATAGAGCACAAGTCAGGAGACATACACTCCGGGGTCTGGGAGCGCTATGACCAAGGCGACGAGTCGGTGATTGCCGGATTGCACCTCATCAGGGGCGCGGCGAGGAAAATGGCGGACGGCCTGCAGAGGGACCGACGAGAGCTGGTCGTGGAGGCGCTGAAGGACGTCTGCGAGGGCGTGGACCTTCTCGATTCCTCGATTCACGATCCGTTCAGAGATGTGATTTCGCCGCTCCAAGAGGCGGGTTCGGTGGTCGCTTGGAAGGCTCTGGGAGCGGGTGGCGGTGGCTCCGTCGGCCTGCTATGCTCTCCGATGGGTGTCAGTGCAGCGATTTCTGCGATAGAGGAGGCCGGGTGGGAGATAGTCGAATGGGACTACGAGAACCATGGAGTACAGGTCAAATGACGATTATGGCTACCTAAGTCTCAAACATCACCCCACTTTCGTCCTACCCATGGTAGGACGCTCTGGCGTACTCGCAGCGGCGATTGCACTGCTGTTCCTAGTCCCTCTCGCTTCCTCCACCATAATCGCCGAGAACGAGCCAGGAGGATTCGATGCCGACGGTAACTGGATAGCCTCTGTGGAGCATGAGGTACATCCGAACTGGTGGCTCTACTGGAGCCGCGACAAGGACGGAAATGAGCTGGATGACAGGCTTGAATGGCTGCTCGAGCAGCCCGCTGAGCTTCAGCAGGACTGGTGGAGAAGAGCTCCTCCTGGCAGTGCTAGGATTTTCGTCGACTACGACCATCACCCAACTGATGCCGACGTCTCGGTCCTAGGGGAATTGGGAGTCGAGGTCACCTTCCGCTTCACCTATCTTGACACCGTCTCCGCTACCGCCCCGTTTGACTCAATACTCGACCCGAACGGGATACGCTCTCTGCCGGGAGTGGTGATGGTCGAGGACCTAGGGCTAGCCGAGCCGAACATGCATGAGGCGGTGCCGACTATGGGAGTCGATGCAGTCTGGCAGGA
Source organism: Candidatus Thalassarchaeum sp. (assembly GCA_030748335.1). Classification (GTDB taxonomy): domain Archaea; phylum Thermoplasmatota; class Poseidoniia; order Poseidoniales; family Thalassarchaeaceae; genus Thalassarchaeum. The sequence goes on along the minus strand of JASMMD010000001.1, from coordinate 60,811 downwards.
TTTGGGTCTGGACGGCACGGGCTCGGTCATAGCGATTCTTGACACTGGGGTCCGTGGCGACCACGAGGGCCTCAACGACATGGACGACGATCCATTCACCTGCCTCGATGACCCACCAGAACCGGATCCTACTGACCCTAATCCACCACCAGTCCCTGCGGATTGCGACCCGAAGATTATCGCCTTCTTCGATGCAGTCTTCACCGACGAGGAGCAAGATCCTGCCGAGTCTTACGATTCCGGCACCCACGGAAGTCACGTGGCAGGAATCGCCGCTGGGAGTGGCGGCGGACAGACCGACCCTGCCACCGGTTTGAGATATGTCGGAGCAGCCCCCGGTGCTTGGCTGATCAACATCCTAGCGTGTTGCGATGGCGACATCGAGGATGTCATGCAGGGGGCCCAGTGGGCGATTGACAACAAGGATAAGCACGGAATCGACATCGTGACCTCCTCACTAGGCGAGCAACAGTTCGAGATTCACGTCGACAACGACGGCAACTCCGCTTGGAGCCGTCAGATGGATATGGTGGTCGAGGCAGGAATCATCACCACACTCTCTGCAGGCAATGAGTTCGGAGGGGCTACCTTCGCTGGATGCAACACCATAGACAGTCCAGGTGATGCCAAACTTCCTGTGACCGTGGCAAGTCTCGATAAGGACCTAGGGCTAGCCATTTACAGTAGCCGAGGATACACATCCGATATGCGAGTAAAGCCTGATGTTGCTGCCATCGGATCTAGCATAATGGCACCGGACGCCGCCACTCAGGATGGCTACACCAGCAAGTCGGGTACTAGCATGGCCACTCCATTGATGGCCGGTATTGCCGCGCTGATGATTCAGGCCAATCCCGACATGACTCCCACTGAGTTCAAGGACATTATCGGAGCCCATTCCATAGAGCGAGAGATTGCCCTACTTGACGATCCGGGATTCAATGATTGCAGCTTGCTAGAGTCTCGTCCCGACAACGAGTTCGGATACGGGCAGGCCGATCCAGTAGCGTTCGTTGAGGCAGCGGGAAGCATCGACCGCTCACTCAACGTCTCGATGGACATTGTCACCCTGCAGGAAATCGGCAATGAGAGCTACATCGCCGGAACCTCATCTGGCGGCGCTCCGGGCATGGGTGTAGTCGAAGTAAAGGTAGGAGGAGGAGATTGGAAGGGCGCTGCTGACCTTTCAAAGAATGGTGACTGGGCGACCTGGAGAGTCAAGCTCGACCCTCATCTAGAATCCGGTAACTCGACAGTCTATGCAAGACTGAAAGTCTCAGATGACAGTATCTCTCCAATCGATGCTCGCAGAGTCGTTCTCATCGATGGCCAGTCGGCATCAGGAGTTGCTGAAGGGCTGACGTCCATCGGCTCCTGGGTCTTCTTCGTCCCCTTCGCATTGGTGATGGCCCTACTGGCCTTCATCATGACTACTGAGAGGTGGGACAGAAAGTTCTTGGCCGCCATGCGAAAATCAGATTCAACTTCTAGTGATTCCGACACCAGTCATTTCCCACACGCTCCGGACCAAGGGTTGTTCAACCGTATGTTCGACGGGATAATCGCATTCTTCCGCGCATTTGCTTCATTCATCCGTGGCCTCCGTAACGGCGAGGCGATGACCGAGAACAAGGCGTCTCGAACCATTTCCCTGTGTATCCTATATGTCGCCCAGGGCCTACCCTCCGGCTTCGCCAACGTCGCCTTCGTCGCTTTCCTAGTAACCAATGGAATCGCAGTAGAGCAGATTGCTCTGCTGTTCGCGACAGTCTACCTACCTTGGACTTTCAAGTTCATCTGGGGGCCGGTCATTGATATGGTGACATTCCCCCAATACGGGGTGCGACGACCTTGGGTCCTGTTCGCAGAGACGGGCATGATCATATCTCTAGCGGCCCTGCTGTTCGTACCTGACCTAGTAGCTTCGATCCAATTCGTGACCATACTCCTATTCATCCACAATCTGTTCGCATCGCTGCAGGACGTCAGCGTCGACGCCCTCGCAGTAGATGTCCTCAAGCCGGACGAGGTGGCCACTGTGAACGGTCTGATGTTCGCCTCCAAGAGGGGCGGGATTATTTTCGGGGGAGCAATCCTCGGGATGCTGGTCGTCCCATTCGGAATCAAATCAGCGATCATGGTCCAGCTCCCTCTTCTTATGCTGATCATGATGGTACCGCTCTTCCTGCGTGAGAGGCCGGGCAACAGCCTGTTTCCATGGAGCAATAAGGAAGGGCAGGATGAGGCCCGGTACGCAGAGACAGAGGATGCGATAGAGGCCGAAGCAGCACTGCCTTGGGAGGCAGACCACCCGGAAGAGTTCACGCAAGCCCGCTGGGTCGCTACCAACCTCTACGAGAGTCGAATGTCTCCGGCAGCACTGGTCCTGTGGATTAGCATCGGCTTCCTGCTGCTGTGGGGTCTGTTCGGCATCCTGCACCAGCTGACCAGCACATACACGGTAGATTGGGCATTGACGTTCGGAGACATCGCCTCACCGATGAAGTCGATTGGGAAGTGGGGGATACTTATCTCCGCCCTAATCATGCTGGCAGAGTGGCTGGGAGCATCAATCCCTGAGATTCGGAACCCTATGCCAGCTTCCGCCCTCGCCACCAAGACTGCCTACAATATCGTGAAGGGATTCTCCACTCGCTCTTCGTTCATCCTGATATTCCTCTGTTTGCTCTCGGAGTTGTATTTGTTCACCGACCCGATTGTGGTTGACATATTCATCAACGAGGCAGGTTGGTCCCAGACCAAGTACAACGCGATTGTCGGGGGCGTAGTCATCGCCTGCATGATGTTCGGGCAGATTGTTGGAGGAATGCTTGGAGACAGGTTTGGAGTCAGAGAAGTCTCAATGATTGGTTTCTCGCTTCTTGCATTATCAAACGCAACTCTCGCTCTGATGAGCGACTACTGGACCAACACGAATCTGATGGTTGCCTATCTCTGCGTTCGAGCCGTCATCAACGGAGTAGCTTGGATCTGTGTCATCGCAGTAGCGATGAGGCTAACATTCTCCAAGGCCGGTGGATCTCAGTTCACAGCCTACATGTCGATGTTCAACCTTTCAGCTGTGATGGCTTACCTGTTTACAGGAACAATGACTCAGAGATTCGACTACATCACCTGTCTGTACATCGGCGCCGCGTTGACCCTGTTCACCGTGATACTGCTCTGGTTCATCGACCCAGATGAGGTCGACAGGGTCCTCGAAGGCCGCTTTGGTGACGGAGAGGACGAGTTCGATGGAGATTTGGGAGAGAGGCCCGAGGCATGGTACGAGGAGGATGAGCCGGTTGTCTCGGGTGCGTGAACATCTGGAGTCCGCGGAGACGGACTTCCTGTTCTTCAGCCAGACCATCTGCCCCTACTGCACGCGCGCTGAGCGCACGCTAGAAGCGCGCGGACTGACCTACACCGAGGTCAACCTCGATCACCACGAGGGACTCAGGGAGCAGGTAGTCACCGAGACTAGGCACAGGACAGTCCCCGTGGTGTTCGATTTGAGGGGTGAAGAGCCGGTGTTCGTCGGTGGCTCGGACCACCTGATGGATTATCTCTAGAGGGTCCATGAACTGGTGATACCACCCGCAATCATCAGACGCAGGTATGTGTCACCCGTGAAGCTGGCCGTCAAGGTGTACTCCTCTGAGGGATAGGGAATTGTCCCCAAGGTCCCACTCTCACTGGCGCCAGGGCCCCAGACCCTCTCTAGGGCCGAAATCGAGCCGTGGTCGCGCAGAGTCAGCGTGATGCTCGATGATCCGGAGCCGCACTCGGCATCGAGGAAGTAGATCATCTCGTCCCACTCGCCGTCACTGGGATGGTCGCTGACGAAGAAGGTGTCACGGATCTCGATGTCCGGACCAGTGTCCTCCCAGATGTCTGAGTAAAGGTCGCCACCGCGCACGAAGTAGACGTCTCCAGTATGCCCATCGCCGCTGTTGGCCAGCATCATACGCATCTGCTCGACGCCGGTAGCGTCGGTCCAGATGAACGAGGATAGGAACCCGGCACCGGAGTCGTACACGTAATCCAGCTTGGAACCGTCACCGGAGGAAGCCCCCATGGTGACGTAGTTGCCGGAGATGCCACGAACGTCCGCACTCCATTCGACCGAGAACAGCGTGAATCCCCAAGTGCCCCCCTCCTTGAGTGGGAAGTCCATCACGGTCTGGGCCACGCCGTTCTCGAAAGTCGCCAGATTCTCGTGCGTCATCCGTCCGAGGAATGGGTTGTGATTGAGTACGGCGTGCCTTCGCGCCTCGGTCAGGCTGGATATCGCGAGCATGTTCGCAGTACCCCCCTCCTCGCTGACCGATGCGACCACCAGTCTAGCTGTGTCGTCGTTGTAGTCCGGCGTGGAGAACGTGTAAAGCCACCAGTCACCAACCTCCCAGTTCGGCACCTCGACCGAATCCGAGCCGCCGACGATGCCGCTTATCCCCGAGCATCCGGCCAGCGCGGTGGCCAGCATGAGCGTCGAGATGGCCAGACACAGCGCCGTGCGCATGGGAGGGCCGTGCTCGCCGTCAGTCATGAGACTGACGCAGTCAGGAATCTCCGTCTCAGAGCATTCCAGTCAAAGTTAGACCGGGAGCGATAACGACTGCCACAATCGACATCAGTTTGATGAGGATGTTCAGGGAAGGTCCGCTGGTGTCCTTGAATGGATCACCGATAGTGTCACCGATGATTGCCGCGTCGTGAGAAGAATCGCCTTTCGTCGCACCTTCGATGTGACCTTGCTCGATGGCCTTCTTCGCGTTGTCCCAAGCGCCACCGGCGTTGGCCATGAATAGCGCCATCAGCACACCAGTCACCAGTGCTCCAGCCAGAAGCCCTCCTAGGGCTGCCGCGCCGAGTACAGTTCCGATAATTACCGGAGCAGCGATTGCAGTCAATCCCGGGGCCACCATCTCACGGAGAGCGGCCTGAGTCGAAATCTCTACACAACGGGCACTGTCTGGTTTGACACCCTCTCTGCCCTCTAGTAGGCCATCTATCTCTCGGAATTGGCGACGAATCTCGGTCACCATGTCGCCGGCCGCCTTGCCGACGCTGGTCATCGTCATCGAGGCGATGACGAATGGCAATGCACCACCGATTAGCAGCCCTATGACAACCATAGGCTCGGTAAGGCTGAGGTCAGCCGCATTGATTCCGCTAGAGGTCTTGAACGCGGCAAACAAAGCTAGAGCGGTTAGAGCTGCAGAGCCGATGGCGAATCCCTTGCCTATTGCAGCGGTTGTGTTGCCGATACTGTCGAGACCGTCTGTAATCTCACGAACATCTGAGCCAAGCTCGCTCATCTCTGAGATCCCACCAGCGTTGTCCGCCACCGGGCCATATGCATCTACAGTCATCGTGACACCGACCGTGGCCAGCATGCCCATAGCGGCCATTGCGATACCGTACAAGCCTAAATCGCCGCCACCCATGTAGTGGTTAGCGCCGAAGATACCGCCTGCGATGAGGACGATGGGAAGGAATGTTGACTGCATCCCTACTGAAAGACCAGCGATGGCGTTGGTAGCAGGACCAGTCTTGGACATCTCTCCAATGTGAGGAATCGCCCTAGGGGATATTCCGAATACATCCTCAATACCAGTGTAGTACTCGGTAACAAGTCCGATTGCAATCCCAACTATGCTACCGATGATTACTGCAATCATTGGGTCCGTGCCTGTATCCAGTCCAAGATAGCCGATACCGAACCAGCCACCTATCCAGAATAGAATCGCGCCGATGAAAGTGGTGTTCCTAAGGGCTGCAGCGGCATCTCCTCCCTTCATCAGTTCCATGCTGAAGACACCTATGATGCTGGCCGCGTATCCCACAAAAGCGAGGAAGAGTGGTAGTATGACATAGTGCTCGCCCATGTCAGAAGAGGCTTGGGCTATGACCATGGCAGCGATGATTGAGCCTACGAATGACTCGAAGATATCCGCCCCCATTCCTGCCACATCTCCAACGTTATCTCCAACATTGTCAGCGATGACGCCGGGGTTCCGAGGATCGTCCTCTGGAATTCCGGCCTCGACCTTTCCGACGAGGTCAGCTCCGACATCGGCGGCCTTGGTGTAGATTCCACCGCCCACACGCGCGAAGAGCGCTATTGACGAAGCACCCATTCCGAAGCCAGCGACGTTCTGTACAGCTTCACCGGTGCCTAGCCACATGGCCATTGCTGAGATGCCCAGAAGTCCGAGTCCTCCTACAGACAGACCCATCACGGCTCCGCCATTGTAAGAAACAGCAAGCGCTGCGGGCTGTCCACCCTCAGCTGCGGCCATAGCCGTGCGTCCATTGGCGCTGGTGGCCGCGCGCATGCCACTGAAACCAGCGGCGACACTTGCCGCTGCACCCGCAAGGAATGCCACTGCTGTCTCCCATCCGGTATCCGGATTGACATACAACAACGCAGCAACCACTGCGATGAATATGGCAAGATACCTATATTCTGCATTCAGGAAGGCCATGGCGCCATTCTGAATCTGCTGGGTAATATCTGCGACAATTGGATTGCCAATCTCTATTTTGTTGATCTTATTGTACAGCATGAAAGCAATCAGTAGTCCTACTATTGCTGTCCCTGCTCCGATTTCTTGGATGTTCTCTATCTCAATCATACTGTTCACCTGTCGCCCCGCCGACCCAAGACCCGCTTATAATCCAAATCCTGCGCCTCCGCCCCGGAGGGGCGGACGAATCAACCCCCTAAGGCGATGGATGCGAAGGACTCGAGGATACCAGCGCCGTCATGTTCGCCCTTGAACGAGGAGTACTCCTCCTCGGTGATGTGACCCCATTCGTATGCGCGCTCGATTCTCGCCCGTGCCGCTTCAGGATGGAACTGCAAACCCCAGGCCGGTAAAGCACTGCCATCATCAGCATGCACTCGTACCGCAGTCACTCGGTTGTGAATTGTCGCACTCAAAAGGGAGCAGGAATCTGGAACTGTCATCACATGGTCTTGATGGGTGAAAAGTCCGGCCACACAAGGCCCATCCGGCACATGTGAAGTCAGCAACTCGTCGTCAGCACCTTCTGCTGTCAGATCCAGATCCCAGATTCCACTAGAGAGCGAATCAGCGCGTTCGATTGTCGCACCCAATGCGTGGCAAAGCAATTGGTGGCCGAAACAGATTCCTAGGGTCGGTCGGCCGGAGAGAGCGGATGCCCGCATCAATGAGGCAGTTGGCCCCATCCAATCCTCCCACATGCTGACGTTGCGCCTAGAGCCGCTGCAGACTACCGCATCAACGCCCAGTGCTTCCAACCACCTGTCCATCCTAGCATCGTCCTCGTGCATCGGCATGACGATTCTCCGAAATAGGACATCTCTTCCACCGAGCTCCACATTCGTAGATTGCCAGAACGGAAACTCGTCGTCCCAGTCCGAAACATCCTCTTCGCATAGCGCCACCTCGCCGCCCTCTGACTTCGCCCCGGCCTCGAATGACTGCATTTGCGGTGTGACCAGAAGCAACTCTACATCACCTCGTGCCGCGAATGGCCTGATGACTTCCTGATTGCCCCCGTGCCCGAACGCGGCACGCTCGACCAGCAGGTCAACTAGCAATACCCGCGTGTCCTCGCCCATGCGGTGCCGAGGGGCAATTGGTTGAAAGCCCACCCCATGGACTGGCATACCGGGGAAGACATGGTAGACAAGCAGACAATCCTCGATTCGGTCGGTCCGGTACAAGCGGTTCTAGATGCCCACGACGGAATCGTCAATGTCATGGACACCACTGATGGCGTAATCATGATCTCTCTCGAGGGAGGTTGTACAGGGTGCAGCGCGACCCCCATGACTGCGATGCAGATATACTACTCGCTGATGAAGCTCGAAGACGTCAAGGATGTCATCTTCGCCAATGGGGAACTGCCGGCTTACATGCGCGCCTTCATCGATGACAAGCTCGCCGGCGAGTGACTACTCCTCATCAGCACGCATCTTCGCTATCTTATGCGGGTTGGCCTCACCTTGGACGTCCTTTCCCTTGATGTTCATTGCTCCGGCCAGAGCCACTATCACGGCGACTACGGCCATCGGCCTCGCTACGTTCCTCGAGCCCCAGAGTTCACCTCCCATGTAGTGTAGGGAAAACAGCAGTGCCGCAGATACGAGGCAAAGTGCGGCAATCACCCGCTGGGCGAGCACCTCTCTCGCTTCGGTCCTCGAGAAGGTCCCTATCGACATCCAGAGCAGGACAGCCACGCTGCATAGCCCCACTGATGTCGTCTCAGCCAACCCGACGAGGTCCATGCCTAGTCGTGCGCGGGCCCGCTTGAGTATGTTGGGGATGGTCCTTGAGCCGCAGGGACAGAATCAAGTCGAATGGCCACTGGTTGACAACGTGGTCAAGTCGACAGGATGGAGTCTGCCGAAGGCGAGGTCGGAAGGCCCCCCCTTCATCACCAAGTCGCAGATAGTCAAAGTTCTCGAGCAAGTCGGGGTCTTGCTTGAACTAGACGGGGCCAATCAATTCCGAGTGATTGCTTACCAGAACGCGAGCCGGGCACTCGCCTCGCTTGAGGAGGACCTGCTCACGGTGGTGAGCGAGGAACGCATAACCGATGTCAAGGGAATCGGCAAGGGCCTGGGCGGCCTCATCAGCGAGGCCGTGCTGGAGGGCACCTGGGGAGAGCTCCCCTCGCTCTACGAACGCGTCCCACCAGGACTGATGGAAATAGTAGGTATTCCCGGGCTAGGGCCGAAGCGAGCGAGGACTCTACACGAGGAGCTCGGCGTCGACTCGATAGAGTCGCTGAAAGCGGCGTGCGAGATGGGACACATCGCGCCGCTGTCCGGGTTCGGGCAGAAGAGCCAGCAGAAGTACCTCGAAGGGATCGATCTGCTGCGCCGATATCAGGGGCGCAGCAGGATGGACGTCGGCCTGCTCTACGGCCAAGCTCTCGAAGACAGGGTTTCTGAGATAGAGGGAGTAGTCCGGGCCGAGCTCGCTGGAAGCGCCCGCAGGCGCAGGGAGACCATTGGCGACCTAGACATAGTGGTCGGGGCGCAGCCCGACGACCACGATTCGATTATCGAGGCCATACTCGCCTTCCCAGGTATCGCAGAGGTGAAGGGACACGGCGAGTCGAAGGTGAGCCTGATACTTGAGGCCGACATGTTAGGGGGTTCGCCCGGCAGTAGCAGTATCGACGTGCAGTTGGCTGAGACGCTGAAGGAGCGCAGCAGCGACGCCACTATAGACGCGCAGGTGAGGATAGTCTCTCCTGAGACTTTCCCGTTCACTCTTGCCTACTTCACCGGCTCCAAGGAGCATAACATCAGGATGCGCCAAGCCGCCATAGATCGCGACCTCAGACTCAACGAGTTCGGCCTTATCCCAGAGGGGGCTGCTGGCGGCGCCATAGGCTTGGAGGCCGCCAAGCACACTTTGGAATGCTCCGATGAGGCCGACATCTACAGGCATCTCGGAATGTCTTGGATACCGCCTGAGATGCGCGAGGACATGGGTGAGATTGAGGCCGCGTCGGATTCCGGCTCAGGCCTCCCTATCCTCATCGAGCCGTCTGACATCAAGGGGACACTACACAATCACACAGTCGCCTCGGACGGTACCGCGACACTCGAGGAAATGGCCGCTGCAGCGATGAATCTGGGCTGGGAGTTCCTCGGGATAGCTGACCACTCTGAGATCCTGAATATTGGAGGCAGACAGATTGGCGTGTCTGCGTCAGACGTGGCCGGCCAAGCGGAGTCGATTAGGGCCCTTAACGAGGGGTGGCGAGACGCGGGGACAGACTTCCGCCTGCTGCACGGAAGCGAGTGCGACATACTGGTCGACGGCAGCCTCGATTACCCCGAAGAGGTGAGAAACTCACTCTCTCATGTGGTCGGTAGCGTGCATGCTCTGGGAAGCTGGAGGGCGCGCGACGAGATTGCCAACACCGAGGCCCTAATCACTGCGGTTGAGGACCCCACCTTGACAGTCCTCGGACACCCCACGGGACGTATACTGCAGGGCAGAGAGGGATTTCCCGTCGACATGCATGCGGTGCTGCGCAGGATGGGCGAACTGAACGCAGAGGGCGAGCTGAAGGCAGTCGAAATCAACGCATCACCATACAGGCTCGATCTCGATTGGCGCCTGTGCAAGTACGCCAAGGAGTTGGGAGTCCCGGTGTGTATCAATCCGGATGCCCACGACACCGAGGGCCTGCGTGACTTCTGGTTCGGCGTACAGGTGGCACGCAAGGGCTGGCTCAGTCCCGCGGACGTCCTTAACACTCGCAGCGGGGCAGAGATGGAGAGCCTACTCGGACTTTGACGAAACTTATCATACAGCGACACGAGGGCGTGACATGAGGCTGATGCGAGCCACGGTCTTCGCCGCCATCGCAGTCTTTCCAGCAGTTCTATTGGCTCTGTTCGCCTATTTGCTGCTCGGCGGGTCCTCCGAGTCCACTGAGTGGGAGGCTTGGATGTACGGCCCCTGCTACGGAGTTCCCGGATTGTGCATCCTCGGCGCCTTCATACTCGGGTTGAGGGAGGATCGGGAGGACTAGCATGCGTCGGGCTCAGAAGGCGCGCGAAATCGGACGCATCTTGGATGAGATATACCCTGAGCAACCGATTCCCCTCGAACACAGGGACCCATACACCCTGCTGGTCGCTGTCATGCTGTCGGCACAGACCACTGACAAGAAGGTCAACGAGGTGACCCCGGTGCTTTTTGATGCCGCCGACACCCCTGAGCGCATGGCCGCGCTGAATGTCGACCGTATACACTCCATCATCCGCGAGATAGGCCTTGCACCGACCAAGGCGAGAAACCTCAGGAGGATGGCAGAGCAAATCATCGAGGACGGGGGAGGTGTGAGGCCGGATTGGGACTTCCTCGAGTCGCTGGCTGGAGTCGGTCACAAGACCGCTGGAGTCGTGATGGCGCAGGCATTCGGAATTCCTGCATTCCCAGTCGACACGCACATCCACAGACTGGCAGCCCGTTGGGGTCTCTCCGATGGAAGCAGAGTCACCAAGACCGAACGAGACCTCAAGAGTGCCTTTCCTGAGGACACTTGGATACGCAGGCACCTGCAGATTATCTACTTCGGCAGGGAGCACTGCCCAGCCCTGCGTCATGATATGAGTCAATGCCCAATTTGCTCATGGGCAGCCGAGTCTTGATGAGCGGGCCCTGCTACGCACTGGCATGAGTGAGCTGGCAGTTGGCGAAAAGGCCCCCGACTTCGAAGCCGAGATAACGGATGGCAGCACAATCAGACTGTCAGAAATCTTGTCCAAAGGAGATGGAGTGATACTCTATTTCTACCCGCGTGACAACACATCGGGATGCACGGTACAGGCTTGTGACTTCCGAGACAGCTTCGGCCGATTCAGGGACTCAGGGTGGAGAGTGATAGGAGTCTCGACGGACTCAGCCGAGAGCCATCAGAAGTTCATCCACAAGAACTCCCTGCCGTTTGACCTAGTAGTCGATGAGGACTCGTCTTTGCACGAGGCATACAGCACGTGGAGGGAGAAGAACATGTATGGCAAGACGTACATGGGGACACTGCGCTCGACCTTCGTCATCGATTCGGACGGGAATCTGAGATGGGTCCGATACAAGGTAAGCCCGAAGGGACACGTCGATGAACTACTCTCGGACCTAGGGGTGAACTGATGGACGTTGAAGAGCGCCGCAGGCTGGTGGAGATGTTCCTGCGTCGCTGCATCACCTACTGTGACGCATCGATCGAGCGTAAGAGGAAGCGCGGCGAGGACGAGGAGACTCTAGCTAAGTGGCAGGCCTACCGGGATTTCACCGAGTATGCTGCAAAGGAGGTGGCATCGGGTGACCTAGACACCTGGCTCGAGGACGAGTCTCAGACCTCGGATTCGGGCAGTTGACCCCAGATTGCCATGCCGAGCTTGTGCCTAACCGTATCCACTCTTGTCATGGCTCCCGCGACCATCAGAAGAGTGTCCGACTCATTCAGCGAGAACACAGGGTAACCAATCCTTTCGCCCATCTCCTGCACCCTCCTCTTGCAGACGTCTTGCTGACTCGGCATGTGGGTGAGCGATCCGAGGTCGACCAGTACCATGTCGCCTTCCATCAGGTCCTGCTCCATCCCTTGCAGGGGCAGCCGATGCAGGTCATCTGGCCTCAAGTAGACAACCCTCCGACTTGGCCGGGGGGTGATTCTGTTAGTCCTCTCTGACCAGACGTCCTCGCCAAGGTCGTGGAATTTGTCATCGGCCTGCGGACCGGGGTCTACTGACACCTTCTTGGGCTTCGAGGCACGCTGGTTCACCTTGGACGGGTCGGGCAGCCCTAGGAGCCTGTAGAGGTTGACCACGGCCTGCGGCGAGTCTAATCATCAAAGAGGGCTTCGATGTCCTCGTTGTCCAGAGCCTCATCTACGGACGCTGCGACGGTCCCCGTAGATTCCTCCGTCACGGCTTCCTCATGTGGCGCCTCCCCAGTCAGCTCCTCGAATACGCCCGCGAGTTCACCATCCATCCTCTCTGGCTCCGGTGAGGCGCGCTCTGCATCCGGTCCATCAGCTCGCCTCTTAGGCCCCCGCTTCTTCTTGTCGGAGTCGAAAGGGTCGTATTCAGGATCGTCGAACGCATCGTCCATCGAGATTTTCCTACCCCTGCGTCGACTTACATTCTCCACCACTGAAGCCTCGACGATAACTTCGGGCGGACGCATCCTCTGAACCAGAACGGTGACGAGAATCACTATCAGTCCGAGTAGAACGACGTATAAGCCGTAGTCAGCCATCATCCCGCCGAAGCTGAATGGCTCCTTCTTGACCTCGATGACCAGTGTCATCGAAGCCCCCTCTCCCTCATCTAAGGCCGTCATCTTGACTGTTCGTGTGCCTTCGCTGGAGAAGCTGACCTCTATCCAAGGACCTGTCCTGTCGATATCGTTGGTGGGATCACCATCACCGTTGCTGTCCTTGCCTATGTCTAAATCCCAGACGTAGAGCATGTTTTCCATGTCGAACTGAGAATCCGTTGTCCCATTGGCAGACAGCACGATGACGTCCCCCACGGTCGGGTTGTAGTCGCTGGTAGAGGCCCTAGGATCGGGATCGACGTTCCTGACATCTATCGAGATGGCTATGCTCGCGCTCTCGCCATCATCGTCCGTGACGTGGAAGACGATGTAGTCCGGCGCGGTGGTCGCGTCCGACCATGAGTGGGCGAGGTGCTGTGATTCAAGGTCGCAGTCATCGGTGGCGTTGCCCTCTGAGTCGGAGTTGGCGTAGGGATCGAGGTCGTAGCACGTGATCAGGTTGGGCAGATCACCTAGGGTGTCACTCACCTCTATCGAGAGCTGCACCAACTCGTCCTCGATAACGGGGAGGAGCGGTGCCACGGGCGATATCGATGGTGCTATGTTGTTGACTAGGAACTGTATAATCAGCGTCTCAGTGCTGGCCCCATCGTCATCGACGACCTGCAGGGTCGCGAGATGCTGGCCGGAGAGGTCGTACGTGTGACCGATTTCACTCTGGTGGCCGGTGCTGCTGACTATCAGCTCAGGTTGGAGCTCCGCGTCTGGGGACCAGTGGTGCTGCAACCCGCTGAGGTCGTTCGCGGAATCATCCGCCCATCCTCTAAGAATCAATACGTCGCCCTCGTTGACGGTGTACCTAGCGTTCTCCCCGAGCATCTGCGGGACGAGCCGATTCTGCCCCAACCAGACCTCCGCCCGCGGATTGGTGGGGGCGATGTTGGTGACCTCGATGGTCAACGTGTCCTCGGTGGTGACACCATCGTCATCCATCACAGTCACCCCCATAGTGAACGGGCCCTCGGACTCGGGAGTGACAGTGCATCTCACTCCCACCTGCCCCTCGTCGCATGGAAGGTGCCACTGGATCTCCACGGGCGCCTCTTCGTTCAGAGTGTCCAAGTCTCCGCTTTCCTCGACGTCGAAGGTGACCGGCGATAGGACCGGAACAGACGATTGGTCCACGGCGATTTCGACCTCTGGTGGTCTGTTGAGTATAGTGATGTATGCTTCGGCATGGTCCTGATCGCTCTCGTCGTCGGTGATGGTCAGTGATACTAGGAAGACCCCGTCGTCATCCCAGGTGTACTCTTGGACGCAGTCTTCCTCTGAGGAGGTCCAACTCTCGCCGTCGAGTTTCTCGACCGTGAACTCGCATCCAAAGGAGCCCCCATCCAAATCATAAGATGACAGGCCGTTGAAACTCACCTCTGACATCGTCAGAGATTCCGAGACAATCGAGAGTGATGCGACGGGTAGCCTGCCGATGAACAGTGCGAACGAACCTTCGTTGTTCGACCGATTCCCGTCTGCGGCTATTTCCTCGTTGGGGTCGACGGTGAATGTCAGGCTGATATCGCCCGATTGCTGACCCTCGGGAACGACCCAAACGACATCCACCCTCATCTCTTCGAGGCTAGATAGGCTCGGAATCTCTGTCGATGATGTCGAGCCGTCAGGCGCCTCTACTAGCAAGGTGGTTGCAGGGGAATTCAAGAGCCCTCTGTTGAGGACTGGCACACTGAAAGTCAGTTGGTCATCAGGTATCGCATTGAAGCCTATGTTATTGTCCAGTGTGACTGTCCTGTTGCCCCTGGTCCTTTCTACGGTGACACCCTCGGCGCGGGAGACAAGGTCGATTGCGTGAACTTCAGGGTCAATTGTTACGGTGGTGGTTCCTAAAAGCGTGTTTGCAGGACTTGATCCACTAGCCCATACAATGATTCCATGGCTCCCCAATTCCCCCTGAGATGCGGTGCCGTCAGGAAGGTGACCAGTGTTGAATGTAAGGAAAGCAGAACCATTTGATTCCGTAGTTAGGTTGTGTTGGAATGCAATACCATTGCCTCCGTTTGCCCACGCGTCATACGCTCCAATCTCGTATCGGAACCTGACATATTCGTCAGAGACTGGCTGACTCTGACTGGTGACATTAATCCAAGCCGACATCTCGAAGTCCAGAGGGGAGAGCGGATACCCAATTTCGACGGTGACTTGCTTCCCCCTGCCCGCCGCTTGGTACGTACTCAACTCGTGCTCGGCTTGGATCCCAAGGCCTGCGACCGAATACGAGGTTCGAATATCTCCCCTGATTGCTGGACAGTACCACTTGTATCCGATTTCATCCCCATTGTCGTCATAGTTCGTTATGTTGTAAGATTGCGCGCACCCGTTGTAAAATGTCCCCGAGTATCCTTGGCTAACAATCTCCCAACTTGTGGTATTGCTGCTGCTGCTGTCAGAGGGGATTGTGACGTAGTCGCTCGTGCCGCTATAGTCCGTCTCTACGGTGTAGTCAGTTTCCCAAACCTCGCCCACGCTGAGTGGGAAGTCATAGCCCTCCAATGTTGGATGGTAGTCGTTTGTGACAGTCAAGTCCGCTATGTCCTCAGTGACGGTCCACCACCAGATTGTAACTTCAAAATCAATATTGAAAGTAGCCACTTCACGAAACACAGACAAATCTGAAACACTAATCCATTCTTCTGTATCCATGTGTACAATCAAGTCACCATCTTGACCGTCTAGGTTTACGTCTTCAGCTTCATAGTAGGCATCCCCCTCAACTTTGTAACACATCAGGTCAAGATCCCAATCTATCTCACCATCGTTATCCACATCACACCACTCAATGTCTGATACTGTCTGTGTCAGAGTCCCTTCAAGATACTGAACATTTGAACTAACTCCCGAACTGGCAACAAATGCCCCTACATCCAGGTAGCCGTCATAACTCCAAACATCGTTAATTTTCCATGCCGGCACATCCACTAGATTCACCGATCTAGCTGTAGACTCCATTATTCGCAAGTCAGAGAGTTCCTCAGAAGGACTTTCAAAATCCATGAAAACGCCGGACTGAGCCGATATCATCATCAGAAAGGCGAGTCCGAAAGATAGCCTCGCGCGTGAGCGCATGCCTCGCCGGAACGGCGAGGAACGCATCAATCTCACCCCTGTGGACTTCATTCCTACAGGAGGTCCGCCAACTCATCCTGGATGAACTGGACCGCCTCTAGGATCTCGTCCTTGGCGCGGGCTCCCGTGATGACCATCTTGCCACTGCCGAAAATCAGGCAGACGACACGAGGGTAGTCGAGCCTGTATATCAGGCCAGGAAACTGCTCGGGCTCGTACTCGACCTTGTCGAAAGGCAGGTGGAAGGTTAGGTTGTTCAGATTCAACTTGCGTGGTAGTGCAGCCAGTGGCTCACCCTCACGGATCCCTCGGATGCGCGGGTCCTCGTCGGCAACCTCCTCATCGGTGGCTGCTCGAATCCCATCAGAAGTGTCGATTACACGGGTGTTGTTGTCGTCCATTCGAGCCTTACCGTCGTAGTCCTCGGGATAGAATAGGGAGTAGGTGGCGACCATATTCTGGACCTCAATCTCGACTTTATCGAGAGGCCAGGTCTCGATTCCCGCGGCCTGCAGGTCGCGTGTCATCATCTCGATTCCAACCTCGATGTTGTTCTGGTTCTTGCCGCCGGTGCAGACGGCGCGACCGGAGCGGAACATCAGTATGGCCAACTTCGGGTCAACGACCCTGTACACGACACCCGGGAATTGCTCGGGCTCGTACTCGCAGTTCAGTTGGATGGCTATGTCTGGAAGGTCGAGCTCCTCCGCCACTCTGGTGGAGGCTACGACGTTCACTACTGTCAGTCTCTCTTCATCACTAAGCATGGGCCGCGCAGTTATATGCTGCTTATAAATGATAGTTGTATCTAAAGTACAACTCGATCCAGTTCAATGGCCCATTTTCGCGAATTTTCACAACAAATGGACGCCGGGCGCCCCCAATCCGGAGATCAGTGACCTCCCGCCGGCTACCTCGATTGCCTCAGCGACTCTCTGTGGCTCCTTGGTCAGGGCGACCATGCAGCCCCCTCCTCCAGCACCGGTCAACTTGGCGCCCAGTGCGTGCGGCCTTGCGACTTCCACCAGCGCCTCAAGCGAAGGGCTGCTGACGCCAAGGAGCCGGAGCTTCTCGTGACATGCGTCCATGGCCATGCCAACCGCATCGAGATTGCCCACCGACAGCGCGGTCAGCCCAGCCCGGGTGATAGTCGCGATCGCATCCATCTCTACCTCCAGCCCCGGCTCATCCTTGAGCAGCCGAGCCACGCTCGCGACCATCTTGCCAGTGGGAGAAACCTCTCCCGTGAAACCGATTACCAACCACGCCTCCTCCATGTCCGAAGGAAGATCCACTACGTTGATCGACCAACTCCTGTCTCCCTCAGGGGTGGCTAGGCTCGCATCGAAGATGTGACGAGTCCCCTCAACCTGTTCTCCAGAGACCACAACGCAGCCACCCAGAGCGCTGGTAGCAGTGTCAGTAGGGCTGGCTCGTCCCTGTTGCGCTTTGGCCTCCGCCGAGTGACCCATGCGAGCCAGTTCGACCCGATCTATGGGCTCGTCCGGCTTGGTGTGGGAGTGTAGTGCCGCACCCATGGCGTTAGATAGGGCTGCAGAGGAGCCGAGCCCGGCTGCCGAGAACAGATCGCTGCTGACCTCCATCCTTAGTGAAGGACCATCATACTGGAAAACCTCGTCGAGGATGTGCGAGATGTGCGGATGTCTAGCCGAGTCGAATGGAATCCCCTCAAGAGTCCATCTGTCAGACTCCTCGATGGTGACCTCGACACCGCTGTCGATGGCAACTGCCACAGCAGGGTGACCGTAGACCACGGCATGCTCCCCGAACAGGATGCACTTCCCCGGCGCGAAAGCCCTCGCCATGCCTCTAGGCCGGGTCAATGGGCCATGAGTGTTGGCCTCGGCAGGCGGTTGTTTCAAGGACGTACTCCCTCCCCGAGGGATTGTCAGGCGTAGCCTGACAGGTGAACCCATGGAGCATCCACTCCTGCAGTCATACGGTTCCTTTGATGGCTGGCACATCCTGCTAATCATGGGCGGCCTGTCGATTGGATTCTTCGTTTATCAGGTCCAGAAGGCGACTAGGCTCGTGATGCTCGGCTCCAAGGACGACCGCTTTGACTCCTGGTCCACACGAATCACCGAGTTCACCATCGGCTGGCTGGGCCAGAAGAGGGTGCTGCGAGACCGCGTGGCGGGGACGATGCACGTGCTGATTTTCTGGGGCTTCCTGATGCTCGCATCGGACATGCTGGACCTGGCCACTGCCAACTTCTTCTCAGACAGGATCCTCCCAGACCTTCTGCATGGGCCGTGGAATGGGATGGTCGAGCTTGGCTACATCATGGCCTTGATTGGTTGCATCGCAGCCCTGGTCCGCCGTCTGGCCTTCACTCCTGAGAAACTCAAGGGGAAGTCACGTCTCGAGCAGATTGAGGGCAATGTCATATTGCTGCTGATTCTGACGATAACCACCACGTCGTTCGTCATCGAGTCGAAGGAGAATCCCAGTAGGCTCTGGGAGCCGATAGGACATGCCGTCTCTCAGTACGGAGTCTCGGACTCTTTCACTGTGACGTCCTATTGGGCCCACATGCTCTCCATCTGCGTGTTCTTCGTGCTGATTCCGCTCTCCAAGCACATGCATCTAGTGATGGCGGTCCCGAACGTCTTCTTCCACGACGTCGATCCACCCGGTAAGATGCGACCGCTGGCGGTCGGCGACCACGGCAAGGCAGTGCCACTGGAGGACCTCGACATCGAATCGTTCGGAGTCAGCACCTACACGCAGTACACTTGGAGGCAGCTAATCGACGGATGGTCATGCACTTCTTGCGCCCGCTGCCAGGACGTCTGCCCCGCCTATGCCAGCGGCAAAGGCCTCAATCCTATGGAGGTGATACACGACGTCCGCAACTACGCCAACGAGCACGCCCCACTACTCCTCGCGGGTGAGCAGCCGGAGGAGACGATGATGCAGCGAATAACCGAGGAGGCGGTCTGGGCCTGCACCACTTGCAACGCCTGCGTCGACATATGCCCTCTGTACATCGAGCATGTCCCGAAACTCACGGACCTGCGCCGCAACGCTATGATGGAGACGATGGAGTACCCCGACGTACTCAACACCGCCATGGGCAATATCGAGTCCGCATCCAATCCGTACGGCTTTGGCGCCCACGAGCGCGCCGACTGGGCCGCCGACCTCGATGTCAAGGTCGGCGAGCCGGCTGAGTACATCTACTTCGTAGGCTGCGCCGCCAGTTTCGATGAGCGCAACCAAAAGGTCGCGCGCTCGACGATAGCCCTGCTCAAGGAGGCTGGGCTCGATGTCGGCATACTGGGGATGCAGGAGGGCTGCTCTGGAGACCCGGCCCGCAGGGCGGGCAATGAGTACCTGTTCCAGATGTTGGCGGAGACCAACATGATGACGTTTCAGGAGCTGGGGGTCAAGCGCATCATCGCATCGTGCCCCCATTGCTTCCACACGCTGGGCAAGGAGTACGGGGATTACGGCGGCGACCGACTCGAGGTGTTTCATCACACCGAGATCCTAGCCAAGCTGCAGGATGAGGGCAAGCTGCCGATGGTAGAGGGCAACGGCCGTAGTGTGACCTTCCACGACCCCTGCTATTTAGGACGCATAGGGGGTGTGATAGACGAGCCTAGGAACGTCATAGGAGGAGTGGATGTGGAGACCGAGAAGCACGGTCAGGACTCGTTCTGCTGCGGTGCTGGAGGGGCCCAGATGTGGATGGAGGAGGACGCCGACAAGCGAGTCAACGTAATTCGCGCGAAGGAACTCTCGGAGACCGGTTGCGACACCGTGGCGGTGGGATGTCCGTTCTGTTCCGTAATGGTCAATGACGGGCTGGACGCGGTTGGGGCCGAGATGGAAGTTATGGACGTAGCCGAGTTACTGTGGGAACAGATAGTGGCCAGAGATAAGGAGATCCAGGAAGTGTACGCCAAGCCGTTGAAGGACCTGCCTAGCAGCACGGTAAAAAGCGAGTCCAGCGACGTGGTCGCATGAGCGACGACTTCACCTACCTAGGATTGTCAGTGCCAAAGTTGGCTCTGGTGGATGGCGGCTTGCTGGTGTTGTGGGGTGTCGCAGCCTACTTCCTGCAGAGTGCCGACCCTCCCTCGATTACTGCGATGATTCCGGCCTTCCTCGGCGCGCCACTCTTGGTGCTCGGCATCCTAGCTGGCAGGAATGAGGCCAACCTGCACCACTACATGCACGCGGCGATGGTCGTCGCCCTCGCGATGGTCCTAGGAGGCGCCCGCGTGATTACTGGATTGGATGAGATGTCTGGCCTGGCGATAGCCTCACACGCCCTTCTATTAGTGGTGGGCGCCAACTTCATGGTTGCCGGAATCATGTCTTTCAGACATGCCAGAAGGCTCAGGGAAGCATAGGTGGTTGAATGCGCCCGGTCATCGGAGTCACCTGCTTTATGCGTGACACGGTCTACGGCAACTGGCATAGGCATGCAGCCATACTGCCTTCGGCCTACGTCTCATCCATCGACAGGGTCGGAGGCACTCCTCTCATCATCCCACCAGCCGGCGATATGACCAAGATCCTTGACAGCATAGATGGACTGGTCGTCTCAGGCGGGCCCGATCTCTGTCCCGATAACTACGGGGAAGAGCCGGGTTCCATGACCGTGGAGTTCTACCCTGATCAGGATAACACCGAAATGGCGCTAATCCGTGAGGCGCTGTCTAGGGATATGCCCTTCCTCGGGGTCTGCAGGGGGATGCAACTGCTCAGCGTGATGCACGGCGGGCGTCTGCATCAGCACCTAGACACGACCCCGGGACACGAGGGCCACGGGGGCTTCGACGGTGTCGAGACAGAGCACGAGGTTACCGTCAGCGACGGATCACTGCTGGCGAGTCTGATGGGACCCTCGATTACCGTTAACTCCACGCATCACCAGGGCGTTGCCGATGCAGGAGGTCTGGAGGTAACGGCGATAGCCGAGCATGACGGACTAATAGAGGCCGTTGAGCGCCCAGACCGAAGTTTCTGCCTCGGCGTGCAGTGGCACCCCGAGAGGGCGAGGCATGACGTTCTGTACTCAGCGCTAGTGGAAGCGGCGCGGGGTTGATGACCGATAAGCCGCGCAGCCCGGACCGAATGTCACTCAGAGTGTACGACACGCGCTCGCGCGGGAAGCGCGAACTGTCGACCTTGGAGGACGGTAAAGTCAGCATGTACGTTTGCGGCATAACACCGTACTCGCCAAGCCATCTGGGACATGCTCGCTGCTACCTAGCCTTTGACGTGGTGCACCGCTGGCTGGAGGTTAGCGGTTACGATGTCGACTACGTACAGAACTTCACCGACATCGATGATAAGATTCTAGAAATCTCCGACTCCGAAGGAGTCGATTACTCGGTGGTAGCCAACAGGAATATCGACGATTACCTGGAGGTGATGGACGCGATGAATATCCTGAGGGCAGATCACTATCCTAGAGTCACCGAGGCGATTCCCGAAATAATTGACATGATTTCTACCTTAGAGGGCAAGGGCCACGCCTACGCCGGCGATGACGGGGTCTACTTTGAGATCGACACAGCCCCGGAGAAGTTCGGGCAGTTGACCGGTCAGACTCTGGGGATGGTCAGGGCCGGTGCTGGCGGGCGAGTAGCAGACACAGGCTCGGGCAAACGGGACCATCGTGACTTCGCGCTCTGGAAGTTGGCCAAGCCGGGCGAACCCTCGTGGGAGAGCCCGTGGGGCGAGGGTAGGCCGGGATGGCACATCGAGTGCTCGGCGATGTCCCTCAATCACTTCGGCGAGCAGTTCGACATCCATGGCGGCGGTCACGATCTGAGGTTCCCCCATCACGAGGCCGAGATCTTCCAGTCCGAGTGCTGCACTGGGAGCGAGCCGGTGGTCGGGTTCTGGATGCACAACGGCTTCGTCAATGTGGATGGCGAGAAGATGAGCAAGAGCCTAGGGAACTTCTGGAACATACGGGATGCCTTCGAGCACCACGCTCCCCTCGCGCTTCGCTATGCACTGCTGAGCGTGCCATACCGCAACCCCATCGACCTGACTCCGGAGTTCCTAGAGGACGCCACCACTCACTTCAACAGGCTCGTGACGGCATACGAAAATTCGCTCAGCTCAGATTCCGATTCGGGCGCGGATCTCTCTCGAGCCACCGAGCACTTCGCTACTGCGATGGACGACGACTTCAACACCAGAGCCGCTATGATAGAGGTCCAAGCAGTCGTTTCGTCGGCTACCGGATCGGATGTGGCGGCTTGGTTGGAGAGGCACGCCGGGGACGTCCTCGGTCTACTTCCTCCCTCCGAGGACGTCTTGGCGGGGGTGGCCCGGGCTGATTCCGCCAAGGCAGAGGTGGCAGACAGGGTCGAGGCACTTCTGGCCGAGCGTGAGAGCGCGAGAGATTCCAAGGACTGGATTCGTGCGGATGAGATTCGTGACGAACTCGCATCTATGGGAGTCGTGGTCGAGGACGGGCCAGATGGTCCGACCTGGCGATTGACCTAATCACTCCTCTTCAGAGACCAGCACGGATGGCTCTCTGTCTGCGCGTGCACGTAGGTTTGAGTTGACCACGCCCAACGAGCCTACGATAACTATCAGGGCAACTAAGATTGCGACCCAGTACAGTGGTCCATCCATCCAACCTTCACTCTCAGGCTCCGGCTCAGGTTCTGGCTCCTCCTCTTCCTCCTCGGTATCGATGAATGACCATGCAGCCCGACAGGTCACTTCGTCGGGGTAGCTGCCCGCATCCGTGCACAGGTGAGCGGGAACTGCCACCGCATCAGCAACCTCGAGGTTGCAGAACGAGCCTCCAGTCTCTATGCATTCGTCGGTAGCCTGCATCACCACCATGATGGCGCCGCACAGCAGGATCTTGCTGGCAGGGATGGTTGGGACATTGGCCTCTGAGAGGACTGCCTCGCTTGACCCGCACTCCTCGAGGTGTATCCCCTCCTCAATTGTCGTAAGGTGAGGAATGACTCCTCCCCGTGGCCCGTAGGTTGGCCACAGTACGGGTAGCTCGGGCTCCGGGACCTCGGTCTGATTTCCCCCTCCTCCACACACCGTGGTCTCGCTGCAGTCGTAGTCATCGCAGTCGACGTACGGGTCGCCATCGTTGTCGACACCGTCGCTGCAAGCGGACTCGGTATCTTCGGAGCCGCCGTTGCTGGGAGGGGTGGTGTCTATCGGACCGGCTCCTGCGACGGTCCCATCGACACGATGCCCGTCCTCGTTCAGCTCGATATCGTAGTAATCACCCCATAGGTCGATGGTTCGACCACTCTGGAAGGTCAGGGAATTGTTCAGGACGTCGAAGTAGCGCTCGTCGCCGAGCGTGAACAGGTATTCGATTGGTACTCCAGCGCCTTGGTTGCATTCTTGAAGCGCAGTGAGCATTTCGGCGTAGGTCTGCTGCGCTTCCGGAACGCCGTCGTAGGTGATATCGGTGGCTTTGGTGAAGCCCACTCCTTGGATAATCTCCACTTCGTCGTCCATCGCCTGCATGATGTCGACATCGCCGTAGACCGCCAGCCCGCCCACGACGACTAGGCGAACGTCAGGATCGATTGCGTCGACGACGTTGCGGTATGGATCAGATCGGAAGGTGTCGAGCACGACTAGGTCTGCGGCCAGGCCCTCCTGGATGCGGCCCGTATACTCGGACCAACCAATTGCATCAACGATGTTGGTGGTAATGGTCTGGACCAATTCGTAATCGGTGAACACATCACCGAGGATGTTCTCGTCCCACCAGTCAGCCGTCTTCAACTCGTGCATTGAGCTCTTGGAACCAGATGGCGCCCAGTCGGGGCCAATCATGATGTTCACTCCCTCGGCCTTGGCCGTAGCGATGTCGGTAGTGTCACCGTACAGCAGCAGGTTCGAGGTAGGAGACCAAGCCAGACTACCCCCTACATCGCCTAGGGCAGAGAGCTCGTTCTGAGTGAGTGCCGTTCCGTGAATGATGACCACCTCCCCCACTAGGAGATCGTTCTCTACGAGGATGTCGAACTCGGCGCGACTCGACTCATCGATGCCCTCGGCGAGGTGTAGGAACCAAGCATCGAGTTCTCCCGAGGAGTTACCGTCTTTGATGTGCTGACCCGAGTAATCAGACTCCAGTTCGGTGACCTTGGTGTGGATGTAGTCCTTCCCGAAGTTGTAGAGTTCAATGTTGCGCGCGAGCATTGTCTCGAAGGTGTCCGTAGAGGATGTGCTGCTACCCTGCAGCGCGGTGTTGCCCCCGGCGACCGCACGAAGTTCGGCGAATCGCATCGCGGACGAGTCATATAGCGAGCACCCAATGTCCTTTGCATCACCATAGCCAGAATAGGATTGCCATTGGTATCTGTTATCCCATCCGTTTGTACCGTGGTCCCAGAGTGGAATTAGGTTGTATTTTGCATGGTTGTGAGGGTCAATGAATCCGGGGTAAATGGTGCCACTGGTTTGAATCGAAATGACGCCTGCTGCAGTTGCTGGCGCACCTTCCTCGGCACTCCAAACTGCTTCGATTATGCCGTCGCGTACCAGTATTCTCCCATCTTCGATGATATCGCTCTCGGAGACCATCGTAACCACACGTCCTTCGAGGATGTACTCTCCATTGTGAACATGGTCCTGCGGAGGGTAGCAGTTGCCCTGCAGGTGGTTGGCGCCCCCCCATGCTAGGTCGTTGGCGCCCCCCGGGGTCGGGCTCCCGTCGGACAGCTTGGCCCAGTTACCACTTGAGTCGTACCCGTAGGGTACATCCCAATCAGAATCCTCGGGCCCATAACTGACCGAGTCCATCTCAGTCCCAGAGCCATCGAGCAGGCGAATTGTATCCCCATCCCAGAAGTCGAACTCTATTCCCGTCCAGGATCTGTAGAAGGCGATGTATGCACCCGCCTCAAGGACGGTGCCCCAGCCGATGCTGCATGCCGGCGAACCACCGTCGGAGATATCATCGAGCCACCACCCACCGATGTCTATTGCATCGGAAGTTGGATTGTGCAGTTCTAGGAACTGGTCGTTGTAGGTCCCCATCGAACCGTCACCGTTCCAGTCTGTGCCGTCGTACTGCTCGTTATTGGGAGAGACTAGGATTTCGTTGATGTAAATCGCATCTGTCGGTGCAGTCTGCGCAGATGCGACCATTGCGGGGCCCAGACCCATCATCAGCATGAGCAGGATTGAGGTGATGGCCGATGCGCGCATGGCCTGCCAACGCCCCGCTTCAGGCTTTGAACCTCACCGCCCTGCGTTGCAGGGCGCATCGCGTGCGAAGTGCGAAATACGGTCATATAGCGGGTGTGCCATGGTCGGGCGCAGCAGGTCAAGGACGGTACTCGCCGTGATGATGGTGGCCAGCATGTCCCTAGCTGGCTGCTTCGGAGGTGGCGAGTCGGAAGGAGAAGGAGCCGTTCCTTGGGATTCAGGCTACCACTACATCGACCTCCCATCTTCCTACGAGGACCCGCGTGACTTCACGGTAGGCGATCCGTTCTTGAACGCCACTTGGGGCAACGCCTCGTGGACTGTCTACGGCAATGAGCATGGTGGCAACTGCTGTGAGCACTATCTCGCAGCTACCAAGGAAGGATGGATCCTCAACTTCGGAGGCGAGTACCCAACTTGGAGCGAGGATAGGGGTCGGACCTGGCAGGAGTGGCAGCCGACCATACTCTCCCAGTTCGGATGCCTGCTTCCTAAGCCCACAGTCCCCGGCCAAGAGGGATTGGGCGAGGGTAGCATAGTGCAGGCGACCAACGGCGACCTCATCGCCATGGGCTGGTTCCCATACCCGAGCACCAGCGGGGCAGATCAGTTCTACGCTTTCTTCTACGACGCCGAGGACCAGGATTGGAGCTGGTGCTACAATCGTCCTCCGGAGGCGTTCTACGACCGGTCGTGGCAGGTAGAGGTGACGGGCCCGATCAGCAGCATCTACGGGAGTGGACCATGGGCGAGCATTGTCATCAGCAACTTCTGGCACCAGGTGGCCAACCGTGGGGGCCAGATTAGCACTGACGGGCTGAACTACCAGAACTTTGACTTCCCAGACCGTGATGCGAACCTCGATGTCATGGAAGTGGATCTCGACTTCCTCGCGCTCGGCGTGGAGTGGGACTACACCAAGCCGCACAAAGAGATGCGAGCCTTCCCAGTACCCTCGGGCGGACTATACTTCCCAGACTACTTCGACAATGACGTCGACGCCTACTTGGACACGTCGCTGAGTTGGTGGGCCGCGACCAACTCCAACGGCAGCAGTTTACCTTCACAGTACTGCTCATTCGACTCTTCCACTGCGCTGCACTGCGTCACAGCGGGAGGTACCGTGCTGCAGCACATGCTGTCATGGGACGGCGGGCTGACTTGGGAAAACCAGACCTACAATCTCTCAGGCGTCGCGACCGAGTTGGAGGAATGGGAGTTCCACGCCAACGGCGAGCACGACCTGTTCGTGCTCAACGTGCGATATCAGAGTGCCGAGGGGCCTGACGTGGACGTTGCATGGCACGTCAGAGAGTACTCCGAGAGCCTCATCCCCGACATGAAGACCTACTTGGGGCAGGGCGACCTAGACTCGACTTCCGGGGCTGGCAACGACATCAGGTTCGACTTCGCCAGCATGGGAATTCTACCCGACGGCGGCGCCTTCATCGCATACCACGATTCCACCGATCCCGACCCGCTGTTCGGAGTCGAGATGCTGCTTCCAGTCAGGTACGGACCGGCAGTCGCTTGATTACTCGTCAACCCTGAATGCTACTGCGATACCATCGACCTCGAACGAGTCTGCCTCGCTCGGCACCGCACCCTCGTTCAGGGCGGCGCTGCCCGCCCTCGTCTCACTCTGCACATGACCCCAGTCCTCGTCGGCCAACTCCGCGCCTTCGATCCAGACCGACAGCGAGATACTGTCTTCGACCGCGAGGTCCAGTTCCTTGCGCTTCGACTGAATCCTCCTAATCACGTCACGCGCGAGCCCGCGCGACAGCAGCTCGCCGTCTACCGACATGTCGAGTACCAGTGAGACGTCACCGAAGTCCTCGTCTGCCAGCGTGGCCGCAGAGTATCCGTCCCTCTCGGTACGACGAACTTCGATGTCATCCATCGTGATTTGGTAGCCGGCTAGGGCGGCGATTCCAGCCTCAATCTCGAGCAACAGGGAGTCCGCATCCGTGGTGTCCAGCTTCGCTAGCACCGCTGGAAGGTCGGACCTGCACTTCGCCCCTAGGGCTTTCCTGTTGGGCTCTAGCACGATCCTCTGGAAACGGTCTAGATCATCCTCTGTCATCAGATTCTCGACATTCAGTTCCTCAGCCAGAATGTCGTAGAAATCTCCGAGCTCGGGTCCGCCGATGATCCAGCCGTTGCGGCACGGTAGCCTCTGCCGTCGCCCCTCGTCGACTCGAATCCTACGACCTGCCTCAGCTAGATTCCTGACCAGCGCCATCTGTTGCTCCAGTCCGTAGTCGCGTGGCGGGAGGGATCGTTCCACGAGGCTGGAGCCGACCGGCCAGTCCGCGAGGTGGACCGAGGAGCCGGAAAGCGCGCGGTGAATCACATCGGGCACGAACGGTGATACTGGGGCCATAAGCTGGCAAACCAGAATCAGGACCTCGTGCAGAGTGTGCTGACACCCCCTCTTGTCGGTACTGTCCGATTCCTCCCAGAGCCTGCGCCGCGAGCGGCGAACATACCAGTTAGATAGATCGTTGACTACGAACTCTTCTAGCTCGCGTCCGGCCTTGTGAAAGTCCCAGTCCTCAAAGTGCCGGTGGTAGGAGTCGGCCATTGCGGTGGCCTTGGACAGAATCCAACGATCGAGCGGGCTGCGCTCGGACACAGCGACATAGCCCTCCTCGGCATTTGCATCGAAACCGTCCATGGCCGCGTAGTCAGCGTGGAAACGGTAGACGTTCCATAGCGTGAGAAACATCTTGGCATAGGATTCCCGAACTCCGTTGGGGTCGAAGTTTGTTGGCGACCATGGCGCGCTCTGCGTTGTCATGTACCAACGGATAGAGTCCGAACCCTCCTTGTTGAAGTGGTCCCAGGGGTCGACCACGTTACCCTTCGACTTGCTCATCTTCTTGCCGTCCTTGTCGAGGATGTGGCCTAGAGAGAGGCAGCGGCGGTAGCAGGTGCTGTCGAACACCGCGGTGGAGACCGCGAGCAAGGAGTAGAACCAACCGCGAGTCTGGTCCACGGCCTCGCAGATGTAGTCCACGGGGAACGAGCCAGCGAAATCGGACTCGTTCTCGAACGGGTAGTGCCACTGGGCGAACGAGGCGCACCCGGAGTCGAACCAGCAGTCCATAACGTAGGGCTCGCGTACCATCTCGCCCGAGCAGCCATCCGACGGGCAGTGCAGCCTAACGTCGTCGACATAGGGCCGGTGAAGCTCCGAAGGGTTGGGCGACGCATCGGTCTTCATCGAAGTCATCTCGTCGATACTGCCGACGCAGTGCTCGTGACCGCAGTCGGAGCATATCCAGACCGGTATGGGAGTACCCCAGTAACGCTCGCGACTGATTGCCCAGTCCTTGATGTTCGACAACCACTCTCCCATGCGCTTGGTACCGGTCCACTCCGGTGCCCACTCGACCTCGGAGTTGTACCGCAGTATCTCGTCGCGGACCGCAGTCATCCGGACGAACCAGCTGTCCATGGCGTAGTACAGCAAGGGGTGGTCCGTGCGCCAGCAGTGAGGGTAGTCGTGGGTGTAGGTGTGCTCGCGGTACAGCAGCCCCTCATCCGAGAGATGGTCGATGATGTCCGAGTCGCAGTCTTTGACGTAGCGCCCGTCCAGCAGGGAGTGGGTTCCGGCCACGAAACTACCATCCATCCCCACAGTATGCTGTGCTGGGAAGCCGACCTGCATGCCGAGGTTGTAGTCCTCCTCGCCGTACATCACCGCGGTGTGGACGACCCCGGTGCCGTCTGTGGTGGTGACGAAGTCCGCTTCGACGATTGTCCAGGCGCTTTTCGAGTCACCCCTGTCCACGGCGTCTGGGAACAGGGGATAGTAGGCCCTGCCCAGCAAGGCCGAGCCGGGAAACTCGTCCACGACCTCGATCTGATGCCGCAGGACGTCGGTTAGCAGGTCCTTGGCCAGAATTATCTCCTCGCCCACCTCGGCCCCACCTCGCCCCTCCCAAGTTCCGGAGGGCGGCTCGGTGATTCGGATTCGACAGTAGGTGACATCAGGACCGACGGCAAGACCGACGTTGCCCGGCAGAGTCCACGGCGTGGTCGTCCAGGCGAGCACGGAGGCATCATCGTCCACAAGTCGGAACTTGATGTAAACCGCTGGCTCGGAGACCTCTTTGTAACCCAGCGAGACTTCGTGAGTGGAGTAGCTGGTCCCGGTCTGTGGGCAGTAGGGTAGGACCTTGTGGCCGCGGAACAGCAGCCCCTTCTCGAACATCTGCTTGAGCGACCACCATGCCGACTCAATGTATTCATCGTGCAGGGTCACGTACGGGTCATCCATGTTCACCCAGAACCCCATTCTCTCGGTCATCTCGCGCCAAGCCTCCTCGTAGGTCCAAACGCTCTCCTTGCATCTCTCGTTGAAGGCCTCCATGCCGTACTCCTCAATCGCCTCGTTCGACATCAGGTCGAGTTTCTTCTGAACCTCTATCTCGACCGGGAGCCCATGGGTGTCCCAACCTCCTTTGCGCTCTACGACGTGTCCCTCCATGGTCTTCCAGCGGCATACCATGTCCTTGAACAGCCTCGAGATGACGTGGTGGATCCCAGGTCGTCCGTTAGCCGTTGGCGGACCTTCGAGGAACGTGAATGGGCTGGCGCCGCCTCGGCGCGCCTCGATAGTCGCCTCAAAAGTCCCCTCTTTGCTCCAAGTTTCC
>JASMMD010000001.1:28007-30904 GCA_030748335.1 Candidatus Thalassarchaeum sp. | reverse complement strand
GAGGAACGTGAATGGGCTGGCGCCGCCTCGGCGCGCCTCGATAGTCGCCTCAAAAGTCCCCTCTTTGCTCCAAGTTTCCATCAAGGCACTCTCTAGGGCGACCGGGTCGAGGTCGCCGGCAGGTTTGGGTACGCCCATCGGCCCGGCGACCTGCGGCGCTGTATTGAAGATGCCCCGGTCGCCCATAGGGCGAATTCGTCATTTAGCAGACTTATTAGTGACCGCCGGGACGCCTTGAACGTGTCTGAGACATCCACTATCGTAGTCGGTGGGATGACCTGCACGGGCTGCTCTGGCCGCGTGAGAGACTCCTTGGAGGCTCTGGATGGAGTTCTGAGCGCTGAGGTATCTCACGAGACCGGGCAGGCTGTGGTTTCGCACTCGGGGACGGGGCGCGAAGCAATGCTCGCGGCAATTACCGGCGCGGGCTACATCGCAGACGGGGCCAGTGCCGACTTCAACTGGGGGGATGGAGAAGTCTGGAGGAAGTCCGCGAACAATACGAAGTGGTGCTTGATTGGTTGCAGCATCGGCGACTTCGGAACCATTGCTGCATTCCAATTTATTCCTTATCTTGATGCTCTTGGCTGGTCTACAATGTCGATTATGCTGCTTGCGATGTTCAATGGAATCATGACTTCAATCGCTCTTGAGACTGCCATCTTGTCCGCCCAGATGGCACTGAACGAGGCATTCCGGGTGGCAATCGGGATGTCATTAATCTCCATGCTCTCGATGGAAGCGGCGATGAACATCGTCGACCTCGTGTTGACAGGGGGGGCCAAACTGACTTTGTGGGTCATCGTCCCGATGCTTGTCGCAGGCTTCCTAACGCCTTGGCCCTACAACTACTGGAGACTCAAGAAGTATGGAGTCGCATGCCACTGAACGGAGGATAGCGAAATGGCAGATTGGCACGAGTTGGGCAACGGGATAGCCGATTGGATTAGAGACTACGCTGACGGCAATGGGATTACGACGCTGGTGGTGGGGGTATCGGGCGGCATCGACTCCGCCGTGACCTCCACCTTGTGTGCAAAGACTGGATTGGACACTATTGCTCTGAACATGCCCATACACCAGGATGCCTCGCAGTACGGACTTTCCAATCTGCACATTGGGTGGCTGAGGTCGAACTGGGAGAACGTCGATAGCCTCACGATTGACCTCTCACGCACTTACGACCAGTTCGTCGATGGGCTGCGCGACCACGGCCTTTCCGACATGGCATCGGCCAACTCGAGGGCTAGGCTGAGGATGACGACTCTTTACGCCATAGCCGGCACGAACAATGGCATTGTGGTCGGGACTGGCAACAAGGTTGAGGACTTTGGAGTGGGCTTCTTCACCAAGTACGGTGATGGCGGGGTCGACATCTCCCCCCTCGCTGATTTGTACAAGTCCGAGGTGTATGCGCTAGCCGATGCATTGGGGGTGGTCAAGGAGATACAGGACGCTGCACCGACGGATGGGCTCTGGGATGACGGCAGGACCGATGAGGACCAGATGGGCGCGACCTACGAAGAACTGGAATGGGCCATGCAGGAGGCAGACAATCCCTCTAGCGGTAGCATGACTGACAGGCAGAAGGAAGTAGTGGCAATCTACGAGGGTCTGCACAATGCCAATTCACACAAGATGAATCCCATTCCCGTGTTCAGTAGGTCGAACATCACCAAGGGAACTTGATGGACCAGATTACTAGGTCGTTGACGATGCACTGCACAGCCAGCATCGCAGCCCCCAGCATCATCAGTCCGGATCCACTTACCCCGTCTTGGTACGCCCCGTAAGCCAGCAGCCCCATCATCACGTTCCCAACCGATACTAGGAACAGTATGCCAATCACCAATATAGGCGTCCAGGAATAGTCGTTGGCTAGGTGGAATATCGTGCTCTCAATCCATAGGGCAGAGGGAATCAGCACGAGCAGAAACGCCAGAAGGAGCCTGTTCATTCCAGACCCGTCGGACTCGCCCCAAGGCCACCTGAGGGCATCTAGGACGGAGACTTCCATTTGGAACAGGGCAATCCACCAGAACATCAGGTATCCCGCGGCAGCTACGAACATGAACGGGACGATGTAGGTCTGCCACGATGACGGGATGCCACCCCATAGCGCCATCCTATCCTCAACGTGTGATAGCCCGTAGGCGTAAGAACCTAGGACGAGAGGACCTAGAACCAATGTCGCAACCCGGACGACCTCTCTAGTTATCTCCATGGTGCGACTACGGAGATTCCGTTCATAATATGCTGTCTGTTGCCTAGTGGCCGTGTTCGATTAGCCCAGAAGCATCAGCCCCGTACAGCACCAGGACCATCACCACCACTCCGATGAGCACATTCTTCAGCGCCTCACGACCGGTCTCGGGATTGTGAATATCGGGCAAGGTGTCGACGGTAGCCACATACAGGAAGGTACCTGCAGCGAATAGCATCGCCAGTGCTATGAGATGCTCATCCAAGCCCTCCAACGCGTAGAATGAAATCATAATCATCACTGGTGTAGCCAGTGAGAACAACACGACATCCCTGATGGAACCATTCCTGTCCTCTCTCTCGTGCATCGAGAATACACCTAGGCTGAAAGCCGCCGGCACCTTGTGGATCAGAACCGCCATTGCGACCAAGGCGGTGACCGCCTCGGATGTGCCTGCCGCTGCAGATCCGATTGCCAGTCCGTCAGCCGCAGAATGCAGCGACAGCCCTAGGACGAGTAGCCATGGTTTTGTCATGTGGTGCACGTGCTCGTGTCCGTGTTCGTCGTGGTGGTCATGATGCTCCTCGTGGATCGCATGTCCTATTCCAGATCCCTCTAGGATCAGCATCATTAGGAAGCCCGCTAAGACGGCTCCTCCAATCAGCAGATTGCCAAGCTCCTCTTCCTCATGGCC
>JASMMD010000001.1:0-27911 GCA_030748335.1 Candidatus Thalassarchaeum sp. | reverse complement strand
GCCAGCCCAGACCGATTCGGCGTCGCATTGAAGGAGCGACGCTATGACCAACCGATGTGGAAATACCCCCGCAACTCGAGTCGATGCTCGCAGGTTCGATGGGCCCGACCAAGCAGAAGGCGGCTCGGTTGGTCGTCGACTTGGCCTCTACTGCGGGTGCAAAGGAGTTCATTGAGGTTGAGAACGCCCATGTGTCCGGCGTGAGCGTGATTACGGGTGGGCATGGGCTCAGGCGCTTCCTAGGCGACCTATCCGGCGACCCGGAGGGAAAGGTAATGATTCCGACCACTCTGAACTCAGCTGGTTGCGATTACCAGAGGATGGAGGAGATGGGCATAGACCATCCAGACTTCCTCGAGCAGCAGTTCGAGATCGTCCACGCCTACTCTGAGCTCGGGATAGACGCAATCCTCTCGTGCACTCCCTACGACCGAGGCATCGAGGCAGACGAAGGCATCGGTTCTTGGGCTGAGTCCAACGCAGTCTGCTTCTCCAATTCCTACACCTCGCTCGTTACCAACAGGGAGTCGGGCCTGTCCGCTTTGGCTACCGCTCTCACCGGCTGGGCTCCCAGATGGGGCCTACATCTCGCCGAGAACAGAGTCCCGAACATCCTAGTGAGTGTGGATTGCGAGATGATGGACGCCACCGACTGGAGCATCTTGGGGGACTGGATAGGGAAGCAGGTCAGGCCCGAATGGGACCTGCCGTGGGGCCCGATGCCGCGAATCACCGGACTCCCGGAGTGGGCCAGCTTCGAGATGCGCAAGGCACTCACCGCAGCAGCCGCGAACTACGGATGCCCGATGTTGTGGGCCGACGGTCACACGGCCGAGGCGCCCGAGGCGGAGGGATGCCAAGGGGAGTTGAGGTTCACTGAGGAAGACCTCGCCGAGCGCTATCGCGAACTCTCGCCTAAGGGACAGGTCGACCTCGTCGTCATAGGATGCCCCCAGGCTAGCGTCGGCGAGGCTCGCGCGACTGCAGCAGCGGTCAGAGCGAGGATGGAGCTGGGTGAGGCCATCCCTGACCAGCGCCTCTGGGTCTTCATGAGCGGCCACAACCACGACCTGATTTCGGCTGACGGCACCCTCGACGTACTGGAGGAGGCGGGGGCCCTAGTGCTGCGTGACACGTGTCCCGAGGTCACTCCGTACAACCGCACCCGATACAACCACCTGTTGACCAACTCTCTGAAGGCCGAGCACTATCTGACTAGCGGACTCAACCGGATGCCGACCAGCGTCGCCACAATAGAGCAGTGCGTGGCCCACGCCTTCGACCCGACACTCGTGTCCGGCGAGCGCCCGGTGCTGGGCTCCGAAGCAGCGATGCCGATGCCGACCGCGAAGACCCAGCGTAGCGGCGGGTATGCCTCCGAAGGGAGCGGGATACCAAGCCAGAGCGAGTGGACCGTCTCTGGAAAGGCGTTGGTTACCGACGTCCCAATTACCTACCTCGGATACGTCAATCGCGATACCGGCATCATCGAGGAGCCCGGCCACCCCCTAGATGGGAAAATCATCGAGGGCACTGTGCTGATTTACCCCAAGGGCTCCGGTTCCACCGTCGCGCCCTTCGTCCTGATGGGGCTTGTCTACTCTGGCAGAGGTCCAATTGCGATAGTCAACCGCGACGTCTGCCCGCTGACCTTGCCAGCGGCTTCTCTTCTGGGAGTTCCCTATGCCCACGGTTTCATCTCCGACCCCACGATGGAGGTCAACACCGGAGACGATGTGGAGATCTCGTTAAGCGGTGGCGTGACGACCCTCAGGGTCGTCAGTAGAGTAGGAGAGGATTGATACTCCCGGTGCTTCGCACCGGTTCCGTGTCTGAGCGAGGCGACCCCAAGCCATGCCGGGAACAGGACCTGGGCTTGTTCGAGATCATAGCCCGAGATGGCGCCGCACGGATAGGACGACTGCATACAGCACACGGCCATCTGAACACACCAGCTCTACTCCCTGTGGTGAACCCGAACCTGAGGACCATCGAGCCGCGCGAGATGTGGGAGAGGTACGGTGTAGACGCTCTAATCGCCAACTCATACGTCATTTGGAAGCACGACGACCTGAGGGAGACAGCGCTGGCGGACGGCATACACTCGATGCTTGACTTTCCGGGAGTGGTGGTCACCGATTCAGGTACCTTCCAGTCCTATGTATACGGCGATGTAGAGGTAGGGATTTCGGAGATAGTCGAGTTCCAACGTGACATAGGCGTCGATATCGGAACCATGCTGGATGTCTTCGGCCGCCCCGACATGAGTCGAGAGGAGCTCGAGGAATGCGTCGATGAAACTGCACGGAGGGCCGAACAATCCCTAGAATCGGCTGGCTCTGAAATGCTTCTCAACGGACCGGTTCAAGGAGGTCTGCACGAGGACCTCAGGGCTAGGGCCGGCAATCTCATGGGCTCGGCCTCCGGAGAGTACGGAGGCTTCGCCGTACATCCCGTCGGAGGCATAGTGCCGTTGATGGAGAAGCAGAGGTACAGAGAACTGTTTGAGATTCTGCTCGCTGTCAGATCCACGACTCCCTCCGACCGCCCAGTGCACCTGTTCGGATGCGGCCATCCGATGCTATTCCCGATGGCAATTGCCCTGGGTGCCGACCTGTTCGACAGCGCAGCCTATGCAATCTTCGCTCGCGACGACCGCATCCTGTCCCCTCAGGGGACCTTCAAGCTCGAGGGCCTGACCGAGTGGCCGATTCACTCTGCGACTCTGTTCGGCCACACTCCCGAGCAGGTTCGCGAAATGGGTACCGAGGAGCGATCGACCCTACTCGCTCACCACAACCTCGAGATCACCCAAGCAGAACTCGCACGCTGCCGCGAGGCGATTCGCGACAGTTCAATATGGCAGCTCGCAGAACGCCGAAGTCACGCCTCGCCACACCTTAGGGATGCCTTCGAGTGGGTGCTTGAGCAATTCGAGGACATCCCAGACGGCCCGGTCGGGGACTCGGTCCTCGAACTGCTGGCGTCGACAGACCCCTTGAGGAAGGGGGGTGAGAGGCTCAGCGAAGACATCGGAGCGAGGCCGCACATCCTGCATCTGCACGCCCTCCTCTCCCTTAGGTGGAGGCCACCGGGATCTTGGTGGGATGGCTCCGGTACCGGCCCTGAGAGGGTCGTTCTGATTGAGGGCGCATCCCCTCCCTGGCGCCACTCCGCCATGGGGGCCGCTATCGCGGAACTGCTCGAGGAGCCTAGCAGTGTCATCATGCTCTCGACCCCCCTTGGCCCCATCCCTTTCAGCCTAGAGGACGTCTCCCCGTGGTGCCACCTCGACTGCCCCGAAGAGGTCTGGTCGGAAGAGTACGAGGACGAGGAAGTCACCGAGGCCCTATTTGAGATGGGCCTCGCAGACATCCCCCTCGTTCGCACCGGGCCGAGGGAGATTCCGGACTCCGAAGACGTCGGTGTTGTGCGGGCATGGCTCGATCGATGCTCCGTGGTGGACAAGCTCTCCGTCCTTTGCAGCGTCTCTCCTGCCGACGGCTGCAGCGTGACTGAGGGCATGGTATCCAGGCGCTCTCGAACCGACCGAGTGGTCAACGTTCTGCTGGGGGACGAGCACATCCTCTCACCAAGACTCTCTGACGGCGGCATCAGCCTCGCCTTGGCCGGCGCCCGACGCCTGAACGCACTCGACCCCTCTCCTCCTGCCCTCTTCGGCGAGCAGGCCGACGAGGTCTCGGACCACCCCGGGGTGCCACGCGTCTGGCTGCTTGATGACGCCATCCCGTTCGTCGGCAGGGGCCGTAACGTGATGCACGGCTACGTGCTCGGCGCGGACCCCCATCTGACTCCGGGACAGCCTTGCTTGGTGGTCGACGGAAACGGCGCACTGGTGGCCCATGGCACAGCCTTGTCGACCGCGCGGGAGATGGCTCACCTCAAGAAGGGAGTCGCCGTCAGGGTGCGTGACGGGGCACTGAGGGAAGATTAGACGCACCTCGGGACGTGCCGGGGATTAGTTCAAGTGGCGTATTGCCAAGCGAAAGTCGACTCCTATAGGAGTCGAGGGTCGAACATGGACGGTGAAGGAGGCTCGACTCCGATTATCACTGCTCGGAGCCTAGGCAAGATGTATGGCCCCCACATGGCCTTGGAAGACGTCAACCTCGAAATCCCTCCAGGGGCCGTGGGAGTACTCGGCCCTAATGGGGCCGGCAAATCGACTCTGTTCAAGTGTCTGCTCGGCCTGATAACCACCACCTCAGGGGAGGGAACCGTCCTAGGTTACGACATCAGGACTGAGGGCGACAAGATCCGCTCTCGCATCGGCTACATGCCGGAGTACGACGCACTTGACCCCGGCCTCTCCGCAATTGATCAGGTCCGGTACGCCGGAGAACTGGTGGGCATGAACCCGGCTCACGCCACCCGCAGGGCCCACGAGGTCCTGCAGTACG
The DNA here is from genome assembly GCA_030748335.1 of Candidatus Thalassarchaeum sp. Lineage (GTDB taxonomy): Archaea > Thermoplasmatota > Poseidoniia > Poseidoniales > Thalassarchaeaceae > Thalassarchaeum. The sequence continues at coordinate 23,490 of JASMMD010000001.1, read as the reverse complement.
TAGGCCTGAAGGATCAGAGGTACAGGAAGATAGAGACCTATAGCACGGGGATGAAGCAGGCCGCCAAGCTGGCCTGCGCCTTGGTCCACGACCCCGACGTGTTGATTTGCGACGAGCCCACCAACGGCCTCGACCAGAAGGCCCGCGAATTCATGCTGCAGACCCTGCGACGCACGGTGTCGGAGGGCAATCGCTCCGTTCTGATGAGTAGCCACGTCATGGACGACGTGCAGGAGGTCTGCGAGAGGATAGTGATGATTCACAAGGGTAGAATCGTGGTGCAGCGCAGAATTGAGGACCTCGCTAGGCAGATCGAGCGCGAGATCGAAATCTCGGTATGGGGCGGCGCCAGCAGGATGCAGCAGGAACTCGAAACGAGGGGCTTCAAGGTTCGCCGGCTCGGCAGGGTCCTGCGGGTGGACAGGGTCGACGACGGGACCACTAGGAAAGTCCTCGAGGCCGCGGTCTCTGCCGACGTCCAAGTCAGACAGATGAAGGAGTACGAGCCGGATCTGGAGGACATATTCCTGCTCATCATGGAACGGCTCGGCGCCGAGGTTAGGGGAACATCAGACCTGATGACGACGGCCCACACGGGAGGTGACCGTGATGAGTGACGACGGCATCGACATTGAGGGCCACAAGACGCGCATGGAGGTCGCTTACGGAGCCGGTGACGGTGACGACGAAGCCAAGGCCGTGGTCGCCAGTAACGATGCTGAACTGGGTTCCATCTTTGAACAGTCATACCGCCCTTGGGATGGCGAACTGGGCCCTAGGTGGGTAAGGAACTATGCAATCTTCAGACACCACGTGTACGGACTGTTCAGGGGCACTGGTCACCGGCACTACCACCCGATGGTCAGGCTGACGATTTTCGTCATACTCCTGTTCTCCCTGCTTCCTGTCTTGATGCTGTTCCTCGCCTCCCTATCCAGTGACGGTTTCATGACCGACTTCTTCTCTAGAATGTGGGGGATCAACCGCCACAACCTCTGGGGACAGGTTCTGGGGTACTTCCCTCGAAACCTGTGCTGCTGGCCACTTCTGACCGCTCTCGTGGTGGGTGGGATGATCTCAGACGACCGAAAGAACGGCACCAGTGCAATCTACTTCTCACGTCCCGTGACAAGACTCGACTACACCGCCATGAAGTACCTCAGCGTGGCCGTGGTCCTAGGATTCATCATCGTCCTCTCTTACTTCGTCTACTACACCTCTGCCATAGTGTTCAACGGTGAGGGCTGGGCCTATCTCGTGGACACCCTGCCGATGTTTGTCTCCGGGCTGGTCGCCGGGATACTCGTGGTAATCACCTATACCTCCATCGGACTCGCCCTATCCAGCATCAGTCGGAGCCGCTTCTTCGCCGCAATCGCCTTCCTGAGTGTGATTTACGGCACCAAGTTGCTGGCACTGCTCATCGAGACCCAGTTTGACACCTCGATACTGTATGTGCTCAGCCCCTATGACTGCTTAGCGCATGTCGGTCAGTGGCTGTTAGGCATCGATTCCAATTACGACCACCCGATTGCGTTCTCAATCGTCTCCGTGCTGGCTATCAACGCCGCCTGCGTAGCACTGCTGACCGCACGAGTCAGCTCTCTGGAGGTGACTCGGGAATGAGCGATAATACGCCGGCGGTGTTAATCGATCAAGCCTCGAAGTGGTACGGCGAGGTTATCGGAATCAACGACGTCTCACTGGCCATCGACGGGGGCGTAACCGGCGTGCTCGGTCCAAATGGAGCCGGCAAGTCCACCCTTTTCAAGCTCCTAATGGGACGGCTCAAGCCCAATCAGGGAAGCGTCAGGTTGTTCGGCGTCGACCCGTGGACAAGCACTGCGCCATACCGACGGGTCGGTTACGTTAGCGAGTCGGAGAGGATGTACGACTGGATGACCGGTCTAGACTTCGTAGCCACACTTGCGAGGCTGCATGGGATGACTCGCGAAGAGGCTACTGCGAGGGCCGAGCATGTGTTGGACTTCGTCGGACTCTCCGACGTGCAGAACAAGGAGATAGGAAAGTACAGCAAGGGCATGAGGCAACGTGTGAAGATAGCCCACGCACTGGTCCACGACCCCGATCTCATCATCCTCGACGAACCACTCCACGGCTGCGATCCGATAGCCCGGACGAGTATCATGAGTGTAATCAGGGAACTCGGCTCGCAGGGTAAGACCGTCATCATATCGAGCCACATCCTTGAGGAGATAGAGCGCATCACCGAGCAGATCGTTATCCTCCACAACGGCAGACTGCTGGCCCTAGGTAACCTGCATGCCATCAGGGCCCTACTCGACAAGCACCCGCACCGCATCCTACTGACCTGCGACGACCCGCGCAGCCTCGCTTCCCAGTTCATCTCCGAGGACCCGGTCTACGGAGTACGTTTCCCCGAAGAGGGGCAGCTTGAGATTCAGACCAACAACCTCTCTGCCGCCCATGCCATCCTGCCTCGCGTCATCGTCGACTCAGGGACAGCAGTCTCTGCCATAGAGAACCCCGACGACAACCTCGAGTCGCTGCTCGGCTACCTGACTGGGGGCGATTCGTGATGGACGCCAAGGGCAGAGGGCTCAGCGAAACAGTCTGGACTCGCATGGACCGCAAGGCCGGAGCGATTACCGAACTTACAATCAGGCAACTCAGGCATCGCCTTTCCACATGGGTCGTGCTCGCCGTCGGCGCATTAGTCATGACCCTGCTCCTCGCCTTCTACGTTGACGCGATAAGGGATGACTTCGAACCGGTAGACAACGACGGCGACTCAGTCGACTGGGATCAGGATGGCTACCCCCTGGGCCAAGAGAACAAGTATGGGACCAGCGACTGGGACGGGCAGGAGTACCCTGGCTCGGGACATTACGTCATGACGGGGGAGGTAGAGTGGAACGACGACTTGAGGTACCACAGCGGGAACCACACCTGGGAGGGTCAGGGCCACTTCGATGCCGAGTGGCTGGACCTCGATTACACCGGCACTAGATGGTCCGGTATCGTCGACTGGGAGGGGGCTACCCCCTGTCCGGATGGAGAGGTTTTCGAGGACTGGTGGCCGGATTGGGGCTACGCATGCACCTACGACGATGAATCCTACTTCGTTTCGGGCAAGTTCAGGGCATCAGGTGCTGTCAACGTACCCGAGGAGGCCTACATGCAGTGGGGGCATATGACCCTAGAGACCTACGTGGAGCCGGAGCCGGCTTCGATGTACGTCGACGAGGATGGCATACTATGGGATGGCGAAGATATCAGCGAAATATATGTTGAAAGCAATTGTCAGCCGTATGGCTCAGTATACATCTGTAATGGCTTCGAGGTCGACGACGACGGCGACTGCTTGGTGGAAATGAATGACGATAACAACAACGGCATCCCCTGCGACGTAATCTGGGTTCTCGACGCTGACAGGGACGAGATTGTTGATATTCGTGCAGATTACAATGTCAATGAGGATATTGAGGAGGGCAAGTACCAAGGAGAGTCATCACACAGGACGTTCATCATCGGTACCGGCAAGATGGCCTTCGTCATGATGCTTGGAATATTCATCCCGCTGTTCCTCGCTCTCGGGCTAGTGAGGGATGAGACCGAGAACGGCACGCTGCACTATCTGCTGTCCAAGCCGATACACCGAGCCGAGTTCATCACCTACAGACTGCTCGGATACCTGCTTCTGGCAGGCACCTACATCCTAGTCCTCGTTCTGTTGATGGCACTGGTGACCTCGTTAATCGGACCTGGAGACAGCCTAATCAGGCTCTCGGACTTCCCGGTTTGGCTCGGCATAGGCCTAGCCACCTTCCTAGTTTTAGCAGCCTACGGGGCTTTGTACAACACACTCGGTCTGATAGCGCCCAAGTACGGCGTCTACTTCTGCATCATTCTCGGGATATGGGAGTTCATCATGGGCTTGTTCACCATGACCATGCCCTCTGCCTCGGTGCCGATGCTGTCGATTTCGCACTGGGCGCTGCAACTCATTGATGCCATCGTGCTAATTGCATGGCCCGACACGCTGCAGTACACGCAGATTGCCACGGCCTTCGGAATCGACTCCGGACTCCCCTTCTTCTGGCAGCCCCCTGTGCACACCTTTGGCACCCAGAGCCCGGTCGCAGCGATACTGGTGAGCGTCACAGTTCTGATCTTTATCACCCTCGCGATGATTGGTATAGGCCAGTCCAGCTTCAAGAACCGCGAGATTATGTAAGCAGGGGTTTCGCTATGGAGAAGTTCGTCGGAGACCTATCTCTGTTGTGGCGACTCGATGTGATGCCCCCTATTCCGCGCCTGTCTTGGTGGTGGTACTGGGTAATCATGTTCGTACCCGATCCGGATAACCCGGCCCGTTCGCGTCAGTTGATGGTGCTGTGGTCGACTAAGGAGACTCCTGCAATTCGGGTGAGTGGACACTGGTGGAAGCCCGGCTCTAGGATGTCGATAGACGAGCATGGGGGGCACGTCATTCCCGGAATGGTGTGCGCATGGTGGTATGACGGCAAGCGGATGTTTGAACCACTCGTCATCAGGGAGTGCAGAATGGCCCTAGTCAACGACGAGCATCCGCTATGGCCGGCTTCCGGCTCTGGCGAGGGGACGGGTGCGATAGTCCCGATTCTGGACGAGGACTTCTCGCTCGGGATGCGACCTGGCAACGAGGGTTTCTGGCTCTGCCTAACCAGCGACCCCGAGGCCCGAGCAGAGGGTGCGCCAACCTCGTTTGAGGCCGAGCTAACTCCTTGGTGGGGGCCTCCCAGCACTCTGACGTATAGGAACAACGTGTACGGTCTAGACATGGGTTACGACATACTGAGACTACAGGGAACTAAACTGAATCTCAAGGTCGACGGCGAGGAGTTTGAGGGCACGGCGTACTTCCAGAAGGTCTCCGTCCAGGCTCCCTCGTTCCCTTGGTTTTGGGGCATGCTCCACTTCGACGACGGCTCCTACATAGACTGGTTCAAGCCGCACATCACCCCTGGGATGACCTCGATGGATGACACGCCATGGCGACGCCGGGATTTCATCAGGACCCCTTCAATCGGAACTGGGATATTCCACGACGCAAATCGAGGAAGAACTGAGAATTTCAAGCGCTGCGAGGTCGAGGTCTCGGAGCCCGACGGTGAGGAACCCCTCAGGGACGAGCAGGGCAACGCCCTGCCGAAGTTCAGGATTAGGATATGGAACGGCCGCACGCAGATCTCGATTGACGTCCGCGCCTGCAGTCGCGCACGCTGGACCTTCGACCAGCCCACGCGCGCAGGCATGGTTAGCCACCTCACCTACAACGAGTACCCGCTGGAGGTGGAGAGGATTGCGATTCTAGATGAGCAGGGCCTGAGGACAATCGACGACTACGGGTGGATCATGGGCAACGCCGAGCACACATGGGGAGTCCTGCACTAGTGCACAGGCACCTCCGCTCCGCACCGTTCATAACGGTGGGCCCACCAAGTGCGACCGAGGCGGTAGAGTGAGCGACGAGGACCTGATGACAAGAGCAGCCCAGCACATCACACAGGGCGACTTCATGGGAGCGATGGGGATATTCGATGCGCACGTCGATACCAATCCGGAAGACCCTGCAGGATACCATGGTTGGGCCGAAGCCGCACTCTTCGAGATTCAGCAAAACGGCAACATCGACGACAGCGGCAAAGACCGCATCAACGAGGGACAAGTCGCCGCATACTTCCGCAAGGCGTCCGGACTCGCTCCTGATAACACCGAGTATCTGGCTGCACACGCCAACGCGCTGCTGGAGTTCGATCGCATACCAATGGCCGTGCGCGAGTTCCAGAAGCTGCGCGACCTCGGTACCTCGACCGATGAGGTCGACGTGTCCTTCCACCTCTACGAGGCCGCTCGGATGCTGATAGACGCAGTCGACCTCAAGACCGACTTCGACCGCAGCCACCCGTTCGCCAGACAGTACGTACCAATCGCAATCGAGTTCGCCCTGCTCGGACTCGGCTTCCCATCCGCTGACGAGGCGACCGAGTACCTCACCGAGGAATGAGGAGGGGACGGCCCTTGGACAGCGACCGTATCATGGTCGCCATTGGCTACCACGGCGACGCCTTCCACGGCTCCCAGATCCAGCCCGGTATCAGGACGGTCGAGGGCGCGCTGGTGCGAGCGCTCGAGCGGCTGGGCTGGTGGGGAGACGGATGCTTGGAGATGTCCAGCCGAACCGACGCCGGTGTCAGTGTCAGGATGAATCTAGCCCGAATCGACCTACCTGCCGAGGTCGCCGGCCCAATCGAGCAGACGAACCTCCTGAGGGCAATGAATGACAACCTGCCCATCGGAATGGTTGTCTGGGCAGCTAGGGAGATACCCGTTGAGACTCGCATCAGACACTCGACGTCACGTCACTACCTGTTCCGCACTGAGATTATGCACGACTGGCCGCTCGAAGCCGATGCCGAGATATTCGCCGAGGCCTGTGCCCTGTTCGAGGGTGAGCATGATTTCACCAACATGTGCAGGCTGGAGAAGGGTAAGGACCCGATAAGGACAGTCGACGAGTGCGTGCCATGGCTTGCATCCGACGGCAGGGTAATCGGCATCTCGGTCAGGTCTCGGGCCTTCCTCTGGAATCAGGTGCGTAGGATGGCCAGCGCGATATCTGGTACGGTCTCCGGCAGGAACACGCTGGATGACATAAGATCCGCTCTGGACAACCCGGAGGACCCTGCGGACCTCGGCCGCTCGCCCTCGGATGGACTCGTGCTGTGGTCGATAGAGAACGAACACTCTTCTGGCATTGCCGATGGCTCGTTGCCAGACACAAACTGGTTCTCCCATCCCCCCAGTGACACTAGAGAGCACACCAGATGGCTCGCCCTCGCTCGCCTCGAGATGGCCACGCTGCTTGAGCGTGAGTGGATGAAGCGGCTCAGATGAGCCTAATTGAGACCTCGTCACCATCCTCACAGGGCAGCGCCTCGCGCAGGAAGGAGGACGAGATCACCTCGGCCGTTCGGGTGTGCCGGGTCAGGTCAGGTATCAGTATGGCGCAGGACACCCAATCATCCCCCCCTCTGCTGATATCAGCCTTGAAGGCGGTCGCGCCACCGAACGAGCGACCCGACCTCTCGAAGCCCTGTATCCTGATGGGCTCGGTCCCCTCGACGCCCTCGCCCTCCTCGAGGCCGGCTAGGACTCTCAGTCCCTTGTAGTTCGACAGGTTGTCCCCATACAGGTCGACGTTCAGGGTGCCGGGCCAAGCACCAGAACCCAAGATATCCTTGAACTGGTTCTGGTAATGGGGCTGCGACATGAAGACGTGAGCCCTGCCCAGCCCACTAGACACTACCCCACTCAGATGCACGGCCCTGCCCCGAGGCGACCGCTCATAATGTTCCTGATTGTGAATCAGAGGGCAAAGTGTTGCCCTTGGGCCGCTACCCCCCAGCCTAGGTCCGACAGCTCGTCGGCCTGTGGCCCGGGGCCCAGCAGAGGGTTGCTGTGGTTCAGGTGGATAAAATGCACCTCGACATCCCCCTCGACGCGCTCGCCCAGCCTCGCTAGGGTCTCGCTCACGGGAGGGTGAGGTATCTCGGACATGTCCCTCCCGGGCAGCTCGCTGGCGTCCCAGAAGGAACCATCGAGAAGGGCAATGTCCACCTCGAGGTCCGTCAACCACTGGCGAATCGAGACAGCTCCGTGTCTGTGGAGGGTCTGATTCCAGTCATCATGGTCCGGCAGGAAGAGCACGGAGCGATTGGGCCCTCTAATTGCCACTGCGTGGGTGTCCGCGTGCTCGTCCCTGTGCGGCACGGGCACAAATTCCATCTCGAAGCCGCAGCCCCCGCTCGGGGTAAAACGCTCCATTGATCCCACTGTCGTAGCGCTGAATGGCCCCAAGGCACCCCTCCCGGAAAGCTCCTCCAACACGGATTCGCTCGCGAACAGGGACATATCCGAGAACCCCATGACTTCTTTCCCAAACTGACCCAGTCCGTCTATGTGTCCGAGATGGATGTGAGTTAGGCTGACACTGTCGGGGCGCGTCACGCCCTCAGTGCCCATGACTTCGGCCCACAGTCGCATCTGGTCGGGCAGCGAACGGCTCGCTTCAATCAGGTGCAGGCTGCCGTCACTGCCGCGGACCCCGCATGCCACCGGGTGGCGGCGCAGTGAGGGATCTGCATGCGCCGCCATGCAGCGCACGCACGAGCAGCCGGCGTGTGGAACCCCGCCGTCCTGGGCGATTCCGAGTATGACCAGAGTCACTTCCATGATTCGCGGTTGCGGCATCAGAAATGAAACACTCGATGTCCAAACCGAGGCAATCACTCCGATGGAGCCATGAACCTCACCGGGATTTGCGGGGCATGGCGGCCGACCTGTCGTGGATGCGCGAGCGCTACGAGCAGCTGCGTTCGCAGGGCCTTGACTGGACCCCCCCGACACTAGAATCGGCCAGCGAGCCGCGCTGCTTGGTTGACGGCAGGGAGATGATCATGCTCTCAGCCAACAACTACCTCAATCTAGCCACCCACCCCAAGGTTGTCGAAGCAGCAGTGGAGGCCACCCAGAAGTACGGCGCTGGCTCGGGCTCGGTGCGCGCGATAGCCGGTACTCTGGACCTACACCTCGAGGCCGAGCGCGTGTGCGCTCGTTTCAAGGATGTCGAAGCGGCCCTCGTTTACTCATCGGGATACGCCGCCAACGTGGGCCTCATCCCCACCCTCGTGCGTGGCTCCGATGACGTAATCATCTCTGACGAACTGAACCACGGCTCGATAATCGACGGTGTGAGGCTGACCAAGGCCTCCAGAGCCGTATACCAGCACAATGACATGGACGCACTTGAGCAGATTCTCCGGGAGCACTCGGAGAACGAGAGGAAGTTAATCATCACCGATGGCGTGTTCAGCATGGACGGTGACATCGCGCCGTTGGATCAGATTACCGAGCTCGCCGAGCAGCATGATGCCATGGTTCTGGTCGACGACTGCCACGGCGAGGGGGTGCTCGGCGACGGCCGGGGCATAGTCGCTCACTTCGGGCTGCAGGGAAGAGTCACCTTCGAGATAGGTTCCTACTCCAAGGCACTGGGCGTCCAAGGTGGCATCGTCGCTGGCTCCGAGGACGTCCGGAGGCACGCTCTCAACCACAGTCGCTCGTGGCTGCTCTCCGGCAGCCAACCACCTGGCGTCGCCGCCGCCCAGAAGGCGGCAATCGAGGTCCTGATGTCCGAGCCGCAGCACGTCCGGAGACTCTGGGAAAACACCGATTACTTCCGCAGCGAACTGGATTCAATGGGCTTCGACACGGGTGCGAGCGAGACCCCTATTATCCCGGTGATGTGCGGGGAAAGTCGATTGGCTCAGGAACTCTCAGCCGCATTGAGGCAGGCCGGAGTAATGGTGGGGGCGATCGTGTTCCCGATGGTGGCGCGTGACAAGGCGAGGGTGAGGGCGCAAATGTCAGCAGGATTGACCCGCGAGGATCTGCATGAGGTCTTGCATAAGTTCGAAGCCTGTGGAAGGAAACTAGGATTGATCTGAGGTTATGGAATGGCTACGAGGACTACGGAGCAAAGGCAGAGTCTGCTAGTGATTTGGCTAGTTGCCTCGGCCTTCGGCATAATGTTCGCCGTCCTCTCCTGGATGCAGGAGTCCGGGGTACTGCCGCCTGCTGACGAGCTTGGCGTGTGGAAAGGCCTCCTCGCCGTACTCACTGGTCTGGTACTCTATTGGGCGGTCGCACGTGACATACCAGGGGGTCCCGGCGATGAGTGAACTGGGCCGCTGGCCGATTAGCTGCGAGATACCTGTCCAATGGGGTGATATGGATGCCCTCAACCATGTCAATCATACTGTTTTCATCAGGTGGATGGAAACTGCCCGCATGCACTACTTCATCGCCTGCGACTTCACCAGTCTGTTCGAATCGGATGGCATCGGGCCTATCCTAGCGGGACTAAAGGTGGATTACAGCGCCCCGGTGGAATTCCCTGATACCGTCACGGTGCACACCACCGTGACCCGGCTTGGTAATTCGTCATTCGACATGGCATACAGGATTTCGAGCGCTGCGAAGGGTGGCGAGCAGGTCGCCACCGGCACGGTTTCGGGCGTGGTCTTCGACTACGGTGCCGGTGCCAGCACCCCCATGCCTGACTCCTTGCGTTCTCGCATAGAAGGACTCGAAGCCACTGGAAGCGACTAGGAGGAGGCCTCGACAACTTCCTCGAGCTCGTCGTCCTCTGCGTCCGCAACCTCGTCCGTAGGACTCTCGTCGATGGTCCTGCTCATCCCCTCAAACGGGTCCAGACCGCAATCGAGCCTGTCTAGTATCCTCCATCTGGGCGCGTATGAGAGGTGGATGTAGAGAGGTCCGGGGAAGACGAAGCAGAACCAGCCCGCCCAAATCGCCAACTCGGGAATCTCGTTCATCATGGACAAGGAGAGGACAGCTAGGCCTACGAATGGGAACGGGAACAGGTACCTGCGCCGGTTCTCGAGACGGATGGGAGGACGCCTCGCCACCGATGCGAGAATAGAGGAGAAGCCACCTAGGAAAGCCGTCAGGGTGATTAGGATGAGCGCTTGGAAGCCCCAATCCCTCATTGTGTCCTCCAGCGCCTGCCCATCACTGTTGCCGATGTAGACGTACGGCAGCAACAGAGTCAGGCCGATGAGAAGTCCGTAGAAGCCCCCGACGAAGACTGGATGCGAGACGGTGAGAGGGTAGCGCAGGAACATCTGGCTCAACGACCCCCCCTCGAGCATGTACCTATGCTCAGAATCCATTTCATCGAGCCTGTCGCGCCATGACACGAACCTGCCCGCGGACGCCCTCTCTATCACCGTTACGGGTCGGCCTCAGACGTTTTTTCAAGTCAAGTCAGATATTTCCTGACCCATCGAAGCCCCCTGAGATACCTTGATTGCATTGTCGGAGAAGTTATCATGTGGGTCTCCATACGTCGGATGCTGAGGGTTATCATGGGTGACGAGGAGCCAATCTTCACAATCACTGAGGCGAATCTAGACTCGGGCCTCAGGGGCGTTCCCGTGGGCACCTGCAGAACCTCCTACGTAGACCCCATAGAGGGCGTCCATTACGTGGGATACCCAGTCGGAGATCTGGCGAACCTCGAGGAGGAGGACGTGATTTTCCTGTTGATGCACAAGCGTCTGCCCGATCCCGAGGAATCAGAGGCCTTCAGGGCAGAACTTGCCCATAGGGCCGAGGAGATTCCCACTGGAGCCCTCAGAGTACTCGAGTCGATGACTCCCGGGAGTGGCCACCCGATGGACTGGCTGGCCATCGGCATCATGGCTCTGGGAGCCGCCGACTCGACAGGGGATGCACGCGCTGACTCGATGAACCTCATCGCTAGGATGCCCGAGCTGATGGCCAGACTTTTCCTTCTACGAGGGGGCAAGCCCGAGGACCTGAGGCCACGTAAGCCCGAGCTCGGACTGGTCGAGAACTTCGTCCACATGCTCGGGATTGAGGGGGAAGAGGCAGAGCGCATGGAGCGTGTTCTCCGCTTCTTCTTCATCCTGCATATGGATCACGGAGGAGGAAACCTCTCCACCTTCTCCGGTAAGGCGGTCGCCTCCGGTCGCGCTTCCATATACGCGTCCATCGCCAGCGCGATGAACGCGTTGTCCGGCCCTCTGCACGGCCGCGCCAATCAGGCCTGTCTTGAGTTCGTCCAGAGGATTGGTACGTCCGACTCCAATGAAATCGAGGCCTTCGTACGCTCCGAGCTAGCGGCCCGTCGACCGATTTACGGCTTCGGCCACGGCGTCCTCCGTGCCGAGGACCCACGCGCCAGTTTACTCATCGGGCTCGGCGAGGAGATCTGCCCGAACGACGAGAACTTCCGGACCGTGACAGCTCTACGCGAGGTCGTCCCACCGATTCTCAAGGAGATACCGAAAATCAGCAACCCGTACCCTAACGTGGATTTGGCTAGCGGTAGTCTACTGAACTCCGTCGGATTCCGCAAGCCTGACTATTACACGACCTTCTTTGGATGGGCACGTGTCGCCGGGATTTGCGCTCAGATACTGGACGAGCGCAGCGCGCGTGACGGCAGGGGGACGCCAATCTACCGGCCCAAGTACATCCCACGCGACCAGCCACACCAGCGACTCGGTTGATTAGCCGGCACCATAGGTCCTGCCCGCTCCCCTGTGCCCTATTATCCTCGAGACCTCCCATGGCATACTGGACTCGGAGGCCTCGGACATCAAGGAGTCTAGACTCCTCTCCCAGAACCACCTCTTCCTCCAGGACTCGATGAAAGCCTTCCTCTCGGTGTCTGAGAGCTCGGACCAGGGCGCAATCTCTCTCTGCAGCCCGCGAATCGCATCCGCATGTCCGTCTTTGGGGATGGCGTCCAACTCTGACCTCACATCATCATTGAGTGGCTGGGTGGCTGGCCTCAGCCACCGTGGCTCACCGGTCGGAAGAGTATGGACCTCTGGCGAGAGCTCGTCGGATATCGCCGTCAGCCCAGCATCTAGGATGGCCCGCTCCACTCTGGTGTGGGCCGGCCAGACATACACGGGGAAACCCTTCCTCTTCCGAGTTAGATTGGTCAGATGGCGCCCGCGCAGACCGACTGTGGTGCCGATTGTGAAGTGACGCTTGCTGCCATCTAGGTAGTCCAGTGCGGCGGGTAGCATCGGGGCGCCTGCCTTGCGTTGCATCGACATCAGCCGGGGCAGCGACAGTCCGATGAAGTAGGGCGAGGCGAACACCCTCTTTACGAAACTGCTCCCCCATGGTCTGAGGTACGGCACGAGTCTGGCGAAACGAAGCTCGCTGCCGGTTCTGGCTGCGGCTTTGAGCAATCGGGGCTCGAACGAGTATACTACCGAACCCGAGGGGCTGAGTCCTAGGGGACCAACCGACTCGTCGACCATTTCGATCATCCTCCTCAGGTGGTCAATCTTTGCCTCTGCCGAGAACATCCCGCCAACCTTCCCGCTGCTTGGATGAGGCATCTTGAGCTCGATGCAGGCGAACTTCCCCTCGCTCACCCATGGCTCGACAAATCCTGATTCTGCCAGTAGGTCATCGAGGGTGCAGACGTAATCCGGCATCGTTGAAGCCTCTTCGCACTCTGTGTAGCGACCATCGGCAGTAATCGAGTCGTGATATACGACTAGTTCATTATCGGCAGAGAGCCGCAAGTCGAACTCCACACCGTCCGAGAACTGCATGCCATGCAATAACGCATCAAGCGAGTTCTCCGGTGGTTGCTCCCAAGTCATCTAGCAGCACGAGGAGGTATCAAGTCCAATAAGGCACGGACGACAGCGATTCCCCACTTCCCCAATGCTCAAACCCTCAGACCTCTAGCGCCGTCTAGGTATTACCATGTCAGACACAGTAGAACTAGACCGCGCATCAGACCCTCAAGCAGTACGAGGATACGCATTCTACGATTGGGCCAAGTCCTCTTTCGAGACCAGCGTAACTACCGCGGTGTTACCTGGGTGGTTCGCTTACATTTTCCTGAAGGCGAATGGATTGGAGGCAAGTGTTCTCGGTATGGATATGACCCGTGACGCGATATGGTCATTCTCTGTTACTATCGCCGCTCTTTTCGTTGCCATACTAGCTCCTTCCCTCGGGGTCATCGCCGATCGACGTGCAATCAAGATATGGTGGCTAAGGATTCTGACTTACTTAGGAGCCGTGTCAACATTCCTGCTCGCCTTCGCTCCTATGCTTGGGGTTTCCCACCAGTGGGTTTGGCTGATTGTGATGTTCCTGATGGCGAACGTCGGCCTGAACGGTGCGGGAGTGTTCTACAATGCTCTACTCCCTCATTTGGGCACCGATGACGAGATGGACGCCATCTCGAACAAGGCATATGCATACGGATACCTTGGTGGCGGACTTCTTCTAGCAGTCCACCTTGGTATGTGGATGACACTCACTGGAGAGTGGATTATCCCATTCATCATGGCCTCGTCCGGCGTCTGGTGGCTGGGATTCGCTTGCCTGACTTTCGCGTGGGTTCCCGAGCCTCCAATCGAGAACGAGATGGAAACACTTGGGGTTGCTGACTCCGCGAAGTTTGCCTTCGGTGAACTGAAGAAGACCCTTGGGCAAATCACTCACTTCCGCACACTGTTCATCTACATGCTCGCCTACTTCTTCTTCATTGACGGCATTAATACCGTCACAGCACTGGCTGGAATCTATGGAGTCACAGTACTCGGCCTGACCATCGGGGATTTGATTGCCGTCATCCTAGTAATCCAGTTCGTGGCTGCGCCCTGTGCAATTGGCTTCACTAAACTCGCAGAGAGGACCTCCACGCACCGAGCTCTATCTTTTTCGTTGGTCATGTGGGTTATCGTCATCTTTGGTGCGTTATCCTTCGCCCCGCTGGTTCTCGATTCTCATGACGAGTATGACATCCAGTTTGATTGGGATATGGACGGCGATGGAATCGCTGATTTTGAAGACGATGATACTGATGGCGATTGGTACTCCAACGTGGCCGAGACAGAGGCTGGAACCGACCCTCTGGATGCTTCAAGCACCCCCAACCCGAATCCATCGATTTGGTTGCAGCAGCGCCTAGATGGAAAGGGCCAATATGTTGTATCCGTTGGTGACAGCACCTATGAAAACGGCCTATCCCAGAGTGATGAAGAGCAGGCTTGGGGATTGGAATGGTCAGATGTCCTCCCTCTACACTTCGTCGATAACGAAGCAGGAGATACGATATACGAGTTCGACGATCCCTCTGGCTCAGCGACCCCGGTCTTGAATGTCAGCAGGATATCCGATTTCAGCTCTACCTTCGACGAGGACAGCCGCCTTAGCATGAGCATACGGGGCGGGGATTTGGATGGCTCCATCGCATTGGGCGAAGATCACCCTACGAGTCTTGGAGATGGACCTCTGGATTTCGTATCCGACACTGCTCGCGACTATCTCTGGGGCCCTCTCGGATTCGGAGTCTTCCTGCAGTTCCTGCTACTGGGTTGCATGGCAGGGGCTCTGCTAGGCGGATCACAGGGTCTGGCGCGCAGCATCTTCGGCCAGATGGTGCCTGAGACTCGGAGCGCCGAGTTCTTCGGCTTCTTCGGCTTCTTCGGCCGAGTCGCGGCGATACTCGGACCTCTGCTGTATGGTACCTTCACAGTGATGTATGATAGCAGGGTTGGGATAGCCAGCATCTGCGTTCTGATCGTTATCGGCGCTGCGATGATGAAATGGGTTGATGTCGATGACGGACGGAGAGCGGCTATGGAAGAGGATGCTCGAAATCGCGGCATCAGTCTCGATTAGTCATACGGTCGATTATCAGAGCAATCTCCAACAGAACCAGCATCGGGCCGCCGACTAGGAACAGCGATAGCGGGTCCGGGGGAGATAGGACCGCCCCAACGAGCAGTGCAGAGAACCACAGGCCCCCTCTGTTGTCGGTTATGCTCGCGCGCTCTATCACGTCGTATCGGAGCAGTAGCAGCGCTGCCAGTGGTACTTGGAATCCAACGACGGAGGCGAAGTACAGGCCAAGGACGAAACCAATCCACGATTGCAGCTGCCACGTCGAGTCAAGCCCCGCAGACGCAGCGTCCTCCGACAGGTACTCCAGCAGCATAGGGACCAGCATCTCGTGAGAGTACAGCGCGCCACAGGCTCCAAGCCCGAGGGAGCAAGTCAGCACAAAGAGCAGCCCACCGAACCCGCCGCCGATTGGCACGAACTTCCTGCGATAGGCATCGGAGAGAATCTTGCGTCCGTTCCAGCCGATGTCGCACAGCATCGTCAGTACCACTAGGGCGATGCCGATGTTGGCTGCGATTCTGAGTCTCAGAAGCACCACTTCCATCGGTTGCAGGATGATTACCTGCACCCCCTCGGGCAGATACCCATCGGCCTGCATCAGCCACTCTATCGCATTCCCAGCCAAGGGATAACCTCCGACCATCCCTGTCACGAACACGGCCAGTAGTAGGTACAGCCTGCGTGAGAAATGCTCAATGAGCCCTCTGAGGGCGGCCCGAGGAAGCACATCGGCTGCGCCATCGGCCATGCTTCGGGTAGGCGTCCCGTTCGTGAATACATCGCAACGCAGACCGACAACGCGAAATCATTTCCGCGTGATTATGGTCAGCAGGTCATCATCTTTCAGGACATGGTCCAACCCGACTCTCTGCCAGTCGAACTTCGCGCTCGGGCCCTTGACCCTGGCGTATCGGAACTTGCGGACGAAATCCCGGTGCAACTTTACACAGACGTCGCGAACAGTCGACGTGTCCTTGACAATGAGCGGCTCGATGAGATCTGCTTCCTTGCCCTGCGGCTTGAGGTATATCGACATGAAATGGAGATTGTCGAAGATGAAGTCCTTCATCTCGTCAATTCCCTCTCCAGTCTTCGCCGAGACCTCGAGAATCGGCCAGCCCTCGGGCAGCATCGACTTCGTCCGCTCGAGGTCCTTCTCGGTGGCGAGATCAATCTTGTTGATTACCACGACTGCCCGACTGTAGATTCGACTCCCAGCCAACGTGTCGACGATGTGATCATCGGTCACGTCTGTACGAAGAGTCACGGTGGCGGAGACGATTCCGAAGCTGCGGACTATCCCCTGAATCTCCTCCTCAGTCAGGTTAGTCTGCTCCAGCGTCGATCGCACGACTATCCCTCCGCGCTTCGTCCTCGTAATGAAGACTTGAGGCGGCTGCTGGTTGAGCCTCATTCCCGACTTCCAGAGCTCTTGGTCCAGTATCTCGAAGTGCGATTTCTGGAAAGGGTCAACCACATACAGCACCATGTCGGTGCTGCGAATCACGTTGAGAATCTCACGCCCCCTGCCCTTTCCCTCAGCCGCCCCCTTAATCAGTCCGGGGAGGTCGAGAATCTGTATCTTGGCACCACGGTGATCCATCAGCCCCGGGATACAGGTCAGCGTGGTGAAGGCGAAATCCCCTATGTTTGAATCGGCATCTGTCAACTTCGATATCAGGCTCGACTTGCCCACGCTAGGGAATCCAACTAGAGCCACCGAGGCGTCGCCCGATTTCTTAACTTCAAAACCCGGTCCGCCACCGCTGGCCTTGGCATGTGCCTGGGCCTTCTCCTTGCGAGCCCTGAGTGCGGCGATCTTGGCCTTGAGCTTGCCAATGTGCCCCTGCGTCGCCTTGTTGTACTTGGTATTACCAATCTCCTCCTCAAGGGACTTAATCTGCTCTTCGATGGTTGCCAGTGCAATCCCTCCAGCCCCATTTGGACGCCACCCACGCCCCGCCCCGGGTTCTTGAATCCGGTGGCGATACAGCGCTCGCCATAGGCGAGCGAGGGTTCTTTGCGTACCACCGAGTGGTGAGTGCGGGGAGAACGCTTTGGTCGATGTCATCCTGCTTCTCGTCGATCGGGAGGGCTTCGACAGCCTCCGCTCGAAACCCCTCGCCGAACTGCTAGAGGGCATGGAGGAGAGCTCTCTGAGGGCGCTACGACCATCTCCCGACGCACGTTTCCACCGTAGTTTCGACGTTGACATCGAGGGCGATGTCATGGAGTGGTTCGACGCAGCGGGCAACCTAGACCAATCCAAGTCGCTCGCCGAGCAGGAATTGGATTCGGAATCGTCCTGCGAACTGTTACTATCCCTAGCTCGTTGGTGCTGTTTCGGTGAATGGAGCTGCTGGGATGCTAGGTTGTTCCTGTATCTAGAGCCCCTGCTAGGCAGAGACCTCTCCGCAGACGAGTTCCTACGGCATCAGGTCTGGTCAGAGTTCTCTGATTCACTATCTGGGACTGATAGGGCGTCATTCTCCGAGTCAGTGGTACTCGACTGGATGTCGCGCCGACAGGACCTAGGTGAGACGATGGAGCCGTCGGAGGACCCGAGGATACTGCCCACCATGGAGTCCCACCGGACTGCCAGCGAGTCCCTGTTCGACTTCTTGTTCAGGGCACGCAGCGAGGGACTGTCGATCCTGATTGGCAGGGAGTTCCTCGAGTCCATTCTATGGAGGCTGGACGGACAGAGCCTCGGCGAGGCGCTGGAGGTGGCGGCTTGACTGATCTCCTGCCTGCCCACGAACCACCGAAATCTGCACCCGCTCCCGGCCTGGTGGTACTCGGCAGGTTCCAGCCCTTCCACCTCGGTCATGCGCTGATGATCAGCGCCGCTGAGGAGTGGCGCAACCTCAATTCTCCGGAGCTCCGGCTGGTCATAGCCATCGGCTCATCGAACAGGCCGGAGTCTATGGAGAACCCATGGGATTCTGAGGAGAGGGAGGCTATGCTAGATGCATGGTTGCAGGCAGAGGGCATTGGCGATGCCTGCGTAGTTTCTGTGCCCGACATCGACAATCCCCCCAATTGGGTGGCTCATGCCGAGAGGTATCACGGTGCAGCCGGGGTTTTCTTCACTAGCGACGTCGCTTCCGCAGAACTCTACGAGAACGCCGGCTGGACGGTGGTGATGACCCCGTTGGAGAACCGGGACAGCTTTGAGGGATGGAGGGTCAGGGAGACGGCTAGGATGATGTCGACGGTTGATGACGAAGAGGCCGTGCGCAGCGTTCTGTCACAATCCATGCCCTTGGTCGTAGTCGACCATCTAATCGGCTGCAATGCACTCAGGCGCCTCGCCTTCCTCGGAGGGGGCGGCGAGCCAGTCGGCTAATCACCAGGTCCCTTCGAAGTAGCACTTACCCGAACACGTATCTGCCACAGTTCCCGAAAAGAGGTACTCATTAGCCAGTTCGACTGCCGACTCCTGCCCTAGGACCTGATTGTGCGCCAGCGAGTGGTATTCCATCGGACCCTGGATATTCCCTTCTGGAACTTCTGGGAAACCACCATCGAAGTAGACGATTCCTGATCCACCGAGCGGTGCTTGTACGACCTCAAGCGCATAGGGGTGGTAAGTCGAGTTGTCGACTACAGGAATGCCGGAGGTCCTAGCCGCTCGATCTGCGGACAGGATGGTGACCTGAGCATCGTTAATCGAAACTATGTAGAGTATCTCATATGGGTTGAGTTGACCATTCAGGCCACCTTCTCTGAAGGGGAGATATGTTTCAGCCTCCGTCGAATCCCACATCGATTGCATCAAGGCTAGGAGTATCGACCGATCGTTGGTCGAAGGGTAAGCCATCTCGTGTCCGAAGAGAACCTCAAACTGCGTGTATTGCGTAGACCTCTCTGCAATGAAGCTGAAGGAAGATCCGGCGACGAACAGCACACCTCTGTTCAGATCGGGTATCAGAGAGAGCATCGACGGGCCCCTGATGCCCCCCAGCGAGACCCCCATGTAGTTCAGATCCCCGCTCGTGTCGACCAGATTAGTCCCCTCGTGGTAGAACTCGGGAATGTCGGAACAGACTCCCTTGATTGTCCTAGTCATCGCATAGTGATTGATGATGGACTGTTGGAGCCTCTCGGCCTGATGCTGAAGGTAATTCACGTTCATCAGGCCGAACGTGATGGCGTCGAAGTCGCCATCAGAACTCCAGCCCTTGAAATCGGTCCCTATGGTCGCATAACCGTGCTCGTTAGCCCACCCTCTGAATCCCGAGACCATGCCCTCGCCGTTGCCAAGGAAGCCGTGACCGAGCACAACCAGTGGGACGGGGGTGCCGGAGTCAGCAGCCGACTGTGGAATCGCGATAGTGAAGACCACCTCACTATTGAAGGTGAATTGAGGAGTTCCCTCTGAATCTCTCCTCATCAGGGTGGGAGGGTAGACAGACTCGATGTAGTGTGGGGTGGTGATGGTGCCCTTGATCCTCCTGAATGTGGTGTCATCGCCTCCATAGTCATCATCCACTGACGTGATATTGCAACCAATTCCTCCCTGTCCAAGTCGCTGCGAGACATCATCACGCATGGTAATCAGGTCACCAGTAATTGATTCGGTCGAAGCGGTGTGGAACCACCAAGCAGCCTGCAGACTCATCCTCTCAAAACCAACATCTTCCAATGTATCGAACATGACATCGTAGCCACTCCGGCGACTTTCAATATCCGGAGAATCAGTGATTAGCCTATCCCTCAGTGAGGAGAAGGCCAACGAAGCCCCAATCTCATCCCCATTCTCGTCTTGCAGCCCTCTGAAGGCAACCGCATACTGCGTGTCATGCTCTAGGCCTCTGATGGAGCGTATATGCACGAGAGTGGGCTCGTCCTCCTGAGCCCTCGCGGAGACCTCTACCCAATGAGGAAGTACTTGCCCCGAATCCATGTTGAGCAGCACGGTTCCGTGATTCGCATCAAGAGAAAGAGGTATGTTATGCTGCGAGGCGAGACTAGACACATCAGGAATCCGCTCGAAGGTGGTGAAGATCTGGGACGAGGGAGAGTTTCCATCCTTGTAATTGAGGATGGAAAATGATTCAGACACTGCAGACCCCGAATCGGGTATCGCACTGCCCTGTATGTTCAGCCTGTAACCCGTCACGGTGTTCGAATCCTCAACCAAAAAGGCACTCGAAGGGAAGGGAAGTAGACAGTGATGTGGATTGGTATTGTCGCAACTGTCGGTGTGCGGTACTGAGGTCACAGTCGAATCATCATCCTCGGCGTAGACACAGGATCTGTCCGACACCGTCGCATCTGGATTGTAGTTCTCGGCAGCCTCATCCATGCAACCTGAGATTTCCTCGGGCTCCTGCTCAGTCTCTCCTCCGGTACAGCCAGATAACATCATGGAGATTACTAGCAGAATAGCTATCTTCGTCTTGGTACTATTCCTCATCGACCCCGTGAGGTTCCAAGTGGTTATCAAATGTCCTTCAGGACGCAAGCATCCTATGGAAGTGGTGAACTCCCGTTTCTTTCGTTGGAGAGTATCGTCCCCTGTCGTAAGTCCCGGACATCACCCCCCTCTGGACTGCCTCGACGATCCCTTGGTCCTCTTCCTCTACCTTGTCGAGGCCTCCACCTGCGCCCTTTCCGAGCCTAGAATGATCCCAGATGAAGCCGTGGTAGACTATTCTGGTCCTATTCACTGAGATTGGGATGACAAGATTCACAGACAGCCCCCACGGGTAGAAATTCAGCATCAAGCCAGGGTACAGCCAGTAGTAGTAGGCCGCGATTCTCTGCCCGTGGTCGGGAGAAGATTCGGGCAATTCAAAGCATGACTCTGTGCCTCTGGCAATGCCGACCTGTAGAACACCTCCCTCAAACAGCTCGGTGCGATATGAGTCATAGTCCAATTCCTCATGCAAGTCCCCGTGGACGTAGGGGATGTGGAATCCCTCTAGGTAGTTGTCGACATACAGTGCCCAGTTGGCATCTATTTCGTACGAGCGGTGGCGCGAAGGGTCGTGCTCGAACGACTCGATTGGCATCCAGCCCACACGGGACTCGATCTCTGCTAGGCAGTCTGCAAAGCGGCTCGGCCCGTTACCTGCGAAGAGGAGCCCATTCCATCGCTTGAGGTCGAACTCGCGAAGATTGTCAGAGGAGCCCGGGAAACTCTCCACATCCCCGAACTCCGGCATGTTCCGCATGCAACCGTCGAGTCCGAAGGTGCGGCCGTGGTAACCGCATCGCAGGACCGACGCGCTACATGCTTCGGTCGAAACCAGCATCCCGCGGTGGGTGCAGACGTTGGAAAGGCACCTGAAGCCATCATCGCGGGTAAGCAGCATCGGCTCCCCCACAAACCGCTCCATATGCTCGAGGGGAAGCACGTTGTGCTCTGTCAGTTGACTCACGTGGGCTGCGAAGTGCCAACATTTGGAGAACCCCGCCACCACCTCGGAGAAGACCGACTCTTCGGTGTAGAACCGAGACGGCAGAGTATGCGCCTTGCGAATGTCCGGATCAATCAGTTCGTCCGACATCACTCACCCTCGGCCACAATCACTCTAGCGGCGCGGAGGACGCGGTCATGGTACATGTAACCGACCTCAACAACCTCGATGACGTTGCCTGCCACAGCTCCCTCTGGCACGGGAACCGTGGCTATCGCTTCCATCTTGGTTGGGTCGAAGGAGGACTCGACATCAATCTGGCTCACGCCCTCCGCCTCCAAGGCCGCTCTAGCGCCCTCCAAGGTGAGCCTGACTCCTTCACCGAGTGCGTCGGAACCCTCTCCCTCGGAGGCTGCTAGGGCCTTCTCGAGGCTGTCGACCAGCGGCAGCATCCTGAGGGCCATCGACATGCCTCCGTAGCGCATTGCCTCTGAGCGCTCCTTGGCGGCCCTCTGCCTCACGTTGACCATCTCCGCGGCAGAGTACTGCAACTCCTTCTCGAGTTCCACTACTCTGTTCTCTAGACTCTCCACCGGGTCAATCGCCTCGCCTTGCTCGGGGGCCTCCGGGGCCTCATCTCCAACCTCGTCCGTCACACTGCCGCGTCTAATGGCCCATTCAATAATCCAATGGTACACTACTCAGCGTAGAAGTACTCTCCTTCGGCCTTCTGGGAACGGTCCTTGACGCTGCCAGGCTTGTTGATTCTGGGCCTGTGCGAGTCATGGTCGCGCCTGAATGTGACGTCCACGCTGGAGAGGAAACGGTTCATCCCCTTACGCAGGCTGAGCGGACCCATTGCTTCGCCGTTGCTGCCCCCCTCGCCCTCGAAGACTAGGAGGGAGTCGCTGACGATGTCGATGAAGTAGATGTCGTGATCTATCACCATAGCCGCCTTCTCGTTACTCTCCATGGTTCTCCGAATCGCCTTGGCTGCCTCCATCCTCGCGTTGGCGTCGAGATGCGCGCTCGGCTCGTCCAGCAGGTACAGGTCAGCCTCCTTGCCCAAGCAGATGGCGATGCTCACCGCCTGGAGCTCTCCTCCGGAGAGCTTCTTGGCTTGCAGCTCCAGCATCTTGTCGACCTGTAGGGTCCGAATCACTTGGGTGTGGAATTCGCCGGTTCGCCACTTGTTGCCCAGCTCAGTGTCTAGCCAATCCTGCACGGTGCCATCGAAGTCGGCACTCACGTGCTGGGGCTTGTAGGAGACCTTCGCGTCCATGGTACACCATCCCTCGTCCGGTTCGATCTCCCCTGCGATTACCCTGACCATAGTCGTCTTCCCGGTCGCGTTGGGGCCGACCACACCCACCACCTCGGCGGACTTGACCTCGCCCTCGCCGGTCTTGAGGCAGAAGTCCCCTAGCGTCTTCTCGATCCCCCCCCACTTGAGGATCGGCATGCCCACCTCCTCGCCCCTCGTGCGTCCGCGCAGGAACTGTATCGGCTTGTCTCGAATCCTGATGTTCTCCTCGGGGAGGAATCCGTCTAGGTAGGCGTTGATTGCCGTCCGCGTCGAGCGAGGCGGAGTGAAGATGCCGTAGGCCGCCCGTTCTCCATAGACCACATGCAGCAGGTCGCACAGCACGTCGAGTATCGCTAGGTCGTGCTCGACGACTAGGATACGCTTACCGCGCTCTGCTAGACCCTGAATGATTCGAACGACCCTCATCCTCTCGTGGATGTCGAGGTACGAGGACGGCTCGTCGAAGAAGTACACGTCCGCCTCCTTCAGCAGCGTGGCGCACAGTGCCAC
>JASMMD010000019.1 GCA_030748335.1 Candidatus Thalassarchaeum sp. | reverse complement strand
GTCTTCATACTCATGATGAAGAACGCATATTCCTGACGATTGACTCGGGGGCGACTCAGTCCCTAGGAGTGTTCGGCATCGATCTATTCTTCCTCTGAGTCTTCTTCCTTACTCATTGACTGTGCCCAGACCTTTTCTGAAAACGCTTCGTGTTCTCCATAAGACACGCCTCCGATGGGAATCCAGCCAGTATCGATTTTCATCTGGACTTGTTCAATCAAGCAGGGCTTATCCCATTCATCGGACCAATTTATAACTCCAAGCTTCTCTTTCTTGTGCATTTTTTCTGCTACAACTACGCAATATTTCATACCAAATATATTTCATTTCTAATATATAAATCTATCTATTACTATTTGACCCTGTATTCGGGACAAATAGTAGGCTATGTTCGGTAATCACGCTCTTCCAAATCGTTGTGATAGCTCCTACCTAGATCTGCCCCATTCTCGGTGACCCACTCGCTGAACGTTATCTCCCCAAGTGGCTCCTCGTCAGAGGCGACCAGTCCCTGCATCAGTCCACGAATCTCGCCACGAGTAATCACCATGTCCTTCAGGAAAACACCCATCACCCTGCCAGCCATCCAGGCCATTATCGCGGGCATAGGAAGTATCAGCCGCCGGACTCCAATGCTACGGGCGATCAGTTTGATGAAGTCCTTGTAGACGAAGGTCTCGGGACCAGTGGCGTCGCGAGTGATGTCGTCATCACGTGCCCCCAGATCGATGGCTATCCTCGCTACGTCCCTGACATGG
This sequence comes from Candidatus Thalassarchaeum sp., assembly GCA_030748335.1. GTDB lineage: Archaea > Thermoplasmatota > Poseidoniia > Poseidoniales > Thalassarchaeaceae > Thalassarchaeum. The sequence goes on along the minus strand of JASMMD010000019.1, from coordinate 21,611 downwards.
ACCGGCTGTATGGGATAGTCTCCCCATCCGAACATCCCGAACACGGGGATGTATCGCAGCATCCAAGCGATGTTGTTCACGAGTACGTTCCTGCCTCCTCCGAACAGCACGGTCGGACGCACGATTGCATAGGAGATGCCACACTCTCTGAGCACCTTCTCGGAGATTACCTTGCCTCGGAAATAGGACCACTCCGGGGCCTGCTCCGGGTGTGCGACGCTGAAGTGAACGACCCTCCTTACGCCCGCCTCCTTAGCCGCCTCGAAAATCAGCCTGCAGTTCTCGGTGGCTATCTCATGGTCGAATTGCTTGCTATGGTGGTTGTAGCGGACCCAGTAGGTGTTGTACAGGACGTCGGCCCCACGAAGCGACTCGATCAGCGCCCCACGGTCTTGGAAGTCCAGCGGGTGAACCTCAACCCTGCCTTCGAAGGGATCGTCACGACCGATGGCGTTGGTAAGCGTCCGGACCCGCTTACCCTCGTCTATGAGTTGGTGCGCGATCCAGCGTCCGGTGTAGCCGAATGCCCCAGTGACCACATGCAATTCGTCAACCATGCTCAGGCCTCATATCTCCGAGTAGTAATCCGAGACCGCGGCCTCAAGCGCAGAGCCCGCCGCGGACTCATCCACGCTAAGCGTCACCCCTTCCCTGCGCAGCGCCTGCCCGCCGACCAGCACATCCATGCAGCGCGCGCCACTGTAAATCAGGTTAGCCAGCAGCCTCCTACCATCGCGCCCGTACGGCCTCATCCTAATGTCGTCCAAGTCCCAAGTCACCCAGTCGACAGAGTCCTTAGTCGCTAATTGCCAGGTCTCTTCGGGAACTAGTACCCGCGCATTCCAATGGTCGTGTTTCTGAATCAGACTCGCAGTCTTCGCCTCGGCTCGCATGTCCAATGAGTTGTTGCTGGCCGAGCCATCGGTTCCCAATCGCACATCGACATTCGCCTCCTTCATCGCGGGGTACGACATGGTGCCGCCGCAGGCGAGCTTCTGATTGGAGGTCGGGCAGTGGACAGCATGAGCCCCATGTCCGGCTAGTATCCTCATCTCCCTCTTGGTGACCCAACCGCAATGGGCACACACCGTACCGCCGTTCTCCGCGCTCTGGAAGTAGTCAAGGGAGTCGAGGTATTCGACTGGGTACATGCCGTGCTCGGCATGGCAGTCGGCGACCTCCTTGCGAGTCTCGCTTGTGTGAATGTGGAGTATGCTACCGTGCTCGGCAGCCATTTCGGAGGCCTTCAGCAGCGTCTCTTCGCTGCAGGTGTAGACAGAGTGTGTTCCGAGGCCGTACTCGACCCTCTCGGAGGGCGCTTCCTGCCTGAGAAGACCATCCATCCTCTGTAGGGCCTCCCCTCCTCCCGAGGGGTATGAGGGGGTCGGAAAGTCGGTAATCGGACCGCATGAGATACCACGAACGCCCGACTCGACTAGGACTCCTGCCACCACATCAGGGTGGTAGTACATGTCGCATGCGAAGGTGGTGCCGGTGGCTATCATCTCGGCCACCGCCGCTCTGGTCCCCACCTCAACGAACTCCGCGGTCAGTCCCTTCTCGACGGGGAAGACTGAGGTCTCGAGCCACTCCATCAGGGGCAGCCCCTCGCCCATCGAGCGATTGAGTATCATCGCGAGGTGGGTGTGCCAATTCTGTAGCGAGCGCGTGACCAGTCGAGCCGAGCCATCAATCGTCTCGACGACATCCTCGTCGCCCTTGCTCGTCGAGCACGAACCATCTGGGTGTAGTAGGAAGTCGCCGTGCTGAATCGCACCGTCGTGGTCAATCAGGCGAGTTCCCGTGACCCTCCGCACGCCTTCGTCCATGGTGATGGGAAAGGCTCACTTGACAAGAACGAGTTGGTTCCCCATTCTATCATTCTCAATCATGAATTGGACAAAATAACGCGCCCTAGCTCCTTGGTCTTCTGTGAGCTCACTTCGATCTCCATACCGACTCATTAGATTGGTCAAGGAGGGCGAGTGCTCCTCTGCACTGCACTGCTCTACTCCACTGTCCTGCCCAGGCTTCTCCTCTTCATACAGGTCACTCGCGCTGCAACCTATCGCCTCCTCGCAGAAGTTGTAGCAGTCATAGGGAGTCCCGCAGATGAAGTCTCCAGTTCTATAGCATTGCTCGGCAGGAACGACCCAGTCCTGTGTCCATGATAACGCGCTACCTAAATCTGAATCAGAATTCGGATTATCGCTGTTATGGTGGGTGTGGTACAAGCCTAGGAAGTGACCGAGCTCGTGGGCCGGAACGTAACTCTCTGCAAAGGTCGAGGCACGGGCGTATGTCACATAGAACTCTTTAGTCGAAAACGGGTACATGCTGTAGGCACCCCAGCCATCTGTGACTAGGACCACGTTCACGCCGCTGTGGTTGTAACTCTCGGTGAAGTTTCTCCCAAGAGCATCGATAGGTACCATCTCTCCGTAGTCGCCATCCGAATCCTCTCCGGCCTCTGGGAACGCTTCGTCAACCCATACTATCTCGCCTAGAGAGAAAGCTATCCCATGTTGGTTGTACACCGAATTAATCAGAACAATTCCTTGTGCAACCGATTCTTCATCTGAGATATATTCGACTCCATCGTTGTCCTTGTAGACGAAGACGGTCAGCGATAGTACCCTAGTGGGGCCAGAATCGCATTGCATCCCGGGATAGGGGTATTCTTCGCTGATATCCATCCAATATTCCTGCTCGTCACAATTCCTGTCTAGGTAACCTATCGTGCCAAAGCAACCAGAGAATATAGCCGAGCACAGAATCAAGACTAGGGCGGGAGCACAAATCCTCATGCCCGCCGGATGGGGCTAGCCAACCTCAAGTTTGTCTAAGGAAACTCAGTTACTGGCTGCGATCTGGCAGAAACGGCATCAACTTGCTAGCCAGAGCCTCCAAGTTCCGTGTCTGAATCCAAGCCTTTCCAGATCCTGACAGTCTCAAGACGAGACCCTCTCCTCCCAAGAGAGTGGTCTTCCAGTTCCCTGCCTTCTGTGCCTCGTAAGAAACTCCCTCAGTGAATGCAACCAGATGCCCATTATCCACGATGATAGGAGCATCAGGTGTCACTCCGACCTGCTTGATGGCTCCGTACGAGCTGTAGAACACCTGTCCAGGACCTCCTTCCGAGTAAGCCCTCAGGAAGAACGCCCCCTCTCTAGAGAATAGTGCCTTGGCGCCTTGGAACTTGGTATCATACTGTACATTGGGGGAGCAGGCCATGAAGGCCCCACCCTGCATGTACAGGTCCTGACCGGGCTCTAGGTCGAAGGTGCTGACATCTCCCGGAGAGGAAGGAGCCATTGAGATCCATCCGCCTGCAGGTCCTGCACTGTAGGTATTGATGAAGAACGACTCACCTCCTATAGCTGACTTGATGAGCCCACCAATCAAACCTCCTTTGCTAGACCTGCCGGTCTCGACATTTAGATCAGAGGACTGGGCCACCATGGCACCAGGCTCGACCTTAATCGACTCCCCCGGTTCGAGGTTGGCAGTCATCAGTGTGAAGGCTGGTTGAAACTCATACTCTACGTTCATGGTTTCGCCGGATGACTGACACTTATAATCGCTACTAAATCACGCATTCTGCACTCAAATTGCTGATTATCTCGCCTTGAGAATTCTTTATCCAGCATTCTACTTGATCACCCTCGTGCATTGCCCCTACTCCCTTCGGAGTGCCCGTCCAGACTAAGTCTCCCGGTGAGGGTTCGTACCAATTTTTCAGATGCCCGAGAATCGACTCCACCGAGTGCACCATCAGCTCGGTCGAGGCCTGCTGTCTGACTTCACCATTGACGGAAAGTCCGATTTCCACCGGGGCAGGGTCCCACGCACTCCAGGTCCCAAGCACCCCCGAGCCAGCGAAGCCCTTGCCCTCAAGCCAAGGCCAGCCCTTCTTCTTGGCGAGGGTCTGACGGGTCCTGTTGGTGGTGTCGTTGCCCACGCACATCTCTACCGGCTCGAGGTCATCCCCCAGTCTGATTACCAGTTCAACCTCGTGGTCGATGTGGTCCTCGGCAGAGCTCAGCGCGACCACGTTGTTACCATGCTCGTCCGACTCCACCAATGCGGTCGGCGGCATCAGGAAGAAGCGGGGGTAGTCGGTGATGTCACCGTAGATTTCCTTGGCGTGTCCGACATAGTTGCGGAACACCGCCCATCCGACCGCCATGAAGCCTCCAACACCCGCAATCCCATTATCGCATCGCTGCCGAACTAAGCAGGTTGAAGACTCTCCCTCGGCCGAGGCGCACCGATGGCAGAGGGCCCCTACAGGGTGCTAGGCGTCTCCAGCGACGCCAGCGACGCTGAGATCAAGCGGGCCTACCGCAAGCTGGCCCGGCAGTACCACCCTGACAGGAACCCCGACGATGCGGCGGCCGAGGAGCGATTCAAGGCAATCCAGGCCGCCTATGAGGCGGTTGGCTCGGCCGAGGCAAGGAGGGAGCACGACCAGCGCCGCCGCATGGAGGACATGTTCGGTGGCGGCGGCTTCCAAGGGAACCCATTCGGAGGAGGCTTCGGAGGAGTCGACCTCGGTGACATCCTCTCGCAGTTCATGGGTGGAAGGGGGGCGCCCGGAGGCTTCGACGCGAGGTTCTCGCAGGGTTTCGGCGGGCAGACCCAGTCTCCTGCTACCGAGCACCCCCAGTCAACTAGGGGAGCGGACATCGAGGCAGGGCTAGACATCACCCTCGAGCAGGCCTCTCAGGGGACGGAGGTGAGATTCAGTCACCGCAGGATGAGGCGCTGCGAGAAGTGCAACGGCTCCAGCTTCGGAAGGTCCCGGCGCTGCGCTCCGTGCAGTGGCACCGGGGTCCAGACCAAGGGCAGCACACTCACCGTAAAGGTCCCTCCCAATGCGGATCACGGCCATCAGCTCCGGCTCAAGGAGATGGGCCACGAGCATCCTGAGGGGGAGCCGGGTGACCTGCTGATTACTCTGCGACTGGATGCCCAGGAGGGACGGCGCTGGGAGGAAGGCAGGCTGGTCCAGGAGGTCTCGGTGCCGGTCACGACCCTGCTGCTTGGAGGCAAGGTCCGAATCTCGACACCAGCCGGCAAGAGGGTGCAGATTGATGTCCCCGAGGGAACTCGCATCGGAGACCGGAGGAGGCTGCAGGGCCATGGCCACTCTGGTGGCCCACTCGACATCGAGTTCACGCTGGCCGAGCCCGAGGAACTGAGTGAATCCCAGCGCAGAGCGCTAGAGGAACTCAGGGACAGTGGGCTGTGAGCCACACGAAATCTGTCAAATACCCGTCTTCCACGGCTCTCAGCATGCGCGACTTCGCCCATGTTGCAGACTTCCTCGTTCCGAGGCGCAGACAGGCGCACATCGCCATCATCCTGCTGTCTATGCTGATGCTTCCTGGAATCTCGGCCACGCTGAGTCCGATAGACATAGAGTCCTACGACCTAGAGTCGCCCGAGCTCGACGCGAACGCGGTGCTGATGGAGGAGTTCTCGTCGGCCGGAGGGATAGAGGCATTCGGGATCTTCGTTCGCGATCCGGCGTACTTCGGCCAGTCGGATTCCGACGTCACGATGATCGCCGGCTACAACGGCCACGGTGAGGGTGTCAGCGAACCCGAGGGAGGGGTTCTCAACCTCACTGTGCTCAGGGAGATCGATGTCAAGGCTGAGTTCCTGAGGCAGCACGAGGTCTCCGAGTTCTACCTCTCTTTCGCCTCTCAGATTACTGGTGAGCCCGTGGTCGGTATACTCGATCTGGCCACCGACTTCAGGTCATTCATGTCCGGACAGTCGTCATTGACCAGCCCTAGGGTCGACCCGGACACGCTGATGATGACGCCACCGTCCACCGACTGGGTTGACTGCGGTGTGTTGGAGTGCCTGACCTTCGATGACGAGAATGTGACCCAATCTCACATCGACCTCGCCGCGCATAGGATGGCAAATCATAGCTATGGCGCCTTCCTCAGGCTGCTTTCCAAGGACCGTGGTTTCATCCCTGACCCATCGAGCCCGGTGATTGGCCCATACGGCCATCAACTGCTAACTGACGGGTCCATCACCGCTGATGAGTGGGGTCCAGGGCGCTGGTCTGCATCATCCGCATGGTTGCTCATTAATTTCGACAGGGAGGCCATGCAGAGCAACGGCTGGTCATTCTCGTGGTTGAACTCGAGTTCGGACTCCTCGATGGGGTATGAGTGGGATGGAGTGACAGTCGAGACCAAGCCAATCCACAACTCGGTAGAGGAGTGTCGCCAGAGAGCTCAGGCTGGCGAGGAACTCTGCTCCATGGAATGGCTCTATCTGGCGCTCGAGGAGGATCTGAGGTCCTCGGACGACATGGTCGTCACCCTGATGTTTGCAGAGGGAGTCAATGTCGAAATCAACCGCGAACTGCTTTCCAGCGCCTACCTGATCGGAATTATGGCGCTGGTGGTTTCAGTGCTGCTTTGGCTCAGTCTTAGGAGGGCGTCTGATGTTGCAATTGTCCTAGTCGGTCTGGCTCTGGCGCTGATGTGGATGCAGGGGCTCATAGGTTGGGCTATCATCCTCGGCCAGAGATTCGGAGCGGAGGTGATATTCCGCTCGCAGTTCTCCAACCTCCTACCAATCCTAGTGCTGGCCCTCGGCATAGACGACAGTCTGCACGCTCTACACAGGTACAAGGAGGAGAGGAGAGGGGGCGCCAGTCCCGAACAGGCGGCTCGGACCTCGGTGAGCAGGGTCGGTCGGGCCATCCTGCTCACATCGACCACCACCATCGTCGCTTTCATGGCCAACATGACCTCGAACATAGCCGCGCTGCGCTCCTTCGGCATAGAGGCCGGACTCGGGGTGTTCTCCGCCTTCGTGCTGACGGGCCTATGGGTCCCGCTGGTGCGCTACGACTTCGACCTGTGGATGGAATCCAGAGGCAAACTGCAGGACGAGGAGGAGGGCATTATCCACATGGTCCCCGAGTCGTGGTTGGCAGCTGTCACCACCAATTCAGCTAGACACGCCCCGGTCGTTGCGGCACTGGCCATCCTGATCACCGCGATAGCCGTGCCGATGATGCTCTCGCTCGAGGGGGACTTCCAGGTCGAGGACTTCATCGAGAGCGAGTCCGACCTCGCGGTGGGAATCGCCTTGGTCAACGAGCGCTTCAGCGACGAGGGAGAGCCGGGCTATATCCTGCTCGAGGGAGACATGGCGAATCCGAAGGTGATTGCCGCCATCGGTGAGCTTCGAAACAATGTCAACTCGCACGGGCCCGATGACTCGAACCAGCTCACCCGACTTCCTACGGGGGAGGTCGAGATTATCGCAATCGATACCATACTCGCCCTCACCAAGGCGGCGATGGCTTGGAACAGCACCCCCTTCGTCGCAGCCGGCTGGGACCTTACAGCCGAGGATGGTGGGATGGGCTGCGACAAGGACCTCCTCGGTCTACCTTCTCTGGGTGACAGAGAATGCCTCGTCTTCCTATACGGCTTTGCTCTGACTCGGGGGGTCCCGGAAAGCGGAGGATACCCTCCGATGGCTCCCTCACTGGTCGCCGAATACATCCAGGCAGTGGGTGAGATAGACTACGAGAGCCCGTGGCTGACCGTCTCGGCCGAGATTCCGAGTTATCCCCGAGCGTCGATTCGATTCGGGATATCCAGCCCCGAGCAGTTTGCCTTGGTCGAGCCCGCCCTGGCACAACTGGAGGAAGACATGGCCCCGCTGCAGGAACTGTCTCGTAATCCGATGAGGATGCAGGGCGACATCTCATCGGCTGACGACGAGTATCCTGTGACTTGGGCGATACCCACCGGTGAGCCGGTCATTAGGTTCGTCGCCGCCGACTCGATGCAGGACGAGATGCAGGGCACGCTTCTCCTGGGCGTGGTGTTGTGCACCATCACTCTATGGTGGGGCTTCCGCGAAGAGACCCCCGCGAGGCAGCGATGGCAGGAGGGTATGCGGGACCGTACCGCCTTTGCTAGAAGGGTGGGGGCGACAGTGGCAGTGACGGCGGTGATTACCTACCTGATGCTCGGAACCTCATACCTACTCTTCTTCTCGATCCTCGCACTGGTTCTATCCATACTCTGGGGCACTGCCCCGTTCTTTGTCGCAGCAGTGACTACCGGTCCCATATTCGTAGTGATAGTTTGGCTGTATGCCATGGTCGAGTTGGCCGGATATGGACTCAACATGGTCACCGTGGCCATCGCGGCGATGTCCCTCGGAGTGGGCATAGACTACGTCATACACCTCATCGAGCGCTACCGTGAGGAGCGCGAGAAGGGAGCGACGCCCCATGGCTCGCTGGCAGCTGTTGGAAGCGCCTCGGGCCTTGCCCTCTTCGGTTCCGCTGTATCGGACATCGCCGGATTCATGGTCATCAACCAGTCCAAGATGGGATTCTTCTCCACCTTCGGCCTGTTCTGCGCCGCGATGATTGGTCTGTCGTTGATTGCGAGCATGATTCTGACTCCAGCGGTGTTGGGTCTGCTGCATCGCAAATCACTTGTCTCAGAACACTCTTGAGTTCCATTAGGTTCTTGTCAGAATGTGTTTTCGAACCATCAATGGCACTATTGGAATGTAACATAGGTGCGAGAGGCAGGGCGGTTCGCCTTAAGCAAGGAATCATGGGCGTGGTGGTCGGGCTGGCATTGGCGCCCACCTTCTACTTGACAGGCGTTGATATGGGATTGGTCTGGTTGATTCCCTTAGGAGCGATTGGAGGCGGTGGGTTCGCCATCTTCGAGAGCTGGGCCGGTTGGTGTGTAGTACGGGCGTTTGGATTCAAGACTTCAGTCTGAAATTGACGAAGGTTAAATTCATCTCCACCGACGAATCGCTATGTCTCGAGACATGCTGACCGATTTGGAGCGCGGTGACGAAGATTGCGTACTACGATTCGCAGACGGTTCTTCCTTCAAGCTCAGCTACCTCTCTATACGATGCCGCTGCCAGTGCGCCAACTGTAAGCCAAGGCAAGAGAACGAGCAGAGATTACTCGAGTTCGAGGAGGAGGTAGCGCGGCTCAGGGTCGAGAAACCTCGCGCTGAGCCAGTGGGCCGATATGGCATCAGGTTCGACTGGCCCTCAGGGTGCTCAAGCGGAATCCACTCCTTCAGCCATCTAAGAAGCGTCGCAGAAGAACTCGGCTCAGCCATTTGAGGCCCAAGATTAGGTCCGAAGGAGTCAAAGGCGGCTCTTTGGTCGCGAGTCCATCGAAGACTCGGGTAGCCCCGTGTTTTCGGTGGTGATTCAATGAATTGGGATGGCCCTGAGGCAGACGAGCAGGAACTCGACGAGAAGGACGAGTGGCAACTCTACGCCAGTGCCGGATACGCCTCGGCCGAGGCCGTCGCCGAGGTTGAGGAGGTCGATGAGGAGGAGGGAGAGGAGTGGTTCGATGGAGACGACCTCGAGATTAACGGCGCTTCGATAGACTGGGACGCCCCGCCCTGCCCTGCTCCTCTGGGGGTCGCACACATCATCAAGATGGGGACCTGCGACCACTGTCTGCACAGGGTTGCTGGCCGCAGGACCAAGGCTCGCGGGGCCGAGGGCGGAAGGGAGATTCGCGATGATGCCCACTCTAGGGACCCCGAAATAGCCAAGTTTGGGGCACCAGACCTGTGCCCTTTGTGCGAGGACCTGTTCGACGACGTCGATAACATCGTCAGCAGGGTTTTCGATTCGACCGCGGGGATTGAACACTCCACCATGCAGTTCGGAATCCATCTGCCCAAGGATCTACTACAGGATGAGGACAGAATCCGTAGCAGGCACGGAGCACCCGCTTCTAGGCCGCTGAAGGCGGCCTTCGCCGATGCCATTCAGGAGCAGCTGGCCGAGCATCTGCCGGACACCTCATTCGTCAAGGAGATACCCGACTTGATGATTCTGGTCGACGGCCTGACTCTCAGGGTCGACGTCGACGTCAGACCTGTCTTTCTCTACGGCAGGTATCGTAAACTCAGCCGCGAGATTCCCCAGACCAGATGGCCGTGCCGCGCCTGTAGGGGTAGGGACAATGGCTGCGAATCCTGCCAGGGCACGGGGCTCCAGTACGCGGACTCGGTGCAGGACCTGATTGGCGAGCCGATAAGAACCGCTTTGCAGGCCGAGGACACGTCGTTCCACGGTATGGGTAGAGAAGACATCGACGTCAGGTGCCTTGGCTCAGGGCGACCGTTCGTCCTCGAGGTCAAGAATCCGATGCTCCGCAAGGCGAATCTGGAGGAACTGGTGGCAGCAGTTAACGAGAACTCAGAGGGTCTAGTCGAGGTCGACCAACTCGAATGGACTGACAGGAAGCGTATCGGGAGGGTCAAGGAGACCCGTTCTGAGAAGTCCTACACGATCCGATTCAGGGTCGAAGACATGCCGGAAGAGGAGACCGCGCTGGAGGCGATTTCCGAACTCTCCGGAGTCGTGCTCGAGCAGGAGACTCCGAAGCGCGTTTCGCACCGCAGGGCCGCCAAGACTCGGAAGAGAAGAATTGTGTCAATTGGCGACTTGGAGGTGGATGAAGACGAGATTCAGATGACCCTGCGATGTGAGGCCGGGACGTACATCAAGGAACTCGTCCACTCCGACGAGGGCAGAACGGTGCCCTCGGTTAGCGGCGTGCTTGAGAGAGAATGCGAGGTGCTTTGGCTCGACGTCGAGGACATTCACGCCGACTGAGTCCAATGTGCCATCCGAGCCCTTAAGAAGAATCGGCAGGTCGAACGCTCCCGCGACCTACGGTCGAATGGTGATTCCATGGCTAAGAGAGCACACGGCGGACGTCAGGGCACACGCAGTATCCTGAAGAAGAAGAAAGCCGAGCGAAGCCGCGTTTTCATCAACCGCGTGATGCACCCCTACGCCGAAGGAGACCGTGTCGCTATTGTGCTCGACGGAGCCCAGCAGAAGGGCATGCCACACCGCCGGTTCCAAGGCAAGACCGGAACTATCGCCAGTGTTCAGGGTCGTGCCTACGTCGTTTCGGTCTCTGATGGCGACATGCGGAAGACTGTGGTGGCCAGGCCTGAGCACCTGAGGCCAGTGGAGTAGTGATTCGGATGTCTGACAGGGAATACGTTGATTTCGCGACCGTCCGCGACCTTCTGGAGCAAGCCAACGAGCGCCGGGGCGAACTCTCCTACGAGCAACTCATGGCACTAGGTCACGCCCAGTGGGCTGCTAGCGAGAACCGCGGTGGCACCAAGACCGACCCCGAGGTCTTCAAGGCCCTCAGGGATGCACTGATGGAGAACGAGAAACTCGCACCGCATCCTGAGATATGCGCCAAGCTAGCCGAACTCAGCCCAATCGCGGTTGCGGACGTCAGGGTCATCATCGCCAGCAAGAGAATCGCGATGGACACTCCAGAGATCGAGGAACTCATCACTATCATCCGACAACACGCTCTGTGATGCCGATTTCGACTCCTTTCTGCTAACGATTCCATTCAAGGGGGGGAACCGCTCTGAACGACCCGAGAGATATGCAGTTGGGAGGCCCTGACGAGCCTGAGGAGGAGGGGCCCGGCCCGTATGACTCCGAGACCCACATCCGGATTCTGGAGTTGCAGGACAGGCGTCCGATGGGTCATGAGATACATGGCCTCACCGAGCCGTCGATGCATCTGGTTCGCTCCCGGGTGAATGGGCCTGCCGAGTTATCCAACGGCTCTAGGCTGGCAGCCGATTCGGAGTCCGTAGGCCCCCTGTCCGAGATTAAGCACCGGGATCTATCGGCAGCCGCTGCCAACGAACTCACGGAGACACTGCTAGGAATCATCTCGGAGAGTCCCGAGAAGCATCTGGGGTTCTACAACAGCGCCGGTCCGATGTCTCTGAAGTACCACGCATTCCAATTGCTTCCCGGCATCGGGAACTCGAAGGCACTGCAGATGGTTCAACTGAGGGGGATTGCTGGATGGAACGACTTCGCTGCGGTGGATGAGGCGTGTGGGATAGACTCTGCTAGGCTGCTGGCGGAACGCTACGTCATGGAGATGGAGGGCGATGCCCAGAAACCCCGACTGCTAGACGTCCTAGTCCGCTCCGAGATCTAATCGGGGTAGGGGTCATGGACGATTTGGACACAAGGCTCCTAGTGGACCTCCTAAGGGACCGGATAAGGCCCAGTAAGGAACTCGGTCAACACTTCCTGATTGATGACTCGGTGATTTCCAGATCAACCTCGCTGGCCTCCTCCGAGAGTCCTCTAGGGAAGGATTCCCACGTCATCGAGATTGGCCCCGGCCCGGGTTCGCTCACGCTCTCCCTGCTCAGGACCGGGGCCTCGGTGACCGCCTTCGAGATTGACGAGGAGGCGGTGGCCCATTTGCATCGTGTCTTCGGGGGTGCAAAGGGGCGCCTTGAGGTCCATCATGCCGACGCCTTGCAGGTAGAATGGCCCGACGATGCCACCCACGTGGTCGCGAACCTACCCTACCAGATATCCAGTCCCGCAATAGAGCGCATCCAGCGTCATCACGCGCAGCATCCAATCGAATCCGCAGTTCTCCTCTTGCAAAGCGAGTTCGCCGAGAGAATGACCATCGCTAGGGACGATTCCGCCCCGAGTCCGTTGGCGTTGTCGGTTTGGATGGATTTTGACGTCGAACTGGACTCTAAGGTGGCTCCACACTCATTCAGCCCCTCCCCGCGAGTAAGCTCCCGATTGGTTCGTCTGAGGCCGACGGATAGGTCTCTGGGACTGGACCGGAGGTTGTTCCGGATTATCACCCAGCACTGCTTCGCCAACAGGCGACGCAAGATGCGGACCCTGCTTTCCAAGCCACCCAGCCGACTCAGTCGCATCCGGGGCTGGCACAAGAAGCGCTGGGCAGAGAGCATCGCGAGCATCCAGAGCTCCGCCTCCGAGCACCTTCCAGAGGGATGGATGGATCTCAGGCCCGAGAATCTGAAGACCTTCCACTGGGTCGCTATAGTAGAGGCAATTTCGTCCGAATGAGCCGTTTTGTGAGGGTATTGACAGCGCCTTGATAGAGGGCCCATGGCTCCGCAGGTCAGAGCAGCGGGTCGCGGACGGGCCTGGGCTGGGATTGATACTCATGGCAAAGAAGGACACCTATCTCGCTCTGCTGAGGCGAGGCATAGACGAGAATACGGCCCACTTACTCTCCGACAGCGGAGTCAAGGTTGGCGATCTGAAGAAGTTCGACGTCAACACTCTCGTCAATAACTACGGCCTCAAGAAGAAGGTCGCCGAATCCGTGCTCGACGCCGTGCGCTCGGGCCCGCGCGACTCTAGCAAGCAGAGGTTCCTCGCCGACGTACTGTCTGACCGCGGGAAGAAGAAGGTCGACAAAATCGAGGAGCAGCGCTTCAAGCGGGAGCAGAAGGACCTGCACGCTGAACTACTTGAGAAGAAGGAACAGCTCAGGATAGCCAAGGTCGAAGCCTTCCGCAACAAGAAGCTGGTGATGAACAGGCTGGGCAAGACCATCGAGCTGATTGTCAAGCTGGAGAACACCTTCGATGACGAGTCCAAGGACGAACAGCGCTCCAAGCTGCGTGACCAGCTCGAGACTAGGGGCCTAGAGGCTGCGAGGGACCACGAGATGCTCGAACTGGTCGGCACGCCACAGGACATCGTCGACTTTCGCAGGAAGATTGCACCTAGGATATGCCTGCACGCCTGCCCCTCTTGCGGCGAGGAGATCGACCCTCTCGGCGGCAACGTGATTGAGGACATGACCGATTTCTCGCTGGTCTGCTGGGAGTGCGAAGAGGAGTTCAGGGCACCGATGGCCCAGATAGTCGAGGACCGACTGGGCAATGGCTCACGAATCAAAATTGACCCGAAGAAGAAGCCCCGGCTGCCGGTATCGCGCCAGCCGAAGAAGAAAGCCCCCGCATCTGTCACCGAGGTGATGATTCGCGACCTCGAGTCTACCGGTGCCTCGGCCGACGAACTCGAGGCGGCTGTGGAATCCAGCAAGCTCTCCGGAGTGCTGATGAGTATCGACGACTGGATCGACCAGACCATCGCTGCGAAGGGCTACATCCAGGCTCAGGAGCACAGGGAGGAGTTCATCATCGCGACCGGTGCGGGAGCCACGAAGTTCAACAAGTGGATGAAGAAAGCCGGTCTGGTCTTCAACAAGCAGACGGGAAGATGGACTCGCTGGGAAGACCGCTGAGGTAGGTCCATGACCGTCGAGACTCCGGTAATCCGGTTCTTCAGGGGCTCCAAGCCCTTGGGTACGGGTAGGGTAATCCCCGATGCTCCGATAGTAGAAATCGCGGAGCTAGCTGGAGTCGAAATTCCAACCAACTGCACCTCGGGCAACTGCGGGACCTGCCTAGTCAGGTTAGTCAGCGGCGAGGTGGTTCTGCCCGAGGAGCTCCCTCCCGGGCTCGATGAGGAGCTGGTGGCCGCTGGCGGCACGCTCACATGCTGCATCCGCCCGGTAGGCTCATGCGAAATCGACCTGATACCTCCCCTGTAGGTGCCTGAATGGTGTATTGGACCGATACCGAGTTCCTCGTTGTACTAGTCTTCGATATCGCCGCTATCGTGTTCGCGGTTTGGTGGATATCAGGTAGATTCACCGCCAAGCTGCGCGAGGTGGAGGAGAGAAAGTCACGCGCACCTACCGACTCCGAGGAATGAGTATCACCACAGGTACTCATTCGTTGACCGCAGCGGTCCATCGTTCCGCGTGGGGGATGCCGACTACTTCCACATGACAGCCGAGAACCCCTCTCTGGGAAGAGACCTCTTCTCTGAGCCTAATCAGGTCATCTAGGCAGCACGGACAGTGAGGGTGCGGGGGCTTGATCCACAATTCCACTATTCCCGAATCATCCACCTCCACTCCTCTCAATATCGATTCGTCAGTAATCGGCCTGCCGTGCGGCTCATTGCGATCCCTCAGCACTCGAGCGAGCCTCATCTGCGCAGTTTTCCTAGCCTTGGTCATAACTCGAGCACCTCCGTGATCCACAGCTTGGCCGCCTCGACGTCCGGCAGATCTGTGACCTCCCGTCCCTCCCTTCTGTGATCGAGCCTGCTACCTGCGAGTTCGGCGGCCCATCCCCCGGTGCTGGACAGGCTGGCGACGGGCTTGTCTATCTGCCACGCGAAGGCGACCTCCGAAAGCGTGCCCGCACCCCCTCTGACCGCTAAGCAAGCGTCCCCGGCACGAGCCACCAGCATGTTCCTGAACAACCCAAGTCCGGTCGGAATCACCACATCGACGTACGGGTTCGCCGAGTCGGCGTCCCCCAGGGGCAGTATCCCGATGGTATCGCCGCTCTGGTACGATTGGCTACTTTGAGCGCCCCTGCAAACAGCGGTCATCGAACCCCCGAGGCCGCCGCAGGCCACTCTGCATCCCAAATCCACGATAGCTCTGCCCAGATCCTCGCACAACGCCTCTACTTCAGGAACCTCGCTAAGGTCGTTGGAGCCGAACACCGATACGATGGGCTTCCTCATCCTACCACTCCGTCAACTTCGGGAAGGACTCGCCCATCGTCAGGCACTCCATCCCATCCGCGCCACGCATCCAGGTGTCCTCGGTTCCTATGGCCCCCTCAGGATAGATCACCTTGGGCTCTATTGCCATGGTCCCTCCCACAGGGAGAGGCCGGTCGAAACCGCTCGCCACCACCGGTGTCTCGTCTAACTCGAGGCCCACTGAATGACCGAGGAACCTAGCTTGGTCCGGGGGCATCCCCATCAGGTGCCCGGCGTACCCCATCTCCGAGACCATCGCACTGCCCTCGTGCCACACTTCAGAGCAATCGACGCCTCTTCCGAGTCCGTTAATGACGAAACCAGCGACCTCCGTCATGTCATCCAGCCTCTGCATCCACTCTCCAGAGAGTCGCCCGGCGCTGAAGATTCGCGTGCAGTCAGAGACGTAGCCGCGGTGGACGTGAACTATGTCGACGAGGACCGGCTCGCCTTCTGCGACCCTAGCGAAGCCAGCGCCTAAGGATGCAATCGGACTGGCACCCAACCCGGCAACGCCTGAATCGAAGTAGGAGGGCACGGCGCCCGAGCGCCCTGTAGCGATGACTACCCTGTCGCAGTCCATCGGCCAGGCCCTCATCCTGATGCGCCCGCCGAAGCCCGCAGCCCTACTCACCTCGTCTGCAGCCGCGGCCATCTCTAACTCAGTCTGCCCTAGGCCGCCTTGGTCACGGACAGCCTCGAACATCATCCGATTGATACCCCCGCTCTCGCGGTGCATCTCCAGTTCCCACTCGGACTTGGTTTCCCTGAGTGCGTACAGCATCCCAGTGCAGTCCTCACTCACGCCCTCGAGTCCGCCCATCTTCGACGAAAGGAAGGACCACCTAGAATTCGGGACCTTGCCGCCCAGCATCCCCGGGACCCGGGTGCATCCGGCTGCAACGAGAAAACCCTCGAACTCGTTCATCCTGCTTCGAGCCTCTATCGAGTGCGGCGAATCATCTCCTCCGGCCTCGTATCGAGCTCGTCGCAAGGATCGGCTGACCCACTGCGTGTTTGAGATTCCCGAGCCCTCAGCGCCTATCAGCAGCAATGAGCTCTGCCTGCCGCCAGTGAGCCAGTAGAGTTCGACCGGGTCGTCGATTAGCACTGATTCGATTCCTGCCTCGGCCAATGCGCTTGACAGTCTGGCCTGCCGCCCCTCCAACTCTGTGACGGGAACCCTCCAGTCCTCGCCGTCTGGGCCGGATATACGGCCGGCATCCCAACTCATGCACCCGCTTCTAGAGCCACCCACGAAAGGCATTGTGGGAACACGCAAGGCGTGTTCTGCACCCAAAATGGCCATAGAGGGGCCGCTGGTGCCGACAAACGTGACCACCGTCCTGTCGCTGGACGACGTCCGCCTCGCGGGACGGACAGTGCTGTACAGGACGGACGTCAACTCACCCCTCGATCCTTCTACAGGTGCTTTCCTCGACGACAGCAGACTACGGTCGACGCTAGATACCCTAAGAGAACTGTCAGACGCACGAGTCGTCATAATGGGACATCAGTCGAGACCAGGGAAGGAGGACTTCACCGATATGTCGGGACACTGTGACCGACTGGCTCGTCTGCTAGGGCAGCCCATCAGGTTCGTCCCCGACGTCTGCGGGGACGAGGCATCCGAGGCCATCGAAGCATTGCAACCGGGCGAGAAGGTGTTTCTCGACAATGTCAGGATGCACTCTGATGAGTATGGTCCCGAGAAGGTGAGCGAGGATGAGGAGGCAGACTCAGAGATAGTCACCAGACTTTCCACTCTGGCCGATGCCTACGTCACCGATGCCTTCGGGGCTTCGCATCGCAACTCCCCTACTCTTACCGGTTTCGCCGAGGAGATGCCCTGTATCGCGGGCCGACTGATGAACAACGAAATCAGGGCACTGAGCCTCGCCGTGAGCGACCCTCCAAGGCCGTACGTGGCAATCCTAGGTGGGGCGAAGTGCGACGACTCTCTGAGAGTCGCACTCAATCTGATTGAACGCGGGGTTGTCGACACCGTAGTCATGGTTGGAGTGGTGGGCAACCTGATGTTATGGGCCAACGGCCTAGACATAGGTAGCGCCAACAAGGAACTCATACGCGGCACCATGGGGGAGGATTTCGATTACACTTGGGAAATGGCCGAGAGGCTGGTGGAGGATTACTCGGAACTGCTGTTCCTGCCTCGCGACCTCGCCGTCGAGGTAGAAGGGCAGCGTCAGGACATGGAGTTGGATGAGTTACCGACACCACACCCCATCTACGACATAGGATTACAGACGCTTATGGAGATGCGTCCACTGATTACCGATGCCAAGTGCGTGCTGTGGAATGGCCCCGCCTCCTACTTTGAGCTACCCGATTTCGCCTTTGGAACAATTGAGATTCTCAACATGTGCGCGGAGGCTACAGGAGTCACTATTGTCGGCGGCGGGCACACCAGCGCACTGGTGAACCAACGTGGGATGGCCGGTGAGGTAAGCCACAACAGTACAGGGGGAGGATCGGCATTGGGAATGCTCTCGGGCGATTCGATGCCTGTGATTGATGCTCTGGCACGCTCTAACGACAAGTTCAGGCCACTGCTTAGCGCATTGGGAATGGAAGCGGCCGAGTGAGCCACTGGGGAGACTTGAACTCCCGACCTCCTGATTACGAATCAGGTGCTCTACCAACTAAGCTACAGTGGCGTCAGCGCGACCACCTGAGACAATCGCATAAGAGAATCGGTGCAGCCCCAATCTATTTGTCTAAGAAAACTCTCGGGAGTATTATGGAAGTAGAGACACCGTTTTCAGCCCCGGAGATTACCGGAAGACCAGCCAGCAAAATGTCCTTCATGGACTCATCAAAGACCTGCGTGCAGAAATCATTCACCCTGCAAGGAAGGGCCTCTCGATCCGAGTACTGGTTCTTCTATCTCTTCATGATAATCGCACAGATTGTATTGGCTGTCATCGACGCGTCACTCGGGACCCCACTCTCCCTACTCGTTCTCGCACTAATTCCCGCCATGCTCTGCGTGACAATTCGCAGAATGCATGACATAGGCAAGTCCGGATGGTGGCTCTTGATTGGCTTAATACCACTCATCGGAGGGCTGATTCTTTTCTACTGGTTCATCTTTGACGGTGGTCAGCCACACGCCAACGATTACGGCGCGGTTCCAACGAACACCCTAGAGTAATACCTGTTGCTGATTGGGGCTATCTTGCCCGCCCGCTGTAGGTGACTCTGCGGGAATCAACGCAGTGCGCTGAGATTCGCCATGTGCCCGATGCGGGCGTTGACATCCGCGATGATGCTCTCCAGCGCAGCCTCGGTCCTACCCTCCGCGCGCATCACTAGGATGGACTCGGTGTTGCTCGGTCGGCATAGGTACCAACCATCGTCGTAACGCACTCTGATACCGTCCACTGTTGAACACTCCATGTCCGAGAAGGCCTCTTGCACGGCCGTCATGACCTCCTCTCTCTCACCAGGCAGTGGGATCTTGGCTTCGCCTGTCGAAGGATAGTCGGGCAGGAACGAGAACCGCTCTGAGAAAGTCGGACCACCCTCATCAGGAGCGGGGTCGCGCCCAATCATCTCGAGCAGGCGCGCAGAGTTGTACAGCGAGTCGTCGAAGCCCGGCCAACGGTCGTGCAGGAAGAAGTGACCCGACATCTCACCGGCCATTGGGGCTTGGGGGTTGTCCCGCAACTCGCGCTTCATGAACGAGTGCCCCGTCCTAACCATCCGCGGCAAGCCACCCGAATCGACTATCGCCTCCTCCAGCGCCATGCTGCACTTGACATCGAAATATACCGCCCTCTCGTCCTCAGTCGCATCCTCAGGCAGGTTGGACAATACGTCTCTTGCTAGAATCGCCATCAGCCTGTCAGGATGGATGAATCGCCCTGCTTCGTCGACCACGCCAATCCTATCACCGTCACCGTCCATCCCGATGCCGAACTCGCAACCGTTGTCGACCACGGCCGCTGCCAGATCGGCCATGTTGCTCGGTCTGGTCGGGTCCGGAGGGTGGTTTGGGAAACTACTGTCCCAATCGCAGTGCAGCGGAACGACATCGACCCCGAGGGCTTCCATCAGTCGTATCGCGAGAGGCCCCGGGACCGCGTTGCCGCAGTCCACGGCTACTCGGACCGGCCTAGCAGGGCTACCAGCGTTCTCGACTATCGTGTGGATGTAGTGGTCTTCGAAGCCAGCGACCTCGAGGCGAGTACCCTCACCCTCGCGAAACTCGCCTGCCTCGAAGGCTCCCCTGAGCTCCTGTAACTCGTCTCCGGCCACCGGTAGTTTGCCGTGGCAGATCTTGAATCCGTTGTACTCGGGCGGGTTGTGGCTGGCGGTGATTGCCACCGCCGCCTGCACCGGCAGGTCGACCGTGGCGCGATAGAGGACCCCGGTTGTGGTGACCCCCAGATCGAGAACGTCCGCCCCGGTGCTGACCAAACCCTCAACGAAGGAGGCGTGAAGCTCCTCCCCGGAATCCCTGATGTCTCTGGCTACGGCCACTGCCGTGGCGTCTAGGTGGGTGGCCACGGCCTTGCCGAGAGTATTCGCGAACTCGGGCGTCAACTCGCTGCCCGCGATGCCCCTGATGTCGTACGCCTTGAACACGCTCACGGCCCGGGCCAGATGCAGACACTCCTAAGCATTCCCGATTCGGGACAGCGCCTTAATCGGCGTACTTGTCGGCTCCTTGGAAGTGCAGTGAGACGTATTTTTCATCTCCTACGACCCAGCTGTCGTGCGGCTCGGGGCCGATGTAGAACAGGTCCCCCGGCCCTAGAGTGTACACTTCTCCGTCCTTGAACGCACAGGTCGCATGCCCCTCGAGCACCATCCCGAGGTGCTCGACCTCGCAGAAGTCGGTCCCAGACAGCGGCGAGACATCCACAGACCACTTCCAGCCAGGATTGTAGGTGGCGCGACCAATCGTCATCCCATCGAAGTGGATAACTTCGAACCTACCCTTCTCGAACTCCCGCAGCTCGTCAGGCTCCTCGAAGCGCTTCAGGATGATGTCGTGATTCATGCCTGACCACAACCGCGAAAAGCCTCGCATACAATCTCGATGAGTGCCCCTCCGGGAAGGTCAGCGACCCCATAGGCCGCTCTGGCAGGAGGCATATTGTCCCCTAGCCATTCGGAGTAGATTTCGTTGACGGTCGCGTAGTACCCTATGTCATGCAGCAGGACGGTGACCTTGACGAGGTCCGCCTTGGAACTGTTGGCGGCCGCCAGCAGGTCGTCGATCTTGACGAGAGTGCCGCGTGTCTGCGCCTCTATGCCTTCAACGGAGACATCCACTTGGCCTGAAAGCCAAATGTGGTCCTTCACGCTGATTCCTGGGCTGTAAGGCCCGAATACTCCTCCGCCGGTGTCGATTTTCAGTTTGCGATCCATGCCCATCGCACGGGCCCATGGGTGATATGCTTACTCACGCAGCATCTCGATGATGCCGATGTGGCTTCCAGCCACTTGTTCTGCTGTCAGACCGGCTAGGGGCACCCAAGCAGCATCTGATGCATCATCGCCGCCTCGCGGCACTGCTTCCGGGTCCACGTCAACTAGGTAGAACAGCGCTATGATATGCTTCCTCGGATCCCTGTCGGGGTCGCCGTGGATTGCGAGGGCCACCGGGTCGAACCCATCGACTCCAGCCTCCTCCTCGAGCTCGCGCAGGACCGCGTGTTCGGGATCCTCGCCGTAGTCGACGAAGCCACCGGGGAATGCCCATCTGCCCTGCCAGACCTCCGGCTCACCGCCCCTCCTAATCAGCAACGCCTCGGTGCCTGATTCACCCTCCCTGAGGGCCACGGCATCCACTGCGACAGCAGGGTTCCTGTAGCCGTCGCTCCCGCATGCATCGCACGCATCACTCTCCATAGCGGCGCCCCCTGTTCTGGTACGACTCGATGGCCTCGTAGAGGTCGTTCTTACTGAACGAGGGCCAGTGGACGTCGGTGAAGTGCAGTTCCGAGTAGGCTATTTGCCAGAGCAGGAAGTTTGAGATCCGCTCCTCGCCACTGGTTCGGATGACGAGGTCCGGGTCGGGCAGATCGGCAGTGTACATCCTGCTCGAGATCTGCGCCGAGTCTATCGATTCGAGCGCGAGGTCCCCGCTAGCGTGCTCGGCTGCGACT
>JASMMD010000018.1 GCA_030748335.1 Candidatus Thalassarchaeum sp. | reverse complement strand
AACGGCGTTAATCATCGGCCTGCCTGCGGCATTGCCGAGGACGAACAGCCTGCCTCCCTTGGCCCCGTAGCCGTAGCACTGACCAACGTCACCGTGGACAACCAACTCACCCGACTTATGTATCTGGGCGACTTGATCTTGGGCATTGCCATGCATTGTGATCCTCATCCCGTCGCTGCCGCTGCCGAGGTAGTCGCCGACGGCCCCCAAGACGTCTATCTCAACATTGGAGGTATCGGGTCCGAAGCCGTTGCCGATGAAGCGATGACCTCTGCAGTGCAGAATTACGAAGCGCTTCCAACCAGCCTCGTGAAGTGCGACCAGTTCGAGTGCAAGGGAGTCGGTACCCTCGGGAGGATATGGCCTAGCGTCAACGACAATTCTTTGGATGTCTGAGGTTGGAGAGGGGCGATGCCCAGGGGCCATCTGACCGATGAATCCGTCACAAGGCTGGTGCCTAGCCGCATAGGTTGTCCTGATGAGCGACGCCTCAACCGAATCAAGCCAGCGGCTACGTCTCAACGAACCGGTGTCATACATTCTGTCTAGGAGCAGGGTGAGTACTTTCCATGACCATTCTCGACCCGCTGATGAGGCGTTTTCCTCTATGGCCTCGATGGTAGCGAGAGCCTCGGGCCAGCTCATATGCGGCAGTGCCTCTAAGACCGATTGGTACGCTAGGACGGGGTCCGTGTCAGAGAAACCCAAGGGCGACTCTTCAGTAGCAAAGATGGACATGTAGTCCCCGGGTGGATGGGTGTCCACCACATCCCCGAACTTATTCGTCATGACCAATTCCTTGCTGCCGTCTTCTCTCCGGACGACGTCGAACAGGAAGGCCCCGCCGTCGGTGTATGAGCCGCCTCTTGCATTCCAGTACTGATCGGCTCTGCGCCAGAATCTTCTGTCCTCCGAAGCGAGGCTATCCAGAACAGCGTCTATGACCTGCTTCTCAGAACCGCAGAACGCTATTCCGACCTCGCCGCGTTGGTAAGCGAAGACCTGGGGCCTCAGCATGCTGGTATCGGTGATGCCAATCAGCCTGTGGGTGCTGCCTTCAGACTGTGCGATGATGAAGAACCACGGGCCATCGGGACTGCCGTGAATGTGCGTCCTCTGGATGGCAGAGTAGACCTCCTGCTTGTCCTCGGGTAGCATGACGTAGTCGAGTTCGCTGGTGGGAGCGAGACTCTCTATGACATGCTCCATACTGTATCCGTAGACCCGTCGATGTAAATCGAATGCCAGCGCGCCGACCTCTGTGTCGGTGAAGAACAGCGGCTCCATCCCCCTCTGGGCAAGATAGTCCTTGACCGAGACGTAGTTGGAGAAGTCGCCATTGTGCACCAGCGCGCAGTCGATGCCCTGTCCAAACGGGTGAGCCCCTCCTGGATGGGTGACTCTCCCGCGGGTCGGGTAGCGATGGTGGCCGATCCAGACGTGAGCGGTCATGTCCTCAAGGGAGTAGTAGCGAATCACGTCCTCTGCGTAGCCGACTATCTTGAGGATCAGGAGATCCCTTCCGTGGCTCAGCACGAAGGCGTCTGTCCTACCGTCCTTGGCGTAGAACTCGACGTTCAGCGAATGGGTGACGTGGAAGACGAACTCCTGAGTGGCAGCCTCCTTGTCCTTTGGGTCGATGATTTCCTGTAGCTTCGTGGAAACGAACTCGTCTAGAGATGACTCGCGGGGCCTCAAAAAGTAGCACACGACGTCGGGTGGACGAGTGTCGAGGGATGGGAGGTCTTCCTTCCACGTGGCCAAGGCCGGCATCTCGTGGACGTGGTCGACGTGGAAATTCGGATGGATGAATGATTCTTCGACAGCGTCGCGGACTGCGGAGTTGAGGTAGGCAACGGAATACAGGTAGGAGTTCGCGAGGATTGATTCGTCGACTCCGAACTGATTGGCATCCAACCCCACCATGGCCACGCCACCGCCCTTACCGTTGCCCCGGTTCCTCATCTGCTCGAGCGAGTCGAACAGGTGTCGTCCGGCCACGGGCACCTCGCAGGCTAGGCCCACCACCCCGCATCCGCCCTCGGCCGCATCCTCCTCGTTGCGCTCAAACCTAGGGTGGCTTGCCGTCATCTCTCGGCGGGCCCTGATTATCTTAGAGGGGTCGATCATTCACCCGCCTCCTTTGAAATGTAACTCAGAAGGTCGGTACGACCCCTCAGCTCACGAACGTTGCTCAGACCCAATTTGCGGAGGATGTCGCGCAGCCTCCATTGCAATGCAGTGTACAGGTTGTCGAGTCTCCTAGATCCCCAGTCCTGCTGCACCCATTCCTGTAGTTCGATGTCCGTAGTGGTCAGGCCCCACGGGCAGCCGCGCCCGGAAGGACCTCCTTCACAATTGGAACAGCGAGTGCAACCCATCCCGACAAGGTCGGTAGTACCAAGGACACAGCCATCAGCGCCGAGGGCGATTGCCTTGGCGATGTCATCCGCGGTCCGAACTCCTCCGCTGGCGATGAGAGTGACCTTGTCGCGCACGCCCTCTTTCTGCAGGAACTTGTGGACCTTGGGAATTGCGAGTTCGATTGGCATGGCGATGTTCTTCTTCGCTATCTCCGGCGCTGCTCCGGTGCCCCCGTAACCACCGTCGAGGTGAATGATGTGTGCCCCGGCGTAGTACGAACCGACCGCGACCATGTCGACGTCGTGGGGTGTACTGACCTTGACAGAGAGAAGTGCCTTCGGGTTGACTGTCTCAATCCAGTCTAGATGCTTTGAGTGATCCTCGACTGAGTATGTTGAGTGAAACGGGAACGGGCTGAACAGGCTGACGAACGGGACTGAGCCGCGGAGTTTCGCTACCTCCTCGCCGGCCTTAGCTGCCAGCAGGTGGCCACCGAGTCCGGGTTTCGCGCCCTGTGCGTACTTGAACTCGATAATCGGGGCCGCTTGGATGGTCTCCTCCTCGACGCCGAAGTAACCGGTCGCCACTTGAGTGATGACATTCTCCTTGACCTCGTACAGCTCTGGCGGGTAGCCACCCTCGCCAGTGGACATCAGAGTGTTCCAGTGCTTGGCGTTCTTGGCCCTTGACATCATCACGTTGACCGACACCGAGCCGTACGACATGCCTCCACCGTACCACGGGATGTCGATCTCGATCTCGTTCTTCCCATCGCCCCGACGGTTCAAGGGCAGCTTGGTGTCGATGGCATCTGAGTGTTCGAGCCAATCGTCCTCCTGAAGGAACTGGAAATCCAGCCTGTCGAATCCACCGTCGCTCTCGCCGGTCTTGAAGTTCAGCTCGTCCGGAACTTTCCCCGTCTCTGCCATGTACCATGTGGAGAGAATCAGCTCATCGGTCCAGCGCGCGTCGCCCAGTGCCTCTGGCTTCTCGAACTCGCCGAACGCTCTGGCGTTCATCCCATCCTGCAACAAGGTGGTAGTCTTGTGCAGTAGAGCATCACTAGGCTTCACTATCTTGCCTTCGTAGGCATCCATCAGTTCTTGCAGCAAGGCCATCAGGAACCACCTCCGACGTAGCCCGCGATTCCCTCGAAGGCCTCGTCCTCGAGGTGCCTTACCACCATCGAGCGCCCGAACTCGCCTCTCAATCTGCGGACCTCGCGTATACCCATCGCTCCGAGTATCTCGAGCAACTGGTCCCTCCACGAGCCGCACAGGTTGGTCAGCCTCTGCTCTGCCCACTCCCGATCCAATTCCCTCGGCAGTGTCCCGGTGACCTTTGCCCGCTGCCTCAATGAGCCATTGGAGCGTCCCTGTAGGGCGAACAGGACAGGCAGGTCTAGCGCTACAGCGTCAAGACCGCTGATTATGGCCTTCGGTACGTGGTCGGCCCCGACGATTCCTCCTCCTCCGAGCAGGGTCACAGTGTCTCTGCGACCTTGCTCCAACAGAATCATGTGGGCCTCCTTGAACAGCTCGGTGACGAAGGTGCCGTCTGAACCGCGACCATGCAGGTCAGCCAGCAAGTGAATCACCTTGGCCCCTGATTCGACCGCCTTGGTCATCCTGTCCTGCCAGCCCTCTTCAAAGTGAATACGTATGCCGATGATTGCGTCGCTTACCTCCCTTGCTAGATCGAAGCCGCCCGCATCCCAGCCCCAGGGTCTGTCTGGTGTTGAACGCAGCTCAATCAGCCGGGCTCGAGGGAACTCGGAGGCACGAAATGCCTCGGCATTGTCAAGGACAGGTACCACGTTGGGCGCGTCGAGCCGGTTTTTGGCTACGGTGTGAGCATCTAGGCACGCTAGGGTGTCGATTCTCCTGCTCGTCGATTCCACCACCTTGGCCAACCTAGGTGAGTCGAGGTCACCAGGAGGTAGGTCGAATACGAACGGGACCTGTATGGTGAACATCTCAGGGGTGCTCCCTGAGAGCTTGCCATCGGAGTCAAAGGACAGATGCATCGGCTTGCTCCCAATGTCCACCGCCGTGCCAATCAGCTCGCGGCCGTGGATCCCATCCCTGCTGGGTCGCACGATCTCGGACATGTCAGTCAGCATGCCGTCGAAGCCCGGGCCGCCGAAGCGTCCCCTGTACCCCTGACCGCGGACCGGAACCATGCCCTTCTTCGCTTCCTCGTCGATGGCAGCGATGTGGCCGTGGGTCGTGTACGAGTCTCCCATCTTGAGTAGTTCCGGGTTGGGCAGGACCTTCACGAACTCAGGGTGCTGGACCTCGCACCTCAAGCACCCCACACACAGCTTCGGCCTTGGAATGAAGCCGCCCAGTGGCCCGGAGAAGACGCCGTAGGTACAGGGTCTGGAAAGAATCACGTCGAAATGTGGGTCCCAAGGCCGGAAGTAGGTCATCGCCTCCTTGGTGATTAGTTTCGCCAGACCGACCTTGCCGACCGTGACTAGGAACCTGTGCGGCAGGGGATTCACGTCATCGACCTCTTCGGTATCTATGTGATAGCGGTGGTATCCGTCTGCAACCTCCCTGCCTATCCTAGCTGATTCGGCACCGAACTTGTCCAGCGACAAGGGGCCGTCGGGTGCTTGCAGGCCAACATGCGCCGCTGATTCCAACATCCCGCTCCCCCGAATACGCGTAAGCGTGCGAGAGCGTGCTATAATCATTCGCTCGTTTGTACATACAATTGATTGATTCTTGCGCTTATTTCCATAATTTTCGTGATATAATGAACATATGTACAATAATATTGAATATTTTTCTTGATATACAAATCTATCATTTGCTAATCCATTCATGATTGCACAAGCGTTCACTCAATTCCTACCTTAGTCAACCCGAGTCATCTTCAAATGGCCTCAATCTGGCCATCGACGCATGAGCATGAGGGACGCTTGGGGCATTCCCGAATTCCGCCGACTACTCATCGGGAACGGCGTCAACATGCTGGGTACCTCGATCTTCATCATCGGGATGAGTTGGACGGTCGCCCAGATTGGTGGGCCTAGAATATACGGTCTGATATTCACCGCCTACTTCCTCGGTCACCTACCTCTCCTCCTGTATGGCGGCATGGTCGTCGACAGGATGCCGCGCAGGACGGTAGCACTAGTTGCGGACCTGTCTCAGGCAGTGCTGGTCGCCTTGGCGATAGTCGCGCTAATGGCTGGTCTGGACGAGATCAAGACGCTGCTCGTGGTGACCTTCCTGACCGGA
Organism: Candidatus Thalassarchaeum sp.; assembly: GCA_030748335.1. Classification (GTDB taxonomy): domain Archaea; phylum Thermoplasmatota; class Poseidoniia; order Poseidoniales; family Thalassarchaeaceae; genus Thalassarchaeum. The sequence continues at coordinate 18,415 of JASMMD010000018.1, read as the reverse complement.
GGAGCAGGGGCCTTCTCGATACCGGCGATAGGTGCATTGGTGCCCGATCTGGTAGAGGAGGAACTGCTGCCGCAGGCCAATGCCATGAGAGGGGTTGCGATGACGGCGGCATGGATGCTCGGGCCGCTAATCGGTGGTTTCACCGTGGGTGCCTGGGGGATAGAGGTCTGCCTGGTCATCGACGTTATCACCTTCCTCTTCAGCGGAGCTGTCCTCTGGACCATCTCGGAGGTCGAGGTGGTTCGCGATGAGGTCGGGGACCTGCGTGAGGAGGTCGTCGAAGCATGGGAGTTCGTCAAGACGCAGCCTTGGCTGTTCGCGGGCATCTTCATGTTCATGATTTGGCATGTAGGTGACTCGGCCATCGAGATAGGGGTCCCGTTCATCATCGAGAACAAGGGGCTGGGGGCGAATGCCTTCGGTCTGTTCGGGGCTGTCGGGGCAATGGGTGCCATGGTCGGCTCAGTGCTCGGTGGAATCCGCCCGATTCCCAAGGAGTACAGGGGGTTGGTGTTCTACATCTTCATTGGGGGAATCGCGTGGTGCATGCTGATGTGGGCGATGCCGATTCCGTTCTGGGCGATTCTACTGTTCGTCTTCCTAGAGGGTACTCTTGGCGGGACCTTGGGTGTAATCTGGAGGACCACGATGTCGGACAGCGTCGATCAACATCTGAGGGGCAGGGTCAACTCATTGGATGCAATAGGCTCGTTGATTTTCATCCCGTTCGCACCCCTTCTGGGAGGTTGGATGATTGAGGCGACGAATGTGCTCACGACCTACTCGATTGCCGTGGCGTTCATGGTGCTGACGACGACGGCTGGTTTGATTGTCCCCTCGTTCAGGAGATTCGAGCGAATACACACTGAGCGCTTCCCAGTCAAGGCTGACTGAAATCAATCTTGTCGGTGTCGACATCGAACCATCTCCCGTAGTACTCCCTCTGGAACTTGATTGCTAGGACCAGTAGGACTGCCAGCAGTAGCCAGGAAAACGTGGTCTTGCCCATTCTGACCGGGACCTCGGTCAGAATCAGGCCATCGAAGAGAACACAGGCAGACACATACAGCACCCTGCCAAGAGTCCTCAAGGGGCTCTCTCCCTCTTGGGCGAGGACTCGTTTGACTCGGTCCTCCCTCCACTCGTCGGAGGCCCGCTTCAAACGCCAGAACGCGGCTTCGGACTCCTCTTCCTTGCTGAGTATCGGAGGAGGGTCGGCCCCCTCGGACTCCGTCTCTCGGACCATCCTATCTCCTCAGAGCACGACCGTTGCTGGACCGTCGTCATCTCCTGATTGCGTCTGGGCGTCGTCTACGACTGGGAGTCGCATCCCAGGGCCCAATGGGAAATGACAGGCCACGGCATGGTCGTCGAAATCAATCGTCTCCAAGGGCGGGTCCTCGACGTCGCACAGACCCTTCTCGGCTATCGGGCAGCGAGTGTGGAACCTACACCCAGAGGGTGGGTCGGCTGGACTCGGGACATCTCCACTCAGCACAATCCTCTCCCTGGAGGCTTTCTCGAGGGACGGTTCCGGAATAGCTGACATCAGGGCATGGGTGTAAGGGTGGGCTGGCTTGTCGAACAGGTCGGCGGTATTGGCAATCTCGACAATCTTGCCCAGATACATCACAGCCACCCGGTCACTGATGTGGTTCACCACATTCAAGGCGTGGGTGATGAAGACGAAGGTGAGGCCGTGCTTCTCCTGAATCTCTTCCAACAGGTTCAGCACCTGGGCCTGCACCGAGACATCGAGGGCGCTGGTTGGCTCGTCGAGGAGGATGAATTCAGGGTCAAGTGAGAGTGCTCTGGCCAGTGCGAGTCTCTGCTTCTGCCCGCCCGAAAACTCGTGCGGGAAGCGATTCATGTGCTCGCGCTTGAGTCCCACCGAATCAAGAACGTCGGCCACCTTCTGAGTCAGTTCGGCGCCCTCGGCCAGTCTGTTCACCTGTAGCGGCTCTCCGACGATGGACCTGACGGACATCCTAGGGTTCATCGAGCCCCCCGGGTCTTGGAAGACGATTTGCATCCTCCGCCTGAGTTCCCGGTCTGGAATTGTCCTGATGTCCTCGCCGTCATAGAGGACAGAGCCATCGGTAATCGGTATCAGGCCTAGCAAGACCCTGCCCAGAGTGGTCTTACCGCAGCCCGACTCGCCGACGATTCCCAGCGTTTCGCCTCGCTTGATATGCAGGTCGACCCCGTCCACTGCCCTGACATGGATTTTGACTTCGGACAGCATGCCTCCCTTTATCGGGAACCACTTCTTCATGCCCTTGACCTCTATGAGGACTTCTCCGTCCCTACTTTCCTCGGTCATCTCAGGCAACTCCTTCTGACCCATAAACTGCAGCGAATCTGTCGAACTCAGTTTGTACCTGTGAGACATCATTTGTTCGATCTGTGTAGTGGCAGGCAGCGAAGTGCCCGGGCTCCACCTCCACCATCGGCGGGGGCGTAGAGATGCACTTCTCTTCAGCGAAGGGGCATCTCGGGTGGAACCTACATCCATCGAAGTGCAGGTTCGGATCCGGGACCTGTCCCGGGATGATTGGGAGCACTGCCCTTTCGGAACCTGCTTCTATTGTGGGTATGCTGTGAAGAAGGCCAATCGAGTATGGCATCCTAGGCCTGGAGAGGACGTCTGTGATACTTCCAGTCTCGACCACGGAGCCAGCATACATCACTGTGACATCGTCGCACATCTCGGCGATTACCCCCAGATCGTGAGTAATCAGTAGTATCGCCGTGCCCTTCTCATCCCTCAGGTCCCTCATCAGCTTGAGTATCTGGGCCTGGATGGTGACATCGAGTGCTGTAGTAGGCTCGTCTGCAATCAGGAGCTTCGGCTCGCATGCCATCATCATGGCAATCATCACCCTCTGGCGCATCCCCCCGGAGAGCTCGTGTGGATACATCCTCACGACCGCTTCTGGGTTTGGAATCTTGACATCCTCGAGTATGTCGATGACCTGCCTAGTGTGGGCTGGGTCAAGCCTCAGGTAGTCGAGTATGATGACCACGGGCAGTGCCAGCAGGGTGCAGATTACCACTATGCCCATAAGGGCCGAGAAAGGCATCCATAGCATCAGATACACCACAATGGAAGTGGCGACACCTAACGGGAGGCTGGTTATGGCAGTCGATATCCTCGATGAGGAAACCGTACCCACTGTTCCGCTTGAGACTTCATAGGTACCATATCCGATGAAGGGCAGTGCAATCACGAAAATGAATGCCCAAGACTCGGCTTGGTCCGAGAAGCCCCGGACATGCGCAGCCGTCACGAAAGCGAAAATTCCGATGACTGCGGATGAGACGTATGGGCTCAATCTAATTGCACTAGCGAAAAACGAGAAAGGACTCGCAAGTGCCTGTAGGATTCTGATGTGACGTGGCGTTTCGGCATCAACCAGCCTGTCGTGCGTGCGCATCACCTCGGAGATTTGCTTCTCGACCGTGTACAGTGGGTTCAGAGCCGACATGGGCTCTTGGAAGATCATGCTAATCTCATTGCCACGGACCCACCTCATGAACTTCTGATGCTTGCGAGACTCGCTCCTCGCGGCAAATCCGACGACCCATGACAATATTCCGATTACCCCGGAGGCAACAAGTACAGTGAAGCCTTGGATCGGGTTGATCAGCACCCACCATAACAGGCCTAGGATGGCTGTCATGACCGAGAGCACCACTATCCAACCGGAGATGTACTGAACCCTACTGTCTTCCTCCGAATCGCTGTGTAGGAGTTCCTCGCCCTGGTACCTCACGCTCCCCTCGTCGACATCGCAGGTAGCCAGTCCGATTGTGACCAAGGAGGTGACCGATTTCCCGCATCCCGACTCGCCCACGAGGCCCATAATCTGCTTATCCTTGACTTCCAAGTCGACCGAATGGAGAGCCTCGATAGGTCCATCGAGCGTGTCGAAGTGAACTCTGAGTCCTTCAATCTCTAGCACATTCTCAGTCAACTTCTCATCTCCTGTTCTTGGGATCGACGACATCCCTAATTCCGTCACCAAGCAGGTTGAAGCCGAGGACCGTCACAGCGATTGCCAGCCCCGGATATAGCATCAGATGTGGCGACAGCAGGAAGTAACGTCTGCTTTCGGAAATCATCAACCCCCATTCTGCAGTGTATGCGTCGGCACCCAGCCCGAGGAAAGAGAGGCCGGATGCAGAGAGTATCGTCCCACCTATGTCCAAGGTGAAGGCGACGAGTAACGGGGCCCAAGCATTGGGAAGGATGTGCCTGAACATTATCCTCCCAGGACGGGCCCCGACGCTCCTAGCGGCTTCGACGAAGGTCATCTCCTTGACATATAGGACCTGCCCCCTAATCAGTCTGGCATAGCCCGGCCAGCCGGTGAAAATGAGTGCTGCCTGCACCTTCCAGAGTCGATCGAAGTCCTTGATCAGAACTATCTCCTCGCCCTCGCTGCCAGAGAAGCTGAACAGTAGCGCTAGGGACACGAATACCGCCAATGTCCTGAATGTCAGGTACCTCCATGGATTCGTCCAATCGAAGGAGTCCTTGATGCGGCCCAGTCCTCCTTCGAAGCTCGTGTTGAGGAAGAATCTCCTGTCTGCCAGTATGATTGCTCCCAGAAATGTGAGTATCCCCAATGCTGCGAAGGCCCTCCAACTCCTGCTCTCGGAGATTCCGAAGAAGTCCGGCCAAGATGCTCCCGGCATCCATCCTACGAAGAAGATGAAGCCGACTAATGCCAAGAGGACGCCTCGATATCGCATTATCAGGCTCATCGCCTGTTCGCTAATCTGATCATCATCGGGAACAGTCGAGTTGAGGTACGTGTTGGAGAATGCGGCCAGAACGAATATCGGGAACAGAATCCCCAGCCAGAGCGGAATTGTCAGACTGGTAATCTGGTTCATGGCGGCTACGAAGGCCATGGCGAGAATTAGCCCGGGGATAGCGAAGAAGATGTCACATATCCTCATTATTACCTCGTCGACCCTGCCGCCGAAGTACCCGCTGATGCTTCCAACGATGGTCCCTATGATGACTGTCAGAGTAGCTACTGTAATTCCAATCTTCAAGGACACTCTAGACCCATACACAACCTTGCTGAACAGGTCATGGCCCTGATCATTGGTCCCGAAGATGCAGACGTCGTAACCGTCCGGCATCCACCAGTGGTGCATCTCCTCGTTGTCGAACTCGTATGTCACCCAGACTCCAGCGTAGAGGGATGTGTTACCGTATAGCTCGGGTGACAGCACCAGAAGAGACGAGTTGGAGGGGTCTATGCTGAGGAGTGATAAGTTTAGGTCGTATCCTAGGGAGTCCTCCAGTTTGATGAATTGGATTACAGACAGCGTGTCCCTGTAGTATCTGTTATCATCACCCACCTTGTCGTCGGACTCGGCAACCACAATCTCGGAGAAAAGAGGGGAGTTGGGATTAGTGGTAATCTTCTGCTCGTGCCAGTCGCACTCCTCCGAGAACGGGTCGGCCCTCCTCGGCTCGTAGTCTATCGACCACTTATCCTCCGTGTCCTGCAGGTTTCTGTAAGGATGCTCGACGGCTATATCCTCAGCAAAAATCGCAACTAGAGAAACAGAGATGACCATGAAAAGGCCCAGCATCGCTAGCAGAGAACGACGATAGATCTTCCAACTACGGCTGAGGTCGCTCTTGGATTGGGATAGCGCCTCTCGCAGGCGCCGAAGGCTCTCGTCGCGATTCCCCTTACCCCCGTCCCAGTCTCTCATTCCAGCCTCACCCTCGGATCGATAATTGCGTACGTTATGTCGACGATTAGATTGGATAATAGGAAGATCACGGAAGTGATTAGAGTAACTCCCATGATTACTACGAAGTCAAGGTACTGAATCGATGTCACAGCAACCCTTCCCATCCCGTTGAAGGCGAATACGGTCTCAGTGAGGACTGCCCCTCCTATCGCGCCCCCTATGGAGAACCCTAGGATGGTGACTATCGGGATCAAGGCGTTTCTGCATGCATGTACAATTACTACTCTGAATTCTGAGAGGCCTTTGGCGCGGGCGGTCCTAACGTAGTCCTCGTGTAGTACCTCGAGCAGACTAGCGCGCATGTACCTGAGAAGTGAACCGGCGGATGCAATCCCCAGAGCGGCGCAAGGAAGAGCCAGGTGGAACAAAGTGTCCTTGAACAGCAGCCAGTTCGAGCCCCACTCCGAGGGTAGCGTCGCCAGCTTCTCGTCGGTCACGAACCAGCTGTCGACAAGGTGGAATCCAGTCCCTCCTGCAGGATAGTACCATGCATACCCGTCTACAGGATAGGTGTAACTTGGATCGTGCCTGCCGTATATCGGGAAGCATCCCCCCTCGGTTCCGAATATCGGATCGCAAATACCTCCGTGTTCAGTCCCTGTTGCGAGAAATAGTTGCAGCATCATTGCGAACCAGAATATCGGCAGGCTAACGAAGGCGATGGCGAAGAATCTGGAAACGTGATCGAACATGCGGTCTTGTCTGACTGCACTGATTATGCCTAGGATAATGCCTAGAGGATAGGCTATGAATAAGGCGAGGAATGACATCTCCAGTGTTATTGGAGCGGCATCTTTGACCACATCGACAACAGGACGATGATATAGCAACGATTCACCCCAATCGCCCTCGGCCAGATCTGTGATGTATCTCCAGAACTGAACGGTAACCGAATCGTCCATCTTCAGTCTGATTCTGTTGGCCTCGTAGGCCGATATCGGCTCCCCGTCTTCGGTGAAGTCGACTATCACGCCACACTTGTCGCCGCACTGAATGGCAGCCGGGTCGCCTGGGATGATGTGGGCTATGGCGAACGTGAAGATTGCAACCCCGATCATGACCGGGATTAACAGTAGGAGGCGCCGGACGACGAACTCGTGCAGCTTCAAGACAATCCCTCCCTGCCTTCGGTACGGTCGCCGACCTATGACGATTACCTCACGCCTGCCGTAGGCAGGCGTGAGGGGAATTTGATTTCGGCGCGACGGCAGCCGCCGAAGCGGCTGCCGCCGGCCTTACGTTTCTCGACTTAACTGCTTAATCAGCAGGAGCCGACCAGCGCGCCGTCAACTTCCGGCAGCTTGTCGTAGTCGAACCAGTGGGCGGACCCAATGGCTACCCAGTCAGGGCTGCAGATGTCGTCGTGCTTGACACCTACGCCGTTGTACTGACCGATGATAATCATGTTCGGATCCGTTTGCCATGCAGCGAAGGCATCGATGTATGCCTGCTCGCGCTCAGCGTTGTCCTGAGATGTCCTACCAATCAACAGAGCGGCGTTGACGTCAGCGTTCTCGTACCCTGTACCATAGGCGTCGCCACCAATGGAGTGACCGCCGGCGAACGGCGACCAGTAGTTATCAGGGTCCAGATAGTCGGGTGCCCATCCGCTGAAGCGGATGTCCCAGGTCCTGGTGTAGTACATCGTCAGGTACTCTGGCCAAGGCTTGGCGTCACCTGAAGTTGCAACTCCGATAGTCCCTAGGGCCTCCTCCAACTGTCCGGCCATGGCAATACGGTAGTCGTTGCCCTCGTTGGCCATAACGCGCAGGATGTTAGGTAGGCGGCACTCGGTGCCGTCTCTGTCAGCCTCAGCCACAACAGTAGGTGCCTCGCCGTGTGTCAGCGAAGCGCAGTCGTACTGGCGGATGAAGCCGGCGTCCTCGAGAATCTGCTCGGCGCCTGCGATGTCATACGAGAAGACCTCGTACTGGGTCTCTGCGAACAGGAATCCAGTCGGGATCGGTCCGTACTGAGGAGCCAGCGAGTTATCGTAGGTCTCCCTTCGGTGCGTCTCATAGTCGAATGCATATGAGATAGCCTCGCGCAGGGCCGCAGTCTCCATGACGTTGCAGTCGTTTGTTCCGTCGCCATCGCAGTCGTGGTTGATCACTAGGGACGAGTTAGCGCCTGTGTTGGTGTTGTCCTCACCGGCGTCCAGAACCTTCGGGTGTAGGTTGAAGGCGGACAGGGTTGTGGTGAAGGTCTCCCTGTAGGTGCAGATGTATCCATCCTTGGACTGTACGTTTGGCTTGTCCTCAAGGTTGTCGCAGAAGTTTACCAAGTCCTCGATGTTGATGCTGCCGAAGTCGACTTCACCGTCAGTGAAGGCGAGTAGCCTCGTCGAGGCCTCGGTCACAATCGACACAGTGTGGCGGTTGATGTTGTAGTCACCAGCCTCCCAGTACATCCAGTTGGGTACGAGCACCAGACGGTCCTCGCGGACCCATGACTGTACCAAGTACGCGTTGGTTCCTGCTCCAAAGGGAGCTTCGTCCATCCACTCGTGGCAGTAGTCGTCAGACACGACGTTACCGTCTGCATCTGTATCAACTACCCTGTTGGCCTCGCACAGGTCGGCGTTAATCACAGCACCAACCGTGTAGGCAATCGTCGAGATGAAAGCCGAGGACGGTGCGAACAGCGTGACGCTGAACGAGGTCGCGCTGTTGACTGTGAGACTCAGGCCACCATTATCGTCGTGGTTGCCGTCGGCGTCGTTGCAGTCGAAGCTCTGCTCCAGGATCCAACCTACGTGGCTGTCGGGCGAGCCGTAGCCAAGTACGCGGCACCATGAGTACACAACGTCGGATGCTTCCATCTTGTCACCGTTGCTGAAGTACACATCGTCCCTTAGGTCGAAGGTGTAGGTCAGGCCGTCTGCACTGACTGTGTAGCCAGTAGCCAGACGTGGTTCGATGATGGCATTCCCGCTGCCGTCTCCAGCGTAGCGGTAGAGCGTGTCGTAGACCTGCTCAATTACATCTCCAGATGCGGAGTCGTAAGCATCGTGTGGGTCGATGGTCGAGGCGTCGCCAATCGACATCTCAACTATCTCACAGGGGTTGTTCGTACCCTGCTCACGGCACTTCCGTGACTTCTCCAACTCGTAGAGAGCCTCGCTGAAGGACATGTCCCCTGAAGCGTAAGCCGCCATAATGTCGGCTTGTGCCATGCCATAATCACAAGAGCCGTCGTCTTCCTCAGCGGCAGCATTGTGGTTATTTGCCGAAGGATCCATGCAGCCCATTACGGCCTCAGGCTCTGGCTCAGGATCGGCGTAGGTGCACGATCCGTCGTCCTTGGTGGCATCGGGGTTGTAGTTCTCAGCGTCCGCATAGGTGCAACCTAGTACGTCCTCTGGTTCCGGTTCCGGTTCATCGTCGTCCCCGCCGAGACACCCGGCAAGGACTGACGCAATCATTAGCGTGCAAAGAAGTGTTGCTTTCAGCTTAGACTTCATACGTCGTGCGTGTAAGTATAGACTATTTAGTATCAATGCAAATTGCCCTTCGGCACACCATTTAGGCTAGTTCAGAAGGCTTCAAGTCACTATTGTCGAAAAACGATTTACTGCGAGTATAACGCTATCGCAATCAGAGCGGGAATGGTGGACGTGCCGAGATTTGAACTCGGGGCCTCTTCCATGCCAAGGAAGCGCGCTTCCAGGCTGCGCCACACGCCCAATGCACAGCCGACCTACGACGGCCATTTAAGGAGAATGGAGCACGCTGCGGCGTGGTCGAGAGCGGGGGCAGTGCCGGAGATGCAGAGACCCCCCAGATGCCTGAGGGTCTGCTCGACGAACTGAAGGAAGTTCTGAGTGAGGAGGAGGCGCCGTTCCTGCGGCACCTGGGTAAGCACCTGACTCTGGAATGGCTGGCGACTGACGAGAGTCGTCTCGGGATGACTCGCTTCGAGTACGACCCGAACGAGCTATTCAGGAGGCGTAGACTCAGAGTCGCGCCCGGCTCTGTCACCATCGGGCTCAACCGCGTGCTCGTCGATGACGAGTTGCTGTTCCGTCACACGCTAGTACACGAATTGCTCCACGCAGCGGGTATGGTCGAGCACGGCGGCAACCACGCGGAGCTCGTCAAGCGAATCGCCCCCGCACCGAGCCTAGCCGATTCAGTGGTTCTCAGAAGGCTTCGTCAGGATGTACTGGACAGCCTCCCAGAGAGACAGTGGATCTGCGGTAACTGCGGGCACGCGTGGGAGAGGGTCAGGGTCAGCGCACCCACGAGGTGCCCCAAGTGTGCACGCCCCTTTAGCACCAATTAGGGCAACTACCTTGAGTCGGAGGGGGGTGTGGGTCGCGTGGATATCCCGACCACTCGTGATGAGCTGCTCGAGATGATCGTCGACTTCGGTCGAGAGACCTATCCAACACTGATGGCCATCATCGCCATCGCCGTGTACTCCGGCTTCGTCTTCATGTTCTACAGAATACTAGCCAAGAAGGACCTGCTGACGCTGGATCTGAGCAAATACGCTGACGACTTCGGTGGGAAGGTCAAGAAGTACCTGAGGAGCGTGCTGTTCGTCATTCAGTACATCGTAGTCGTCCCCATCCTGATAGCCTTCTGGACGCTGGTTCTAGCGGTCATACTTACTCTTCTGTCGGACGGCTCGGACCACACACGCAATGCCCTCATCGCCACATCGGTGGTCGGTGCCGTGCGCATCCTCGCGTACTGGACCGAGGACCTCTCGAGAGACGTCGCCAAGATGCTCCCGTTCGCTGTCCTTGGTGTCTTCCTAGTCGGCTCGACCTCAATACAGTGGAATGAGTTCGAGACCCTGCTCAATAGTCTGCCCGAGCTCGCTGGATCGTTCCTCAGCAGCCTCGTGCTGCTGGCCATCCTCGAGACCCTGTTGCGAATCACGACCACCCTGAGTAGAATCCGCGCTAAGCGCTGGAAGCGCAAGAGGCTGCAGAAGGAGATCTCCAAAAAGACCGGGAGGAAGGTCGCAGACATCAAGCAGGACATCAGGGACGACGGTTCGCTCAACCTGAGCGCTGGCTCGGACGTCGAAGAGATGCAGGAGGCGGTCGAGGATGCAGTCGGAGAGCTGCTCGAGGACGTCTCGGACGATGTGCAGGGTTCTTGACCGAGAGGCCTGCGGAGGTAACCGGGCGATTGGTGTAGTCTGGATATCATCCCGGCCTTCTAAGCCGGTGACACGGGTTCGAATCCTGTATCGCCCACCATCTCTCCTCTGACATCGCGAATCGCTCAAATAGGGAGAGCAGGTCGGCGACTCGCATGAAGAGAGGCTCCCGTGCTTGGAAGAAGCAGGGGAAGCAGCGCTGGAAGTGGCGCAAGAAGAAGTTGCGACGCCGAAAGGCCTCACGCAAGCGCGCCAAGCAGTGAGCAGAATCGCACTGTCCGGGGCATAGTTCAAGGCTAGTGTGCATTTTGCACCAGCATGCGCTGGCTGCGCGAGTACGGCGAGCGGGACCGATATCTCGAGACTGCCGCTCTAGTCACCTTCGCACTACTGGCACTGCTGTACTATGTCTTGTCCAGCGGCGTCGTCGGAGTTACACAGACACCGGACGAAATTGGCGGTTCACAGTACGTACCAGACATCCTATTGGCCCTGTTCAGGACGGTTGCCGCAGTTCTTTCGGTGTTCACCTTGTTCAGCATCTGCACTGACGAGGAAGGGAGCGAGTCGCTGCCGACGTCCTACGACAGCAGGCAGAGCGAGGAGGTCCTCCTACTGGGGATCCACAGACTGGTCCCGTTCACGGTGTGGAGTTTCGCGGCATTCGGCCTCTACTTCTCCGTTGCAGCTGCCTCATCGTGGGTCTTGGTCCTCGGAGGTGAGGTCCCGGGTTGGGCTATAGCGGCCGTTCCACCGGCTTTCGCCACGGCTTGCGGCACTGCGCTGCTCGTGACTTCTGTGGTGACCTTCTACCTGATTCCGAACAACGCTGCCAAGGGCTACGACGTGAGGAAATACTTCGAGTGGCACGAGTTGCTGATGCACAACGGGAACGTCATCATCCTGGGAGTGGATCTCGTTCTCGGGGGCGTCGACATGACTCTGGGTATGGTGGCCTTCCCACTGTTGTTCGGATTAGCCTACATCGGCTTCGCGAATGCATACGCCGTGCTTGGTGGTGGAATCTACCTGTACGACTTCCTCGACCCGCGTCTGAGGGGCGGGCCGGCCATTCACGCCATCCTGTTTGTGGTCATCTGCGTGTTCTACTTCCTAGCACTCGCGCTCGATGCCCTCTCGGAGTGGAACGTCTTGGTCGGCGCGATGGCGGTAGCTGCCGGCACCTATTCAATCATGACTCTGAGGTCGCCCTCAGAGTTCCGAGGTCAACCCACTTAGCGCTGCACCTGGGTCTGCGGCCTTGGTGACTCCACTGGCAAGCAGGACTCCTATGGTGCCCAGCTCGATTGCCTTGGCCACATCAGCGCCGGTCTTGACGCCAGCCCCGCACAGGATTCCGACCTCCTCACTGACCTCTCGCACAGCCGCAGCGGTACCGCTGACTATACCCGGGTCGGCACTGGTGACGGACACGTCGCCCCCAATCAACTCTGGCGGCTCGACTGCCACGTAGTTGGGCACCAGTGCCGCCAGCGCCATCGCCTCGTCGATGTCGGCTGCGCAAGCGCACACCTCGAAGCCCTCGGGGACCTGGTCCAGCAGCATTGCCACATGCTCTATGCTGACCTTGTGCTCGGCGTGGTTGATCAGGGTCCCAGATGCCCCTCTCTCAATGGCAGTCTCAGGGTGCATCCAGCCTGTGTTGGAGCCAAAACCGACCGGGTCGAGGTGTTGGCACCATACTTCGAGGTCAGGAGCGGCGGTAACCACCGCTGAAAGGTCGAGTGCCGAAACCGCGGCGACGAGTCTCGCCTCGGTGTCGATTCCCGACATCACGCGCGCTAACTCCTCGGCAGACGCGCCATGAGCGGTCTGGTAGGTCTTGAAGTTCACAACCACGATGCAGTCGCTCACAGCACGACGAGCGGAGAGTTCCCTTTGACCGTGCCGGCAGGCTTGAGTGCCGGCTCCCGCTTCAAGCACCATGGACTGGGTCAACCTAGCAGGAAAGGGTCTCTTCTCAGGGGCAGTAATAGTGACAGCGAGTGAGATTGCGAAGAGGTCGGCGGTGTTCGGCGCACTCGTCATCTCCCTGCCTTTAGCAAGCATCATGTCAATGACGTGGCTGTACAATGACACGCAAGACACAGCACAGGTTGCCGACTTTGCAGAGAGTATACTGTGGCTGGTTATACCGTCAATGCTGCTCTTCGTGATACTACCTTTCCTGCTCAGACGAGGATGGGGGTTCGAGTCGTCGATGGCACTGGGCATCATCGCCACCATACTGGCTTACGGAATCGGAGTCTGGGCCGCGCAAGCGGTCGGTCAGGTGTCGTAGGTCATTTTTGGCGAACCTAGGCTGAAGCTCCATGACCTATGACAAGGTCAGAGAGTTCCAATCCCTCTGAGATGGTGGCGCCCATTCCTACAAGGCACCTATTGAGCTTGACCCGAGCTCCTATCCTAGCGCCCTCTAGAATCACGCAGTCCACCAGAGATGCGCCTTCTCCGATAACCGATCCCGGGCCGATAGCGCTCCCCCTCACCTCACCCAAGCAGCCGGAATCGTCACCGAGCCAGCAATCCTCCTGTACGCGTCCCGTACCATAGCGACCGTTTGCTATGCAGACCTGTGCGGCCTCGATGAACGAGTCTGGAGTGCCAGCATCGACGAAGTAGCCGGTGAACGCGAGGCCGGCCATCTCTCCTGCCTCGGCGAGGCCGGGGAAGATTTCGCGCTCCATGCTGTGCTTGTCACTGGAAAGATTACTCAACACTTCGCGCTCAATCAGATAGCACCCTGCGTTGATCAGGTTGGAGAACTCTGTACCCGGCTCTGGCTTCTCCTGAAATCTGCGGATTATACCCGTCTCGTCGAGGTCGCAGACCCCGAAGCGGCTCGGGTCCTTGACCTCCCACAGAGACAGAGTGGCCTTGGCACCCGTTGCCACGTGATGAGCGACCAGAGCGGTCACATCGACGCTTGAGATTAGGTCTCCATTGAGCACGAGAACTGGGCCCTCACCACTCAGATGCTGCCGTGCCAACGCCACCGCACCACCCGTCCCCATGGCCTCATCCTCGACGGACAGCACTGTCTCGTAGGGCAGGCTCGCGCCTGCGAGAAACGACTCCATCTCATCAATCCCATAACCCGCGGCGACAACCACCCTATCGACCATCTCAGAGGGAACTACCTCAACAACGCGCTCCAGCAGGGTCTTGTCGAGAAGCGGTAGCAGCGGCTTTGCTCGTCCCTCGGTCCACGGCCGCAGACGGGTGCCGAAGCCTCCTGCCAGAACTATGACGTCCATGTCCCGTCGGGCATGCGGCCGCGTTTGAGCGCTTCGCGTCCACGCCACGCAAGACGCGCATGCGCATCGTTGAAAGACGGGGTTGAGGTGGCCGGGACGTGAACATCCACGAGTATCAGGGCAAGGCCCTGTTCAGGGAGTCAGGCATCGCGGTGCAGGACGGAGTTCACTGCATCAGTGTCGAGCAGGCCCTCACGGCCTACGACTCGCTGGGCTCGCAGGTGGTGGCTGTGAAGAGTCAGATTCACGCCGGAGGCAGGGGTAAGGGCAACCTGTACGACCCTGACACAGGAAATCTCGTGATGGAGGGGGGCGTCAAGATTGCCTCTTCGCGCGAGAAGGTCGAGGAGTACGCCTCAAACATCCTAGGCAACCGGCTGGTCACCAAGCAGACTGGAACCGCTGGCAAGACGGTCAATAACCTGTATGTCGAAGCCGGTTGCTCGATTGCGCATGAGTACTACCTCGCCCTGTTGGTCGACCGCGAGGCCGACTCGGTCCTGATTATGGTATCCACCGAGGGGGGTATGGACATCGAGGAGGTTGCGGAGAAGACTCCTCAGGCCATCCACAAGGCATGGGTAGATCCTCTAGACGGACTCCGCGACGAGCAGATGACTACGCTCGCCGACTCGTTGGGACTGACCGGGTCGGCCCACGGCTCGTTCGTCGAGATGATTGGTCGGCTGGCGGATATGTTCGTCGGGCTGGATTGCTCGATGGTCGAGATTAATCCACTGGTCAGGACCGAGGGTGGCACGATGGTCGCTCTGGACGCTAAGATCAGCTTCGACGACAACGCATCATTCAGGCACCCCTGGAGGGCAGAGCTGCGCGACCGTTCCGAGGAGGAGGAGACCGAGGTCAGGGCGAAGCGGTCCGGCCTCTCGTACGTCAAGCTCGACGGTAACATCGGCTGTCTTGTCAACGGTGCGGGCCTAGCAATGGCCTCGATGGACGTCATCAAGCTCTACGGTGGCGAGCCGGCCAACTTCCTCGACATCGGGGGCGGGGCCAACAAGGAGTCGATTACCACTGCCTTCGGAATCATCTTAGAGGACCCTAACGTCGAAGGAATCCTCGTCAACATATTCGGCGGCATCATCCGTTGTGACATGGTCGCTCGCAGCATCATCGACGCGTCGGCGGAGGTCGGTCTCAAGGTGCCACTGGTGGTCAGGTTCTCGGGTACGAATCACGAGCAGGGCAAGGAGGTCCTCGAGTCCAGCGACCTCTCGGTCATCACCACCAGCACGCTGGCCGAGGGAGCCGAAGCCATAGTCGGTGCGATAGGGGGCGGAGACTGATGAGCATCTGGATCCACGAGGGAAGTAAGGTGCTCGTGCAGGGCATCACCGGCAGTCAGGGTACCTTCCATGCAACTCGCATGGCGGAGTACGGAACCGACATCGTCGGCGGAGTCACCCCGGGCAAGGGCGGCCAGAGCGTTGAGCTGCCCGGTAGAACGGTCCCCGTCTACGAGAGCATGGCGGAGGCGGTCTCGAACACCGGTGCCGACGTCAGCGTCATCTACGTGCCAGCGAGGTTCGCAGCCTCGGCCATCATTGAGGCGGCCGAAGCATTCTACGAGATCAGCGGAGAGGGGCTGATAGTCTGCATCACCGAGGGAATCCCAACACTCGACATGGTGCGCTCGATTGGTCATCTGTCCGACAAACCGGGCGTCCGCCTGATTGGCCCCAACTGCCCAGGGATAATCACGCCCGGCGAGAAGGGCGGGTGTAAGGTTGGCATAATGCCCGGCTACATCCATGCTAAGGGGAGAATCGGAATTATCTCCAAGTCAGGTACGCTGACCTACGAGGCGGTGGCCCAGACGATGAGTATCGGCGAGGGCCAGACTACCTGCATCGGCATAGGCGGCGACCCTGTCAGCGGCACCGGATTCATCGACTGCCTAGCGGCATTCGAGGAGGACCCGGAGACCGAGGCCGTGGTGCTGATTGGCGAGATTGGTGGCACCGCCGAGGAGGATGCGGCCGCATGGGCCGCCGACAACTTCAGCAAGCCCATAGTTGGCTTCGTCGCCGGCGCCACCGCGCCCCCCGGAAAGAGGATGGGGCACGCCGGGGCGATCATCTCTGGAGGCAAGGGGACCGCCGAGGAGAAGTTCGCGGCCTTCGAAGCGGCTGGGATCCACGTCGCGAGGGATCCATCGGCCATAGGACAGGTCCTGCTCGGGGTCCTCATCGAAGCGGGACTGCGAGAGTCTTAGGTGAGGGGGCTGCTGAGTCAAGCCGAGGGAGTGCCATGGCTGATGTGTTGGGCGCTGATTTGGACGCCATTCTGAAGGGGACTTCCAGATCGTTCTACCTCAGCCTCAAGCAGCTTCCCTCGAAGGTAAGGTCGCAACTGGGACTGCTCTACCTACTGGCTAGGACGTCAGACACAATAGCCGACTCGGAACGCGGCTCCGCGGAGTCTAGACTGGCTGCGCTGGAGCATTACAACGAGTACGCGCAAGGTCGTTCGGATTCGCCTCCAGAACTCGCGGAGATTAGCCAGTTGCAGAGCATCGCATCAGAAAGGAAACTGCTCGAGAGCGTAGAGGAGACCGTGGCCTGTATAGGCCAGTTGAACGAGTCCGATCAACTGCACATACGTCGTTGCCTCGACGTCATCGTGGGTGGTCAGAGCCTCGACCTGCGACACTTCACCGGTGCATCTCAAGGTGATGTGGTCGCCCTGTCGGAAGACGCCGAGCTGGACGACTACGCATACAGGGTCGCTGGGAGCGTAGGTGAGTTCTGGACTCGGATGACCCTAGACCACATCTACAATGCCGACGCACAGACCGAAGAGAGGCTCTTCGAGAAGGGGGTTCGGTTCGGTAAGGCCCTGCAGCTGATTAACATCCTCCGCGACATCCCCGTAGATATGAGGATGGGGCGCTGTTACATCCCGAGTAATTCCCTATCGGCGCACGGGTTGGTCCCGGCTGATCTTCTTGACGATGGTAACATGGAGCGCTTCAGGCCCTTGTTCGACGCCTACATCGACCTAGCCGAGTCCCATCTCGATGCGGCCGTGGAGTACATCGGCATGCTTCCTCACCGTCAGTTGCGACTGCGTGGCTCCTGCATGCTCCCCGTGCTCATCGGGCAACGCACTCTGATGCTACTCAGACAAGGTAACGTGCTTGATTCCGACAGTAGAATCAAGATCAGCAGGTCCGATATCGAGGGGTTAGTTCGTAGTGTTCTCCTCGCAGTCCCCTTCGCCAAGAGGAGTAGGGCGCTACTCAACGAGTACCGTGAAGGATGATGTTTTGGAAAACGCCCCACTGCGGTCCTAAGGACCGCATGACGCGCGACCCGCGCGCACGGGGGAGAGGTTCAAAGGCAGGTTGCGGTCGCTCGATTCGGGAACAGCATGGCTCAACGTCAGAATTCTGATTCGGTGATTTCGGCCGGATACGATGCCGAGCGGAGCATATCCCTGTTTGAAGCGGACGAGCCTGCGAGTGGCATCGAGAGGGTGCGATCGGCAGTCAGTCTGACCAAGGAAGCTGCTCGCGCAATCAGCATCACAGCCATCGAAGCAGTGAGAGAAGGGGCCCTATTCATGGGAGTAATCGGAAACAGGGGACAGTTGGTCAACCCGTTCAGGCACATCGACGCTGCAATCTGGACCGAACCAGACGTACCTGACGACATGACGGAGACCGCCTACGACTACTGCGAGGAACTCACTAGGAGAGAGGCCGGCAACTTCTACCACTCATTCAAGTACCTGCCAGACCTTGAGCGCAGGGCGATAATGGCCTACTACGCGTTCTGCCGGCGCGCTGACGACATCGCCGACGGTGACTATGAGGATATCTTCCCTGGTGGCTCTGCCGACGAACCCGAGTCGGTAGACTACAGGTCGAAGATCGAACTACTGAGCCCGGGCCGCCCAGTGGTCGAGAGGTCGGCCTATAACGACAAGATGTCGCAGTTGTTCTACTACAGGAAGAAGCTCTCCACCGCATATGGAGATATCACCTCGACCGACCCCATTTTCATGGCTATGAAGGACACGGTGGAGACCTTTGAGATTCCACGGCAGCTGCTCGATGACATGGTCAGCGGAATGGAGGACGACTTCCACCGCAACCGCTACGAGACCTTTGAGGACCTGTACTCGTACTGCTACCGAGTCGCCTCCACCGTTGGTCTAGTGTGCATAGAGATTTACGGCTACGACGACCAACGGGCTCGCGAGTACGCCGAGTC